>NZ_CP016450.1:4012500-4147868 GCF_001713395.1 Sinorhizobium sp. RAC02 | reverse complement strand
TACTCGCCGATCGTCTTGAGATCGCCGCGGTAATATTGCGTCTCGTCGAGGTTCACGAACTGGTTCGGCTTGAGCATAGAAAACGCAATGCCCTGCTCCCAGCGCCGCGCCCACGGCTGAAGCGTGACCGTGACGTGATAATCCATCGCATCAGCGATACGGGTCAGAGACTGACCGGCGGCGTCATGCGCGAGAAAAATCGGATGAATGCCGTAGGCCCGCGCCACCTCCTCGATGAGGAATTTGCGCGTCGCCAGCAGCTCCATTTCGGCCTGCGTCGGTACGATGCTCTTGTAGTTGGCACCGGTATCGAAGATCGGCGTCCCGGGCAGCTTGTCCTTCAACGCCTCCTCAATTGCCGCCGCCGCGTCGTCACCTAGGGTCAGATCGGTGGTGATGTAGCCGCGGACCGCCTTCTTCTTGCCGTCGTCGACCTGGCGCTCTTCCAGCGTCATCGAAAGCCCGAGAACTTTCTTGATCTCCGAGGTGATGTCCAAGCCTTCGAGATCGTCCCAGCGGGGGTTCGAAATCTCGATGAAATCTTCCCGGGTCAGCCCTTCGACCGAGCCGATACCGGGAATGCTGCCGGAATAGGTCACCTTCGCAGTTTCCGGGTCGCGAACCGTGCGGACCTGTCCGTCGACGATCGGGATCAGCCGCTTGATGCGGCCTCGATATCCGCGGTCGATGTAGGCCCGGCCGACACCGTCGAAGACCGCATGCAGGGTCAGGCACTCGACGAACTCGATCGGCGTCATGTAGTCGTTCGGCTTCTGGCCTAGCCGTTCGGCCAGTTCGCCCTCGACGACAGGCATGCGGATCATACGGCCCATGTCGTCGTAGGACTTCAGGCCGGTGATGATCGGCATCGCGGCCACGCCCTCGGCGATCCGCAGGCCGGCAGCAAGCGATGCGGTCACCTTCAGGTGCTTCTCGGTCGCGATGATATCGCGTTCGATGACATACTCCTGATGGAACCGGTTCCCGTTGAGGTCCCGGTCCTTGGTCTGGAAAAGCGAGAATGGCCACTTCATGCGACGCGCACCCCGCGCGACATATAGCTGCGCTTGGCCTTCGTGTCCGATTTGGACGCACCTACGGCCATGGCCTTGGAGACCATGCCGTCGATCTTGCCGCGGCTCCGGTTCTTGTCGAACATCTGGTTTCCTATCCCGTCGGCGTAAAGGACCACGTTGGACGCGCAAACGTCGGTCAGCTTGTTTTCCTCGATGAGCACTTCACCCTTGAGGATCTTGTCCGTCATGCGGCTGATGGAATGCGGCATGCAGAGTTGCCGGTCCTCGAACGCGATCTTGGTGCCCTGGGCGTGGGTGACGATCTTCAGACCAGAGCCCGCCGGCTCCTTCGGCCCCATGTAGCGCCAGACCTGAAGGCCCACCTCGGCGGCATCCTTGATGAAGGTGGTCACATAGGCCGGATCTACCGTCAGACTGTCGACCTCGAACTCGGCGCGTAGCGCAGCAACCTGTTGCGCAACGAACGTGTAGTCGATCGTCACGCTTTCGCAGATCGTCAGATAGTTTTCGGCCTCAAAGGCGGTGTACGGGATCGCGTCCCTGGCCTCTCGCCTCGCCAGCCCGCCCCGCGTCGTCCAGTACCACGTCTTCAACGTCAACTTGTCGTCTGGGCTCCGCCAGCACGCCGAAAGCGCGGTCAAATCGTTCTTTTGCGACAAATCCAGTGCAAGAAAGCACGGAAATTTCTTCACTTTCTCGGTCGAAACCGGCCCCAGGCACCGCCTCCATGCCTGCTCATCCGGCAACCAGAAGCCCGAGGAACCGACCGGTTTGCCGAAGTACAGCCGCTCAGTCGTCAACCTTTCCGACGCAATGTGCTTCGAGGTCTCGACGCGGCGCCGAACGTTGTCGATCGGATAGGTGATTCCGAGCGCCGGAAGCGCCTTTATCCAGCACGATTCATCGTTGAACGGATCGTCGCTCTCGTCGACGCGCGCGATGTACGAGAAGGCACTGTCATCTCGGATGACACCCTCGGCGACGCGCTGGTAGAACAGCGACCGGTTGGTGGCGACGGCCTGGTCTGCGGCCGGCGTGTTCGTGCCAAGGATCATCAGCGGATCGCCGCTCATCTTGTCGATAGCGGCTTTCCACAACTCGATGGCCTTGTCGGTCTTCATCTCGTGGATCTCGTCGCCGAAAACCGCGATAGGCTTTGGCCCTGAGATCGTGTCACCGGTGGCGACCGGCAGAAACTTCGCCTCCATCCCCGGGACTTCGATCTTCCACGCGTTGTCGCCGACGCCGCGAATAACGACCGTGCCGCGGCTCTCCAGCGTCTCCCCATCCTTGCCGGGAATTTCCGCGCGGCACAGCGCCACAGCATCGTCGAAGAGAACCTTAGCCTGGTCCCTGTCGTTCGCGATGGCGTAGGCCTCCGCGCGCTTCACGCCGCAAAAGCCGATCATGTACACGCCGATCGCGCCCATGAGCGGCGATTTCGCCTGTCCTTTCCCTGTCTCGATCCACGCATGCCGGAAGCGGCGGGAGCCGTCAGCATTGCGCCAGCCGAAGAGCGAACCGACAACGAACGTCATCCAGTCCAGCAAATAGAACGGTTGGCCCACCTTCTCACCGGCCGTAACCGTGAACATCGCCGGGAAGAACCGAAGAGCCCTGCCCGCTTGCTCGATGTCGAAGCGGAGCCCGCGCTTGTGGCCTTCCTTCAGGTCGTCGAGGTGGCGCTTACATGCGGCGCGGACGAACCGGCCTGCAATGATTTCCCCCGTAATGACCTTACTGGCGTAGGCCGTGGTTGGGTCCAAGGAACTCGTCGGCGGCAGTGGAGCCGGCGGCGGGCTTTTTCGCGCTCGCTTTGACTGCTGCTTCACCGAACATAGCCTTTTCCAGTTTCAGCATCCGCTCGTTCAGCTTCTCGCAGGCGCTCCAGCGGTAATTGAAATACTCGCCGCCCTCTTCGCCCTTCAGGACCGGGCCTTGCTGAAACGCCATCGGATAGAGGTTTTCGAACTCGACTTTCGCCCGGACGTACCGATCGGCGCGCGCCAGGTTGGCGGCCGTCGCGGCATCGAGTTCCTTGAGTGCGGCAACGGTCTCTTTCCAAAGAACCTTCGCCAGTTCGGCGGCGCCTTCGTCGCCTTGGAAGACGCGGTCGAAGGCGGGTTGAACTACCTTGACCACCCTACCCCCCTTTCTTGTTGATCTCAGTGCAAATGAAGGGGGACAGCGGGTGTGGAGAAAACGGCATCGCTTTAAAAAACAGGGGGGGTGGGGCAGTGAACTCGTCGCTCACCAATCGCGAGGCGGCTGTCCCCTGTCATCGGCCGTCGGGACGAGTTCGCCGCCTACGGTCTCCGCCCTGTCCTGGTTCACTCCAAGGGGTGACGTTTCCATCCTGTACGCTACACCGACGATCTCAAGGTGCAACGTCGCCCGGTCTTTGCCGGCCTGCTTCACCTCGACGTTCACGACACCGCAGATCGGCTTGCCGTCAATGAACACGCGCATCTTGCCGTCTTCGTAATGACGGACCAATATCCCCGCGCTGCTTGGTGCGAGCTTGGCCATTAGCCTGCCTTCCGCTTCCGGCCCGTCTTGGCCTTTGGCTTGTCATCCTGCTTGGAGGTAGCATCGGCCGGCTGGTCTGCCTCAGTGCCCTTGATCTCGATACCCTTGGCCCGGGCGATCGATGCGCCGCGAGTGATGGCGTTCACCAGTTCGTGGTCTACGACGATGTCTTTCGTCTCGATGCCCTTCAGCCGCGCCTCGATGGCGTTGCAGTAGACGAGCGCCTTGGGCTGCGGTGCCATTGTGCGCCAGTAGGCCAGCGCTAGTTCAAGCTCTTCGTTCATGAAGTGCTCCTATTCCAAGGGTGATCGGGATCAATCGGCCGGCCATTCTCGTCGTGGCCAGCAATGTAACCGCGATGCGTGGCGCGCTGGATGGCGCCGTCATGGCATTCCTTGCAGGTCGCCATGATGTTCTCGCGATCGAGGAAGAGCTTCAGGTCACCCTTGTGATCCCGCTTGTGGTGGGCGACTGGCGCATCTGGGGCATTGCCCTTGCCGATAAGCGGCTTGCCGCACCCCGGCCATTGGCAGACATAACCATCACGGAGAAAGACCGCCTTGCGAAGCGGCTGCCAGGCCGGGTGATTGTAGAGCGCCCGGTGCTCTGGCCTGTAACGCCTTCTCACGCGTTGGTGAGCGCAGCGCTCATGACGATCTTGCCGCTTGGCAGGATCACGCCGAGAAAAGCGGGCTCGGTGCCGGTGTCCGTCCACGTCAGGTCAATATCGCCATCCGCTTCGGACACGGCCTTGAATAGCTTCTTGGCAACGATCGGCAGTAGCGCGCCATCGGTGCCGATGGCAATGCCGGTGGAGCCGCCGGTCGCGACGAACGCATCACCGTTCGCATCGGCGAAGACGGCGATCTCGACGGCGGCACGGGTGGCGAGATCCTTGCCCTGCCCGTCCTTCAATTGGATGGTGATGGCGCGAACGTTGGTGTTTTCGGCACCGACGACAATCGAAGCGCCGGCAACGGCACCGCCGAAGTCGACGACATCATTCGGGCCGACGATAAGCTTATGCGGGTTCGGACGACGGATGGTCATCGGTTAGTCTCCAATCGAGTTTGAGAGATCGGCCGGACTATGCCCGGACCAGGCTGTCGACATAGAGCCAGTGGTCAGCAATGCGGGCCAGCGCCTTGCCATCAGGCTGAACGGCCAGCGCGTCCACGGTGCCGGTGATACCGGCGATGGGGCAACGAAGGTTCATTCCGATCATGTGACGTTCCTTGTGCTCGTTCGAAGTGTGACTCGACTCTTTTTTCAGTTGTGCCATGATGCGCCCTAGGGTGGGGACTTTCATGATGGCATTCAATCGTGCGTGGCGAACGCTGTCCGCCGCCGTTCTTTCGTGCGCGCTCACGGCTTGCGCCACGTCATATTCAGAGTTTCGGAAAGCCCCGCACAAAGTCAGCAAGGCGGGTTTGTGCCGAACGTTCATCGAGCGCGGGACCAGAGCTACCTGATCGACCTGACTGCTGAACTGGCCCGCCGCGGGATCAATCCACTTGAATGCCACCACATGGTGCAACAACAGAACCAGGCCGCGGCCGCCGTCGTTGGCCTTGCGTTGATCGGCACCGCCGTTGCCGTTTGCGCCAACAACAACTGTGGAGGCCCTTATTACCCAACCTACTCCGGCCCCTGCCAATATGAATGGCAGTATGATTCGAGGGGCAGGCGATGTGGGAGACGGGCCGCGTCCTATAGGTCCGGCGGGTGGTGAATTTGATTTTCAATAGGAGGACGTAATGAAAGTAGCTCGACTTATTCTTGCTTTGATGTTGGCGGTGTCCCTTGCCCCAACTGCATTCGCACACAGCGGCGGCACCGACGCCAATGGGTGCCATCGGGACAACAAGCGCGGTGGCTCTCACTGTCACTGACGTCGATTGGGACAGCTTCCTGCTCTCGGCGGTCGCTTCGCGTAGACGGCCTAGACGGTGGAGGCCGTAAGGTGCCCCTATCGACTCCTGCGATCAGGCGTTGCATCCTTCAAGGCTGGTATCGGCTAACCTTGGAATTCCGATGAACGACAACAAGATCTACTATGACGTTCGTGCTGATGAAGCCTATGAGAGGGTGCTCATTAGTCACCCAATCGGGTCGACCAATGCAACGGTTTACTGCCCTCCCCTTCAAGGAGAGAGGCCATGGGCCCGAACCTTCGCGACCGCGGCAGAGGCGGAAGCCTATGCGATGGGGCTTGCTTCCCAAAGCGGCCAGGGACTGATCCCTTATACCCGGGGCAAACTTAGATGGTGGCTGCCTGAACGCCTCCGGTAGAATTCAACCTCTGCTTCTGTCGAGGATACCAAGAGAACCATCTGAGAAGCCTATCGACTTTCGTCCTGCCATTGTTGCATCCTGCCCCCTTGCTGGAACCAAAGGAGGTATTGCGTCATGGCTCGGCAAATCGCTTGGTTGTTTGTGATCGGCATCACCGCCTACGCCTGCTTCTGGATGGCGTGGCAGTGGTTCTGAGTGAGAGAGGAACCGGCTGAGGCGCGATGGCGTTCTCCCGAAAAGGAGAGCAGCCATGACAAACCCCGATGACAGCAAAACCGTAAAGCCCACTCCGGTCGTTGAAGATCCTCATCCGGGTAGCATCTCGGACGGGACGCATCCCGCAGCGAGGGAGCACAAGCAGCCGAAACCCGCCAAGGGAAGCGGCGACGCCGAGCGTGTTTCGGGAACCGCCAGTAAACCCGATCTGAAAGAGGGGCGGACGGCGGTGAATTCAGAAGCGCCGAGGCATCCGAACAAGGGCGCCTATGGGTCTTGATGAAAAGTCGTATCTCTGATCGCCGCGCTTTCGTGGGCTACAAGGGCTGGCCACTCGGAACATTCACTCTAGTGAGCCTGTTCCTCCGTCCCTAAACCACGGAGGTTACAAACATGGTTACGCTTTTCGGAAACGAATCAGAGTTCGCGTCGCTTATCAAGAATCTCATTCTTCTGGAGCACGATGCTATCGCCGCATACGACTGTTGCATCGAACGGCTGGACGACACCCGGTTCAAAGACCAGATCTCTAGCTTCAAAAACGATCATACGTATCATCTTCAGGTGCTCAATCGCATAGCGGGCGAAATCGGGGTCGAAGCTCCGACCGAAGGCGATATGAAGCAGTATCTCACGACCGGAAAGCTCGCCCTCGTCAACATTTTCGGGGACAAGGCTCTGCTGCGAGCCATGAAAACTAATGAAGACGACACCGTCTCCGCCTACGAAAATGCCGCTCGGCACGAGGATGCATTGCCCGAGTCAAAGGCCTTCTTTCTCGCGGCCTGTGAAGATGAAAGGCGTCATCGAGACTGGATGGAGACCACAGTCGCAGCAGATGCCTGATGAGGGTTTCGGATCCGCTAGGGGAGTGGCAATGTCTGGTGAATCGCGGGCGGCGCTGCGGTCGTCTTTCTGATCCTGGCGTTCGCTGTGAACCTTACCCTTTAAAGTCTTTGCGGGGCGCTTAGAACGGCGCCGGGAACCTTCGCGGCGCTCGCCGGTTCGTATTGCATGCGAGACACAGGACCCAAAGCCAGAGCCGGTATGAGCAGCTTCGTCGTCGTAATCTCGGCGATCGCTGCGCTTTTGGCCGGCATCTACATCGTGTTTTGGACACCCGGTGAAACTCAACCCGAAGCCACACCGCATGCGATCAACCGATCGGAGTGAGGTGCTACGATGAGCGATACATATCACCTGTCCGAATTTGACAACGTCGACGATCCGCCGCCGAACCGGGAAAATGAAGAGCGCGCCAGCCGGCGCCTCTTGCTTGTGATGTTGGGCTCTGGCCTGACCGTCGGGGGCCTATATTTCTTTGGCGTCTTCTGCGGCATCCTCGGAAGAGGCGGCTGAACCGGCGCAGGCCATTCCACCAGCCGGGCGATGTGCCCGGACTTGAGGCGAACCCGTGGAGCCCGGATTTACATCGTCCTGCGATAGGAAGGTTTTCCATCGGGCGACATCCACGAACGCAAATCCGATCTTATTGATTTGCCCGTGCTTTCTCCCTCAATCTGGGCCAATAGTAAATCCGCGTTCATGGGCAAGGAGTGATCGTCCTTGGGAATATTGTCCGCAATGCATTGAAGAGATAGGACTATCCACCTCTGAACCGTTCGTTTCACCCATGCATTTTGTGCCGGATTTCGGCGGTTTCGGTTCTGGATGAAGCGGTCCCATTGCCATCCGCGGGCCTTCACCTCGGCGTAAGCGAGCAGCACCTTGCGATGTTCCACGTCGGCGACGTTGCCGAGCACCCAGCTGAAAGCTTCCTCCATCCTTGATATCCGTTCCTTGCTGCACCTCGCCCGTCGCTCTGTCCGGCGGCGCTCTGCAGCCTCATAGGATCGGGTGCGCTTCCCTCCCGTCTCGGCGAGGTCTTCTCTCTTGTTGGCGAACCACTCGGCATGGGTCTGCACGTAGTCGGGCATTGAGGAGCCGAAGACCTGCGGGCCGATCGGCGTCGGCAAAGCGATATCGGTTTCCATCGCCTCGATGAGTCGCTCGAGCACGATGGCGGCGTCCTGGGTGATCTTCATGCGGCGTGGTCCTCTTCAATGATTTCCTGCGCAAGCAGGATGCTGATGGTGGTGACGGTCTTTGCCAGCCTTCCGGCTTCGCCCACAGAGAGGCGCAGAGCGCGTTCTTTGACTTCGGCAAGATCGGTGCGCCCGAATGCCGTAATCACGCTCCTCGGGGCAGCTGTGGCAAAGTGCGCGCCTATTACGTTCCAGACCGAGAAGACAATGACGTCTTCAAAGCAGGTCGGGTTGCTGGCCTGGATGCATCGGATGGTGAGCCCGCACCGCTCGGCGTCCTTGTGGATGAGGCGCCGGACGTATCTCCCACCGTAGACGATGTTGGCAGGCCGCGGCGTGCGGCTCTCGTGGTACGGCCGAACCTTGACGCCGAAGCCCTCAAGGAACCGATGCAGGTTGACGCCTGGCTGTCTGTTCACGCCGCCCCCATGATCTGGCGGTAGCGCTCGTCGAGGTCCTCACCGACCTCCGGGCGATTGCCCGGAAGTTCCATGGCCTCCTGCCGCCCGATCTCCGCCAGTTCGTCCGCGCGCTCGTTACCGACTATGCCGGCGTGGCCCTTCACCCAGTTGATTGCGAGGCTGCCTGTGATCAGCGCATCACCAAGCGCCGCGTCGATCGCCTGCCATAGCTCGAGGTTCTTGATTTCACCGCCGGCACGGTTCGGACTGTTCAACTTCTTCTTGTTCCAGCCCCTCGCCTTCCATGTCTGAACCCAGACATTCGCGCCTTCGACGCAATACTGGCTGTCGCACCAGACGGTGACGAGCGCGCCGAACTTGCCGATAAGCGCTTTCGCCTTCTCGATAGCATTGAGCAGCCCCAGCAATTCCATCTGGTTGTTCGTCGTGGCCGCATTACCGCCGTGGAATGCCTCAATCTCCACGCCATCGCGGTAGGCCGCGTAGCCCCAGCCGCCGGCGCCTGGATTTGGCTCGCAGGCACCATCGCAGAAGATGTGGACTCCCTCGGCAAACAGGTGCGGACCGAAGTCCTTGTTATGCTTGCTCGATTTTGCAAAAGGAGGGATTTTGTCGCCTTTTCGGCGCTTGGTCTTCCGGTTTGCTATGCCTTTGTTGGAATTGGAGCTTTCGGGGAAAGGTAACCGCTGGTTACCTTTTGTGCTGACCGGTACCGCCTTCTGGATCTCGATCAGCACTAGGTGCATGTCCTGCCCCTGCGGCGGAAACTTCACCCGCGTGCCGAGGAGCTGCTGCGCGACAAATGCCGCCTGCCGGGAAGTCTTCACGCTATCGCCTTCGAAGCCTTTCGACTTGAGGTACTTGCGCAGCGCGGCGAGAGATTCGGGAAACTGGTAGGTCATCGGATGGCCCTCGAAACGCTTCAAACGAAAGTGGCAATACAGCCAGAGCAGCCATCCCGGGCCCGTCAGCGTCGGCGTGACGTAGAAGGGATATGGGATTGCGAAGAAGTGGATGAGCACGCCAACGAACGCCAGTGTGAGCCCAACGCCGCCGAGAAATCGCAGAGTGCTCGGCATCCGCAGCTTGAGTTTGATGATGTCGAAGAGGATCGTGCTCATGTGAACGCCCCGAGAGGTTGCACTTGCCGCTGTCGACTTCCCGCGGATAGATACCAATCGAGAACGATGGCGCGGTGGAACCAATGAAATTTCTGGACAAGGATCTTGGATACTGGATGGGTTGGGGACTTGCGTGGGTTATGGCTTCGGCACTGCTGGCCTATCTCGCCGCCAGGACCGTATTCGTCGATGAGGCCTGCACTGGAGCGGTCGGCGAGCACTGTCTGCGAGAGTGGATCTCCGCATTGAGCGGAGTGCTGGCGGTCATAGCTGCCGTTCCCACAATCCTCTATCTCTCCAAGCAAGTCCGAGTTGCCAGTGCCCAAGCACAAGATGGATTCCGGTTGGAACTCAGGGGATTGCTGGCCCTTGCACACGCGGCGAGGTCCGCTGCAGATGAGCTTCAAGCTATGGCCGAGATTGCAATGATGCGAGATCTCGACTTGCCGGATTTCGACTGGCTCACTGTCAGCGACACAATTGACGAGCTTGAAAAGTCTGCTCAGGCAGGTGTCTTGCAGCGACTCGAGTCGGATATTGAGTTTCCCACTCCTTTTTCGCAGGCCTTTCTCCGTGAGCGGTTCCGCGAATTTAGACATGACTTTTCGGAGGTCATCTCGAATGACAATACGGTCCGTTGGCAGCGAGAGAGCGTTTTTGCAGCCCTCAACGAAGTTTGCACATATTGTTTCGACTACGGAAAAGCATGCGAAACAATCGCGGCAAACTTCATTGTGTCTGCCGAAGAAATGATCCAGCGATACGATTGAAATTGGCCAAGCGTTCATCTTGCGCTCCCGAAGATGTGAGGCAGGCAGGCGTGAACTTCCTTCAGCGCCTTGGCCTCGCGCTTGGCCGCATACGATTGAATGAGGCGCGTGGCCTCCTTCTCGATGTCACCGGTTGCTTTGACGCCGATCGCGTGGAAGCGGTCCCTCAGCGCGATCGCCTCTGCCTGAGTGGCGAATGCCTGGATAACGGTCCCTCGCGGATAGCGGCAGACCTCGTCCTTAGACGCGCTGCGCCACCATGCCTGGGCGACGTAGGTCTTCGGCATGACCTTCTCGACTTTGTGCACGGCGAAGGTTTCACTGGCCTTGTGCCCGAGCCAGCCGCCGCCGTCTGAGGTAAACCGCTCCAGCCACTCGGCCATGTCGGAGCCCGGATAGAAATAGGGCTGATGGAACGCCAAGACCCACTGCCCCGGCTTGAGGGTGACAAATTCTGTCATGCCGCACCGTCCGGGGCATTGCCCGCGCCGTAGACGATGTAGTCGCGCCGCAGGTACTCCTGCTGAACCGCCGAGCGGAACTGGCGGATCTCGTGGCGGACAGCCTCATCGGGCAAACCGAGCGCCTCGAGCTTTTCCCGCAAGTGCGCCACCGTTTTCCGCCAGTACGCATCGCGCACCGGCTGGTTCGGTGAAGACTGAAGAACCTCGGCACATCTGCGGATTTTGCCTACCCGCGCCGCAAGCGGGAATGGAATAACCTGGCAATCGATCATGATGCTCTCCTTTCAGGCGCAGGCGCGCGCGCAGCGTCTTGCTCAGTGCCCTCCGGGCGGGCCAAAGACTTCGTCCTTGGAACCGGAGCGATGGCTTCGCCACCGCCGTAACCATGCTGATCAGGTTTGGCGTGTTGGAAGGTCAGCGAGGAACGATAGGTCGTCCCACTTTTTGCTCTGGAATAAAGGGGAATGGTTGAGCCGTCCTGCCCCATGTTTGGCGCAGCGTTTTCGGCTTGGTATTCTTCTATAGATATACCGGTAGTGGGAGTTCCCCCTTTTGCCGTTTGAATAGGGGTACTGGCAGTTCCCCCTTTTTCGCCGACCGCGTTGAGGAATAGCCACTCGTCGTGGTCATCAACGGTCTGGGAACGCGGGACTTCCGATAGGACAATCGGAGCATATCGCTGGCGTCGGCTGTTGGACGTTTTTCGACCGCGATTCCGATCATCCTCGGAAATCCTGATTTCACCCCTACGCGGGGTCTCTACACGGCCCTCGTCGAGCACATCCTTTGCCCAGCCGACGCTCAGGAAATAGACGTTCGAATTCTTGCTCATTTCCCGCGGAGAGATGCTGTTGATCGCCTTCTGGTCCTTCAACGGCAGTGCCGAGAACCGGACCTGCATCAACACGCCTATGCCCTGCAGGTCACGAAGCAGTTCCTTGATGTTGCGAATCGAGCAGCCCTGCACCCGCGCCATCTCCTTCTGGCTGACCCAGCAGGACTTTGACTTGCGGTTGGCCTTGAACAGGATGAAGCCGAGCAGATCGCGGTGAACCTTCTTCTGGCGCAGCTCGGGGCACTCGTACATCGCGGATTGAAATGTCGTCTTCCAGTCGTGGGCGTCGGTCATCCGTGCACCCTCCGCAGCAACTGCATCCGCTTCGCCTTCTCGACAGCCTTGCGGGCCTGCCAGGACTTCAGGTCGAAGCGGTGGACGAGGAGATCGGCCGGATGGTCGGGCCAGTTGCTGACGTCGGCGAGCCATTGCGCGGCCCGGGTTATCTCGTCAGCGGGGAGGTTGAGACGCGGCGTCATGCGGACACCGGCGGGGCGTGCACTGGCGGGAACATATCCGGCCGGAGCTGTGACTTCGAAATCGCGCCATTCGTTGCGCGATCAATTGCAGATGCAAGTTCGGCAGATACGCGACCGTTTCGCTTCGCGTACCAGATGGCATTCTGAGAATACCCAGCCAACGCCCCGAGCTTTGCTTCGGAGCCGGCAATCGTGATGGCGGCTTCAAGGAGCCGCGTGATCTGATGTGAGTTGGTTTTGCGTTTCATGGCGAGTAGAGCCTACCCATATTTCTATCCATGATCAACGCATATTTAACTCGTTACGTGTTTTACATCCTTCGAGTAATCACCCACATGGAAACAAACGAGGGTCACGAGATGAACACAAGGAAACAGGATCTGCTGAGCCGCTTGGCGAAGGCTCGCGGCGATGAAGTGAAGCTTGCACGCGAAGAGCGGGGCTGGTCTCAGGCGCAACTGGCCGAAGCGGCAGGCACATCGCAACAGACTGTCGACCGAATTGAGCGAGGAGTAACTGGAAGCTCAAAGGCCCTTCCGGAAATCCAGAAGGTTCTAGGTATTGCGAGATATGACCTGGGGAGGCCCTTGGCAGACAGAACCCCTGAGGAGCAGGCTGCTGTCGACGCGCCGTTCAAGGCCTACATTCGAGAGAAAACCATGTCGCTCGACGTTGCTGAAGGCACTCACATCCCGGTGTATGGGATGGCCCCAGTGCACGGATCGGAGGGGGGACTCATCAGAACCACCCAATTTGCGGATACGATCCCGCGCATGTTTCCAGTGCAAAACGTCAAGGACGCGTATGCGATCATCTCCAGGGATTATCAGATCAATCCCATCATCCGCCCCGGCGATATCGTCGTAGTAAATCCCAACCTACCCCCCGTCCCGCTCTCTGAAGTCGTCATTACGAGGACGGAAGGTGACGAGTACTACGCGGTGATCCGATCACTGATCCAAGAGGACGAATCTAGCTGGACGGTCGCCAACAGCGACGGTGAAACTCACACGTTCCAGAAAGACGAGTGGCCAAGAGCAGAAGTGATTGTCGCAAAGATTTCGCGAGTGCGCTGACGTTAATTATATGTTGACGAGTAATAGATGAGTAGGTTATGAGTTCTCCATCAAATCGATGGAGCGAACATGAACGCGCATCTCACTTCTCTCGGAGACGCCATCCGAGACGCCCGCCAAGCCAAGGGCCTTAAGCAACATCACATCGCGAAGGCCCTTGATGTCACGGTTCAAGCCGTGAGCCAGTGGGAGCGTGATGTTACCCACCCCGATCCCATCAACATGATCAAGCTCGACGAAATGCTTGGCACCCGGTTGGCGCCGCAGCATCTCGCCGGTCTCCTGAACATCGTCGAGAGCGCCCCGAAGCCTGCAGATCGCCTCCGCGCAGCCCGCGAAGAGATATTCGAGACCGCATCGGAGGCAGCGCGCGCCATAGGCGTTGCCATCCCGACCTACATTCACCACGAAAACGGAACGCGAGACTTCGACGTCGCGGCAGCGTCGACATACGCAGTTGCCTTCGATGTCTCAGCTGCTTGGCTTCTGGGCGTTCAAGTGCCTTTCGGCACCATCTCCCCCGAGCCTACGGTGGGCACCGTCCCCAAGCTCGCCGGCCTGCGCGACGAGATCGACACCGCCTACGACCTGATGACCGCGCTGGATAAGACCGGCGACGGCATCGGCGGCGACGTCGGGCACGGGGTTTCGGCTGTGGCTCTTGCAGCTCGCGCCGCGCTCGACAACGCCCGTGACATGCTCAAGGCGATGGAGGGCCGCTCCAAATGAACAGCACGTTCGCAGCCTACGTCACCGGTTCGGCGTTTCGGATTGACCTCTCAAAACGCATGGTGATCTCTCTGCTGGCCGCAGCGCAGGGTAAGGCTCTCAACACCGGGCACTACGGGGTTCCAGGGCTTGCGCAGCGCGGGCTTGTCGAGCCGTTGGAAGGACAGGAAACCGCCTTCTACAAAGACGTGCGCCTGACCGAAGCCGGGCAGAAGGTCGCCGAACTCTGCCGGATGGCCGGGCTGGATCAGGTGGAGGCGGCACGATGAACGCCACCGTCAACATCCACGGCACCGAGCTTGCCATCACCGCCTTCAATGGCGTTCGCGTCCTGACGACTGAAAGGCTGGCGAAGGTATTCGGCGCCACGGAAACACAGGTCATCAACAATTTTGACCGGAACGCATCTCGCTTTGACGAGGGTAAGCACTTCTTCAAGGTCGAGGGCGAGGAGCTTCGCGCTCTCAAGGACAGCATCTCTTTTAGAGGGTCTGTTGGGAAGCAGGCCAAAAGCCTCCTGCTCTGGACCGACCGCGGCGCATCGCGCCATGCGAAGATCCTCGACACGGATATGGCGTGGGAGGTCTATGGCGAACTTGAGGAGTCCTATTTTGCGAACGGTCGCGGGACAGCCTCGCTTCCGAATTTTTCGGACCCTGTAATCGCTGCCCGCGCATGGGCAGACGAGCGAGAGGCCCGCCAGATCGCCGAGCGCACCAAGGCGCAAATCGGCTCGCGTCGTGAGGCCACGGCGATGAACGCCGCTAGCCAAGCGGTGAAGAAGATCAAGAAGCTGGAAATCGAACTCGACCGCTCGCTTAGCTGCGCCACCGTCAAGCGGATGGAGGACCATTACGGCAGGGTCTTCCCGTGGCGCCCGCTCAAGAAAGCGGCCGAGGCCTTGGGCGTACTTTCCGAAAATGTCGCCGACGCGAACTACGGCACCGTGAAGGCCTATCACGCCGAAGTCTGGCGCGAGGTCTACGGCGTCGAAATCCCCCATCCTGAGTAACCGCCTGACTTTGCATCACGCTGATGCAAACCCCGAAATGACAGATCGGCTCTAGCCGGCACCACCAAACAGGAAAATTGGAGAAGATCATGAACGGACCGATCCCGGCCGGGGGCGAAGCTATGCCCTCAAGAATGAACCGCCGCGCATTCCTGGCTGGTGCTGCAGTCGCCCTCGCGGCTCCGGCGGTAGCAATGGAAGCGGCCAACGATCAGTCAGAAATCTTCCGCCTTATCCGCGAAATCGATAAAGCGCGTGATCTGGCGACCGCCGCCGACGAGGCGGAGTATGACATTTACGCTCGTGGCGACCGCCCCGATTATCCCGCTGTAGCGGGACAGGAAGTCCCGTACATGTTCCGGGCATTCGGCACGAAATCGCTGAATACCGTCAAACAAATTGACGATTTGTTCGACCATTACGCCGCTGGCAGGCGCCGTCAGTTTGAGTGGTTGGCAGAAGTATGCGAAGGCGGGGTGCTGCCTCAGAACCATCAAGCGGCGCTTGCTCAGCAGCTTCAGGAGGGCGAAGACCAGCGCCAGCGGGTGCAAAGCCTCTACGCCGAGCGCGACGCGGCCTACAGGACTTGGGAACAGGTTTCCGGCCACCTCGCCGCACAAGAGGTAACCGAGGCGCGCTGGAATGTGGTTTGGGCTCTGGAGGACCGCATCATCCGGTTTCCATGCAAGACGCTGGAGGAAGTTGCCGCCAAGGCTCGGTACATCGTCGCCCGATACGGTGATGTCTACGCACGGGAAAAGCAGCACGCCTTTATTGCCGAGGTCGCTGGCCTCGTCGAAGCGGCGGAGGCCGTGTGATGACGCGCCCGATCAACTGCCCGCGCTTGACCGCGGAAGACCACGACATTCGATCGCTCTGCCAGATCTACCGCGTCCTCGATAACATCGAGGAGACCGCCAACATGGCGCACCAGTATCTGCACCAGATCAACGGCGGCGACACGACGGCGTCAACCTACATCGATGCGTTGCAGGAATTCCTGTCCGCCGAGCGAATCTCGGTAGTTTCAGAGCTTTGCAAGCGTCCGGCATCCGACGACGCCGACGGCAGGCGCCGCCTCGCCGTCATCCTGCAGTATGAGGCATGGTGCGAGGAATTCCGCGGCGACACCGTGCACCAGTTCGTCAATTCCGTCTTCGTGAAGGAGGCTGTGTGATGTCGATGACCAAAGACCCCGCAGCCAAGCTCGACGACGCTTTCGGCGCCGCCCGCAGCTACCTGCACGCCATCCGCCTCGCCGCCAAGGCTCTCCCGAGATCCCGCGATATGTGTGCGTTCGACCTTCTGGCCGAGCAAGCCGAGCACGAAATCAACCAGGCGCAGGAGGTCACCGACACCCTCCTGGCCGCCCCTGTGGATAAGTCGAACAACGGGGAGAAGTCGCCATGCCCGACACAAACCCGTTGATCGAGTTCGTGAAGGCACTTGCCAGGCGACAGGCTCGCCTTGACGCGCAAGCACCCTCCCCGGCTAATCAGAACAACACCACTCCGCCGGAAAAGACCACGAGCACAAAATGAAGCGCGCAGTCATCTACGCCCGATACTCGACTGACCTGCAAAACGACAAGTCGGTCGAGGATCAAATCCGCCTTTGTAAAGCGCACGCCGCCAAACACTCGTTTGAGGTGGTGAACGAATTCTACGACCGCGCGAAGTCCGGGGCGTCGATGTTCGGCCGTCCTGGCTTGGCGGATATGATGCAGGCGGCAGAGCGCGGAGAATTCGACGTGCTGGTGGCGGAAGCGCCGGACAGAATTTCGCGTGACATCGCCGATCTTGCGCATGTCCACAAGCAGCTCACGTTTCGAGGGATCGAAATGAACTGCGTCAACGGTGGCGAAATGTCGACGGTCCAGATCGGTATGTATGGCCTCGTCGGGCAGATGCAGCGCGAGGAAGGGGCGAAGAAGGTCAAGCGGGGGATGGTGGGAGTGGTTCGCTCCGGCCGCAACGCTGGCGGCAAGGCCTATGGATATAGGCCGGTGGCAGGGAAGCCGGGGGAGCTAGAGATAATCGAAGAGGAGGCCGCGATTGTCCGGCGCATCTTCGACCTATACGCCGCTGGCGTATCGCCGCGGACAATTGCCGGCACGCTGAACGCGGAAGGCATCCCGGCGCCACGGGGGAGGCACTGGAACGCATCTACGATCAACGGGAACGGGCAGCGCGAGAACGGAATTCTTCGCAACATGATTTTCACCGGCAAGATCGTGTGGAACCGGGTTCGGATGGTGAAAGACCCCTCGACCGGGCGCCGGGTGTCCCGGATCAACGATGAGGCCGATTACGAGACGGTCGATGCGCCGCACCTGCGGATCATCGACGACACTCTTTTTCAGACTGTGCGGGCGCGTAAGAACATCGCCAAAGCGCAAGGTCGGACAGCATCGAGATCGAAGCGCTTGCTGTCTGGCCTGCTTCGTTGCGGCGCGTGTGGCGGCGGCATGACGATGGTCGGCCCTGATAGATCTGGCAAGCGCATCCAGTGCAGCACACACCGCGAATCTGGCGTTTGCCAGAATGGGCGCCGCTACTATGTCGAAAGGATCGAGGCGCTTGTTTTAAGCCGACTCCGCTCGCAGTTTGCCGACACCAGCATCATCGAAGCCTATGTCTCGGCATATCAGGACGAGCAGAAGCGTCTCCGCAGCACGGCCATCCGCGATAGGGCCAATGCCACAAGGCTGCTGGAGGAGGCCAACGAAGAGATTTCAGGCATCATTCGTATGATGGCGAAAGGTCTGGTCGACGAGAATGAAGGAACGGCGATGCTCGCCCCGCTGAGAGCACGCAGAGACCAGCAAAAGGCCATTCTCGAATCCGTCGAAGAGCCTCCGAACGTAATCGAGCTCCAGCCAAAGGCCGTCAGGCGGTTCAGAGAAAATATTGAAAGCCTCGCGCAAATCGTAGGTGAGAACGAAGGCGAACCGCCGATCGAGCTTGTTGCGCCGTTCCGGCACCTCGTCGCTGCAGTGGTTGTTGGCCAGTCTGAAAATGGCCAGCCCTACGAAATCAACATCAAGGGCTATTTATCGAGCCTGATCAGTTCGGAACTGTCGGTGATAAAGATGGTAGCGGAGGAGGGATTCGAACCCCCGACACAAGGATTATGATTCCTCTGCTCTAACCTACTGAGCTACTCCGCCGCCCGAAGGGAGGATCAAGAACGATGTCCGTTTCCGTCCGGTGGCCGGCTTATAAGGTGCTGTTCCCGCGGGTGTCAAGCGAGGTTCTGAGAAAAATTGCTTTGTCCGCAAAGGCTTTGGCGGACAAGGCGTTTCAGGCCGCGACCGGGGTCGACAGAATGCGCTTGAGGGCATCCTCGGCCGCCGCTTCCCGCTCCGAGCGCAGGATGAAACCGCCGCCGTAGATGCGGGCGTCCTCGCCTTCGCCGGAATAGAGGGCGCAGGCCTGGCCGGGCGCGACGCCCGCTTCGCCTTCCGCAAGCTCGACATAGATGCCGCTCTCGTTGGCCTCAAGGCGCGCGGGGCGCGGTGGGCGGGTGGAGCGCACCTTGGCGTAGCAATCGAACCCATTGGCGACCACAGCCTCGAGGGCGTCGTCGCCGAGCCAGTTGATGTCACGCAGATAGAGGCGGCGTGTTTCCAGCGCCTCCTTGGGGCCGACGATGACGCGGCGCGAGCGCGCGTCGAGATAGACGACATAGAGCGGGTCGCCGGTCGCAATGCCGATGCCGCGACGCTGGCCGATCGTATAATGCAAAATGCCGTCGTGGCGGCCGAGCACGCGGCCGTCGATATGCACGATCTCGCCGGCCAGCGCCGCATTCGGCTTCAGCTTGTTGACGATGTCGGTATATTTGCCCTGCGGCACGAAACAGATGTCCTGGCTGTCGGCCTTCTTGGCGACGACGAGGCCCATATCTTCGGCGAGCGCCCGGGTTTCGGCCTTCGAGAGATGGCCGAGCGGAAAGCGCAGGTAGTCGATCTGCTCCTGGGTGGTCGCGAAGAGGAAGTAGCTCTGGTCGCGTTCCGCATCGACGGGGCGGTAGAGCGACCGGTGCTGCGGCGCATCCGGCGTCGGGTTGGCGCGCGAGCGGATGTAGTGGCCGGTGGCGAGCGCATCTGCGCCAAGCTCCTTGGCGGTGGCCAGGAGGTCGGCGAACTTGACGGTCTGGTTGCAGGCGACACAGGGGATCGGCGTTTCGCCGGCGATGTAGCTCTCGGCGAAAGGATTGATCACCGTTTCGCGAAAGCGCTTTTCGTAGTCGAGAACGTAATGCGGGATGCCGAGCGTTTCGCAGACGCGGCGCGCATCGTCGATGTCCTGGCCGGCGCAGCAGGAACCGGCGCGGTGCACGGCAGCGCCATGATCATAGAGTTGCAGGGTTATGCCGAGAACATCGTAGCCCTCGCGTTTCAGTATCCCGGCCACCACCGAACTGTCGACGCCGCCCGACATGGCAACGACGACGCGCGTATCTTCCGGCTTGCGATCAAAATCGAGACTGTTCACGCGAGGTCCGTTCCGGTGCTGCGTATCCTACCGCAGGACACCTCTCCATTGGGGCCGAAGCCGGCCGTTGCGGCGCTCCGCGATCGGCAGAGCATCCTTCGAGCGACATATAGAAACTTGCCGCTCCGAGAGCAAGTGAAGGCCGGAAACCTCGTCTTTGTGACCGGGCAGAGGAACGCCCCCCGGTCAGCGACAGAGCATCCTGCCAGAAACCAACCTCAGATGAGGCGTAGACGCAACGCGATGGCGATCGCCTGCATGCGGTTGACGGCCTGAAGTTTGCGGGTCGCGCTCTTGAAGTAGCTGCTCACCGTATAGACCGAGATACCGAGAATAATGGCGATCTCGTCGCTGCTCTTGCCCGCCGCCGCCCAGCGCAGGCACTCCACCTCGCGGCTGGACAGTTTTTCACGGCCCGCGGTCGCCGCAACGAACGTCTTCTCGAGGCATTCGAACAGCTGGAGAGCGGCGAAATGCAGCTCCGCCAGCTCCGGACGAGCAAGCGGCACGCGCGCGCCGGAAAACACCATCAGATAGGGATCCGACGTCGTGGAATGCAGCAGGAAGGCCGTCGAGCCGGAAAGACCGTGGCTTTCGGAAAGTGCGATCGCCTCGGCCACCTGAACGTTCCCCCAATCCGAGGGCGCGAAAAGCGAACTGTCGCCCTGGACAGGCAATTTCGTCATGCCGGTCTCGACCGCCAGCCGGCTGACATGGAAGAGGTTCATCGCATCGTACTTGCGCACGAGATCGGCCGGCCAGTTGCTGACGAGCAGGCGTTCGGAAAAACGCTGCTGCGCATTGGCCGGAAAACGCGACACCAGGAAATGGCTGAAGCGGAAGTGACTGGCGCACTGGCGCATGAGGTGCAACACCTCATACTCGGTCTGCACGGAATCGATGTTGGCCGTGGACAAGAATTCGGGCGACCAACCCTGCTGCAGGAGCATGTTGTCTGGATCTCTCATTTTCCGCTTCCAACAGCCGGCGCGTCGCGCCGGGCTCGTGTGCATTCTCGGTCCGGAAAATTTCAGGAGCACCCCTTCAAGCCAGCGACGACGAAAAACGCCGCTCGCGGCCATATCCCAGAGGGAGACGGCGCGCGGAGGGAATTCATTTGGATGCTTCCTGGGAGCTTCCGTGCATCGATCCGATGCGACCCCCTAAATTTGGGGGCGTATTAGCAGCGTTTGAATAAAATAGAAATGAAATATTCGCATAGCTCCCATGCGGCCGTCGGGCATGGGCATACAGGCAAACGTAAGGGAACCCGGTGCTTCGCAAGTGTGGTCATACCGGTGAAGCCGCTCAAATGATTAGAAAATTGTTACTGCGCGCTTAGGCAAATCTTAAATGTGGCAGGCTACAGTCCCGCCATATGGTCTTGAGTTTATGTAGAGAGTCCAATGACCGAACTGATACGACCCCGCGTTAAATACGTCATCGGCCCCGATGGCAGCCCTCTTACGATTGCCGATCTGCCGCCGGCCAATACGCGGCGATGGGTGATTCGCCGGAAGGCAGAAGTCGTCGCCGCCGTGCGCGGCGGGCTTTTGAGCCTCGAAGAAGCCTGCGAGCGTTATACGCTGACGGTCGAAGAATTCCTGTCCTGGCAGTCGTCCATCAACGATCACGGTCTTGCCGGCCTGCGCACCACACGCATCCAGCAGTACCGCCACTAGCCTTTTCCGGATCAAGACCACAGCAGCCGTACCCAGTGCGGCTGCTGTTTCATTTGGAGACGGGCTGCAGCCGCATTTGCAACAGGCCGGTCATGATTGCCGAAGCCGCATAGAACCAGAGGCCGGGCTGGGTGAAAGCCGAAGCCATGCCGCTGGTCTTCGCCGCAACGATGACCAGCGCCACCAGCATCACATCCATCATCGACCATTTTCCGAGGATCGGCAGCAGCCGCGCGATCCAGTTTGCCCGGCCGCCAGGCTGGGCCGGCGCAGTCGCTTCCAATGCGATGCCGAAGAGCTTTATCACCGGGAAAACGATGGAGAAAAGCCCCACGAGTATCGCAAGCCCGCCACTCCCCTGCTCCCAAAGCGAGACGACAATGTCGATCAGCGAAGGCGTTTCGTCGAAGAAATAGAGCTTTTCAAAGCGCACGAGCGGCAGGACGAGGCCGAAGGCCAGAAACAGTGCGGAGAGAACGAGGAAAGCGGGAACGACAAGGATCATGGCACACATCGCAGTTTCGATGCGCCCTGCATATCATTCACCCGATCAGGATGCAGCACACTGCGTTCACATCCTGTTGCCTTGCAGCACGGCACGAGACAGGAAAGGATAGCGTCAACGCAACGACAGCGAGGCCGTCATGGAAATTCTCAGCGCTGAAACCGGCTCGAAGGGCCGCTACTATACCGTCGTCGAGGGGCACGAGGCGGAAATGACCTATTCCCGCACCTCGCCAAAGCTCGTCATCGTCGATCACACCGGCGTGCCGGATGCCCTGCGCGGCAAGGGCGTCGGCCAGGCGCTGGCGGCCTATGCCGTGGAGGCGGCCCGCAAGGGCGGCTGGAAGATCATGCCGCTTTGCCCGTTTTTCCGCGCCCAGGCATTGCGCCACAAGGAATGGCACGACGTCGTCGATGTCTGACGCAACACGAAGAGCCCTCGTGAGCGGTCTTCCGGCCGCTCGCGAGGGTTCTTCAGAGTTGGGTCAGGTCAGGCGCGCATCCGAACCGCGTTGTCACGCTCTTCCAGTGCAGACGCCTTGGCGAACTCCGCATCCGCCTCTTCCAGTGCCAGTTCCGCCGCATCCTGCTGCACCTTCAGTTCCCGGATGGAGACCTGAAGATTGTCGGAGCGCTGCCGCGCCGCCTTGGCAAAGGTGGGATAGGCGAAGTGGTTGGAATCAGTGATCCCGGACTTCTTTTCTTCGATGGCGATCTGGCTTTCCAGTTCCTTCGACATCCGTTCGAATTCGGACATCATCAACTGAAGCTGGGCCAGCTGCCGTCTCTTGTCTTTCACCTGAAATTCCTTCAGGCGAACTAGGCTCTCACGCGACTTCATACGCAATACTCCCGTGGATAGCGAGACCCCGGCATTAAGGCGATCGACCACCGAAACATGTGGCGAACGGTCACCCGGCATTTCAAATCAGCACCCGAAGCACGACGATCATCGCACGCTGGAAGCCGACATTTTCGCCCGAAACCCGGCCAAACACGCCGAGCCCACGAAAAAATCTAGCGATATTAATAAAACCCTACCGCTGGTAACCTTTCGTTTACGGGCATCGTTAATCATAGGTTCGATGATTTAAGGCTCAGTAAATGCGGTTCGCTAAAAAAGAGGTGGGGCGCATTAATGAGTCGAAAGAGTCAGTTAGATGTGTGTCTTAAAGAGACAGTTTAAGAGTCACATTTCTGATTCATCCATGAAATCAGGGAGCTGCCTAAAATAATTAACAGATCGATACACCTTGCCAAAGTGAATCAGGATTTGTTAACCATTTCGTGGCAGCCTCCAAATCAGGCAACGACTGGATCCGTATCGCGTAGGGGGCCAGGTACCTTGAGCGGCGGAAAAGGGGACAGATATGCGGGTTCTACTTATTGAGGACGACAGCGCGACAGCGCAGAGCATCGAATTGATGCTGAAGTCCGAAAGTTTTAATGTGTACACCACCGACCTCGGCGAGGAAGGTGTCGATCTGGGCAAGCTGTATGATTACGACATCATCCTGCTCGATCTGAATCTCCCCGACATGTCGGGTTACGAGGTTCTTCGGACATTGCGCCTGTCCAAGGTCAAGACGCCGATCCTCATCCTCTCCGGCATGGCCGGCATCGAGGACAAGGTGCGCGGTCTCGGCTTCGGCGCCGACGACTATATGACGAAGCCGTTCCACAAGGACGAACTCGTTGCCCGCATCCACGCCATCGTGCGCCGTTCCAAGGGCCATGCCCAGTCGGTCATCTCGACGGGCGAGCTCATCGTCAACCTCGACGCCAAGACCGTCGAAGTCGGCGGCCAGCGCGTGCACCTGACGGGCAAGGAATACCAGATGCTCGAGCTGCTCTCGCTGCGCAAGGGCACGACGCTCACCAAGGAAATGTTCCTCAACCACCTCTACGGTGGCATGGACGAGCCCGAACTGAAGATCATCGACGTCTTCATCTGCAAGCTGCGCAAGAAGCTCGCAAACGCCGCCGGCGGCGCAAACTATATCGAGACGGTCTGGGGCCGCGGCTATGTGCTGCGCGAACCCGAAGGCGACTTCGCCGAAAGCGCCTGATAGGCCCCCTCTCCGCTCAAGAAATTCAAACCCGCCGCTCTGCAGGCGGGTTTTTCTTTGCCTGCGGGAATGCGGCAAGAGGGCAAACAAAAACGCGGCCAGTTCTTTCGAACTGCCGCGTCGGTTGGGTGGCTACGTATAGGGAGCGCGTTCAGGCCGCGATCGAAAGACTGCTGAACACCTGGGTCAGGATCTTGCGGTCGAACGGCTTCAGCAGGAAATCGTCCGCACCGGCGCGCTTGCCCATCATCATCTTCTTCAGGTCCGCCTCGACCACGCAGTAGTAGATGCGCACCGACTTGCCCTGCGGCAGGTTGCGGATATTGCCGATCAGCTCCAGCGCGCCGTCCATGGTGGAATCGACGATGAGAATGTTGGGCAGCTCCGCCTCGCAGCGAACCAGCGCTTCGAGCGAGCTCGAGGCTTCCAGCACGAGGAAATTGAAGCCGGAGAGAATACGCTTGCCGACCTTCCGGACGACGTCGGAACCATCGGCGATCATCAACCGCTGCATTCGCTGCTCCTAGCTCTCCCGCTCGTGATGCGCGGGAACGATACAGCTTGCAACTCTATCGACGGCTGGCAAACAAAACGTTAGCGGCCATGGTTAACGATACCTTGGCCGCTCTTGCCTTACTCCGCCGCTGGAGCCATCCGGGCCGAGAAGACGATTTCCTCGGGGCTCGCCGTCACGTCGAGCTCCATGCCAGCCTCATCGGCGAGCAGCACCGTGTAATACGGCTGAATCGAATGGGCATCGACAGACTCTTCCGGTGTGCCGGAGAGGATTTCCGCGAATTTGGGCGGCACGCGCAGCATGCGGCCCTTTGCGGTAAGCTTGAAGACAGCATCGAATTCCGGGTTTTCAAGCGTGACGTCGATCGAGCCGCCGCGCGGAATGGCGCCGTAGGCGACGAGAAACAGGTTGAGCAACAGCTTGACCCGGTTCTTCGCGACGATGGCGCGCGGACCCGACCAGGTGATTTCCGTCTTCTTTTCGGCTGCCGCGAAGTCGCGCGCGGCCTTCTCCGCCTCACCCGTATCGATCGACGCGCCGACGGAGCCGGATGCGCCAAAAGCCAGGCGTGCGAACTTCAGACGGACGGAAGCATTCAACGCGCTGGTGCGGATGAGGTCCATCGCCTCGGAATCGGCGCCACCCTCGTCGAGCAGCTCGAGACCATTGTTGATCGCACCGACGGGCGAGATGACATCGTGGCAGACGCGGCTGCACAGAAGCGCTGCCAGATCGGGACCGGCAAGCGTAAGATTCAGATTTTTCGCCATAAATTTCTCCCAGGTCCACGTGTTTGTTCAACGCAGCCGGCTTGACAAGGGCACATTCGCGGCAGTCTCCGCGACGCATAGCACGTCAGAATTGCGCGAGGCGTGCCCGATTGAAAGACAGCCATAATGACACCACATTTGGTAAACCGATTGTTAAGACGATCAGATCAAATTGCTACATGAACGGGGCCGATACATGAAGGAAGGCGAACGGGACATGGCTATTTCAAATCTGGTCACGATGGTGCTCAGGATCGTAACAGCAACATTCTTGGCGCTACTCCTCGCTTTGCCGGCTCAGGCGCAGCAGGGAAGCAACCAATATTCCATGCAGGAAATCGTCGACGCCGGTCACGGATTCTTCGGCTCGACCTCCGGCGGCCTGGCAAAGGTGGTGGAACGCGCCTTCGAATCCTACGGCCTGCCGAACGGCTATATCCTTGGCCAGGAAGGTTCCGGCGCTTTCGTCGCGGGGCTCACTTATGGCGAAGGCACGCTGAACACCAAGAATGCCGGCCAGCACTCGGTGTTCTGGCAGGGGCCGTCGCTCGGCCTCGACTGGGGTGGCCAGGGCAGCCGCACGATGATGCTCGTCTACAACCTGCCCGACGTCAACGCACTCTATGAGCGGTACGGCGGCGTTTCCGGCTCGGCCTATTTGGTCGCCGGCGTCGGCATGCAGGTCAACGTCAACCGCGACGTCGTGCTCGTGCCGATCCGCACTGGCGTCGGCGCGCGCCTCGGCATCAATGCCGGCTACCTGAAGCTGACGCGCCAGCCGACCTGGAACCCCTTCTGAGCGAATGAAAAGGCACTCTCGTCCGTCAGGTTAACCGAGAGTGTATTTCGCAGAGACAACCCCTGTGCAAGTTCGGACGAGCCGCTATAGTGTTCTCGTCCGAGACCCGTTTTGGAACGAGTGACCCGTGATCGAGTACGCCCTTCTCTTCGCGCTCGGCTTTCTCGCCGCCACACTGACCGGTTTGCTCGTTGCTCCGGCAATCCAGAAGCGCATCGTCAAATTCACCGAAGCCCGCATGAAGGCCACCATGCCGCTGAGCCCGCAGGAAGTGCGCGCCCAGAAGGATATGGCGCGCGCGGCCTTTGCGACCGAAAATGCCCGGCTCTCCCAGAGCGTGCGCCGCGAGCGGGAAAAACACACGCTGGAAATGGTGAGGAACGAGAAGCTGCTCGCCCAGGCCGCCGCGATCGGCACGGAAAACGCCGAACTGCACGCCCAACTCGCCGACATGAACATCGAGGCCGGCGACATGCGCTCTGCCCTCCGGCGCGAGGAGCTGAAGAGCGAGCAGCTCAAGGTCGCTCTCACAACCGCCGACCGGGAGGCCAGGGGCCGCTCGGCCGAAGTCGACAAGCTGAACTCCAGCATCGAACACCTGCGCGCCGATATCGACGACATGAAGATCGACCTCGCCACCCGCGATACGGCGATGGAAAACCTGAAGAGCCGGATCGGCAATCTCAAGGACGAGCGTGACAAGTTGCGTGAGGACTTGAAGTCGACGAGCCAGAATGCGAAAGCGCTGGAAGTTCGGCTTGCCCAGGAGGAGGCCCGCGTGCGTCAGATGGAAACCCGGCTGACGCGGGAACTCGCCGGAAGTGCCGACAAGGACAATGCTATCGAGAGGCGCATCGCGGAGGTCAACCGCCTGCGCGACAAGGTGAAGACATTGACAGTGGAAAACAAGGAAGCGGCGAAGTCCGTCCGTTCGGTCGGGACCGCCCGCGCCACGGTGACAAGCCGTCTCTCCCAGCGCCGCTCCGACAAGGTGACACCACCGCCCATCGATATCGTCGCGCTGGAAGAGCATGTGCGCGATCAAGGCACGGCGCTTTCCGAACGGCTGATGGCCGCAAAGACCGGCGAAAACGATGCCGCATTGCGCGAAGAAATGGCCGATCTTGCCAGCAAGATGATCGTGCTCACCGCTGCTCGAGAGGGCGCTGGCTCACCGGTCCACGACCTCATCGCCTCGATCGACCCTGCTCTTGACGGCGACGAAAAAAACCTTGCCCAGCGCGTCCGCGCGCAGATCGGGCAAGACGAGAGCTGAGTTCACTCTATCCGACACGGCCCATAGCGAGAGCGATCTGATACAGCGCGATCCCGCTCGCCGTCGCGACATTGAGGCTGTCGAGCCCGGGCCGCTGTGGAATGCGCGCCGTGCGGAAGGAGGAAAGGATGCTTTCGGCAAGCCCCTCGCCTTCCGTGCCGAGCACAAGCGCAATGCGCCGGGCCGCGGGGATTTCCGCCACGGCGACCTCACCACGCGGCGAAAGCCCCCAGATTTCAAAGCCCGCCTCCGCCAGCCCGCGCAGCATGCTTTGCGCATCAAGGCCGCGTGAAAACGGCACCGTCAGCACAGAGCCGACAGACACGCGGATAGCCTTGCGGTAGAGCGGATCGCAGGACATCTCGTCGAGAAAAACCGCATCGGCGCCAAAGGCAGCGGCATTGCGGAAGATCGACCCGACATTGTCATGGTTGGACAGGCCACAGCCGGCAAGGACGAGGCTCGTTTCCGGTAGGCGCTCGAGGAGTGACTCTCCCCTCTGTGCCGCAGGCTTCCGGCCGAGCGCCAGCACGCCACGGTGCATGTTGAAACCGGCGACGGCATCGAAGACTGCCGCCGAGGCCACATAGACCGGCACGGTCGGCGGAAAGGTCGCCAGTACGTCCGCAATGCCGGCCAGCCGGTTTTCGAGAAGCAGGAAGGCCTCGGCGGCAAAACCATTATCCCGTGCCGGCGCCGCGCCGAGCATGCGCAGCACCACCGTACCCTCGGCGATGAACAGGCCGTCGCGACCGGTGAGGTCGCGTTCGCGGATCGATATAAAACCCGCAATGCGCGGGTCGGCTGGATCATCGATACGGACGGGTTGCGCCGCCATGCCCGATCAGTTGCCCGCGACGTCGATCTCGGCGACGATGCGGCCGGCAGCGATGTCGAAGAGGAGAGCCTTGCGTGCGCCAGCGGCAGTCACGCCGTAGAACAGGATCTGCCCGTCCGATTGCGAGACGGCGGAAACGGCAAACCCGTCCGGCAGCGTCGCCGTCACCTTGACGGGTGCATCGCTCGGAACGAGCGTACCGGACGCAGTTGCGGCTTGCGGCTTGCCATCGCGCGTGTTGATCTTATAGACAATGGCCGCAAGCACCGCCATGAACATCAAAAGCATGATGCCGCCCGAGACGAGTTGCAGGCGCATCATCTTGCGACGAACATTTTCCATCACCGGGTCGAGCGGCTTGTCTTCCTGATCGTCGTTTTCGATATTGGACATGGCAGGCGCCCTTCCGGCAATGAGTATAAGTGAACGATGACCGACCCCTTTAAAGAAGCCGAGGCCACAAGAAAAGTCCTGACGGTGCCGGAAGACGCCGAAGGGCGGATCGACGCCTGGCTGGCGGCCACGCTTGCCGGCGATTTTTCACGCAGCCGCATCAAGGCGCTGATCGAGGAAGGCGCCGTTCTTGTCAATGGTGCCGCCATCGCCGAGCCGAAGCGCAAGATTCATCCTGGCGACACCGTCGAGATCGCCCTGCCGGAGCCTCGCGATCCGGAGCCGAAGGGCGAGGATATCCCGCTCGACGTGCTCTATGAGGATGACGACCTGATCGTGCTGTGCAAGCCGGCCGGCCTCGTCGTGCATCCCGGTGCGGGCAACTGGACCGGCACGCTGGTCAACGCGCTCATCCATCATTGCGGCGAGAGCCTGTCGGGCATCGGCGGCGTGCGCCGCCCCGGCATCGTGCACCGCCTCGACAAGGAGACCAGCGGCGTGATGGTCGTCGCCAAGAACGACATCGCACATCGCCACCTCTCCGACCAGTTCGCCGACCATGGCCGCACCGGCCCGCTGGAGCGCGCCTACCAGGCCGTCGTCTGGGGGCGCCCAGGCAAGTTGAAGGGCACGGTCGACGCGCCGCTTGGCCGCGCAGCAGACCGCACGAAGCGCGCCGTGAAGCGCGAAAACACTGACGACGCGCGCGAGGCGATCACCCATTACGAAGTGATAGAGCGTTATGCCGAGACCCCCGACGCCACCAGCCTCGCCTCCCTCATCGAATGCCGCCTCGAAACCGGCCGCACGCACCAGATCCGCGTGCACATGGCCCATATCGGCCATCCGCTGATCGGCGACCCGGAATATGGCGCCGCGTTCAAGACCAAGGCGAACCGTCTGCCGGATGCGGCGCGGGACGTGGTCAACGGCTTCCACCGGCAGGCGCTACACGCCTTCCTGCTGCAATTCGAACATCCGGCAACCGGCGAGACCATGCATTTCGAGGCCCCGCCGCCGGAGGATCTGGAGCGGCTGATCGAGGCACTTCGCGCAGTCGAATAGGCCGCCAACCCTTGATTTTCGGGCATCAGGCCTTATTTTAGCGATGTGTCGCAAAATCAATTCGCCCTTCCCGCCTTCACGCAGCCGTGAAGCCTGCGGTGGCTTGAACCATTGTTTCGCCATACCTATCTGTATGATCGTGGGGTCGCCATGTCCCACGGGGAGCATGGTTGCTGACGGGGATCCGGTTTTCAGGATCAGGCTCCGTACCAAGGCTTGCCGAATGGAAGCCGTCTTAGAAAGGGGTGCTGAATGGCCCGCAATACGCTGCCGTCGATTACGGCCGGAGAAGGTGGTCTCAACCGCTATCTCGATGAAATCCGCAAGTTTCCAATGCTTGAGCCGCAGCAGGAATACATGCTCGCCAAGCGTTATCAGGAGCACGGCGATCGCACCGCCGCGCACGAACTCGTCACGAGCCATCTGCGCCTCGTGGCCAAGATCGCCATGGGCTATCGCGGCTACGGCCTGCCTATCGGCGAAGTCGTATCCGAGGGCAATGTCGGCCTGATGCAGGCCGTCAAGAAGTTCGACCCGGAGCGCGGCTTCCGCCTTGCGACCTATGCCATGTGGTGGATCAAGGCCTCGATCCAGGAATATATCCTGCGCTCGTGGTCGCTGGTGAAGATGGGCACGACTGCCAATCAGAAGCGCCTGTTCTTCAACCTGCGCCGCATGAAGAACAAGATCCAGGCTATCGACGACGGCGACCTTCGTCCGGACCAGGTCAAGGAGATCGCGACCAAGCTCAAGGTTTCCGAAGACGAAGTCGTCTCGATGAACCGCCGCCTCACCGGCGACGCCTCGCTCAACGCGCCGATCAAAACCGGCGAAGGCGAATCCGGCCAGTGGCAGGATTGGCTTGTCGACAATCACGACAGCCAGGAACAGACGCTGATCGAGCAGGACGAACTGGACACGCGCCGCGCGATGCTCGCCCGTGCCATGGGTGTGCTGAACGACCGCGAACGCCGCATCTTCGAGGCCCGTCGCCTTGCCGAAGATCCGGTAACGCTGGAAGAACTCTCCACCGAGTTCGACATCAGCCGCGAGCGTGTGCGCCAGATCGAGGTTCGCGCCTTCGAGAAGGTGCAGGAGGCCGTGCAGAAATATGCGGCCGAACAGGCCCGCGCTGTCCGCGTGATCGAAGACGCCTGATCGCGCCCCGCGTAGTACAGAAACAAAAAGGCCCGGCATCGCTGCCGGGCCTTTTCTTTTGATGGATGGCAAACCTTACGGGTTGGCTGCGCCAGCGGTCGTCCAGGCCTTCATAACCGTGTCGAAGGCTTCCGCACCGGCGGCCCCCTTGTCGAGCGTCATCAGCGCGCGGCGACCGTTGCGGTAGGTGATCGGAATGTCGATCCAGTTGCGGGTGCGCAGAAGCTCGGTGTTCTTGGCAATCGCTTCCGGGAAATCGTTGAGCGCGATCATGTGGAAGTCGTCGGTGATCTTCGCCGGCACCGCGATCAGCGCATCGCCGCGGTCCTGCTCGGTCCGCTTCATCGCCACGCGCTGCACGCTCTCGATGCCGCCACCTTCAAAGTTCTCCGGCAGCGAGAAGACGAGCTCTACCAGATGACTTGCCGGCAACGAGCGGTCGCCATTGCGGCGGAAGGTGATCAGCGCGGTCAGGCCCTTGGAGGGCACATTGACCTGCGCGCGCACCACCGGTTCTGCCTTGGCGTCGCCACCCGGCGATTCCTCGGCAACCGACCAGGCAACCGTGCCTTCGATCGCCGTCGGCGCGGTCTGGCCCAGGCGTTCCTCATAAAGGAACATCTTTTGCGTAACGCCGATGGCGGCGGGCTGTTCGCCGGTCGTCGCCGGCGTCTGGGTGTCCGTCGTCGTCGCCGTGTCCGTACCGGCCGGGGTCTGCGTGGTGCCGTCCGTCCCGGTCGGGGTGGTGGCCGCATCGCCTGTGGTCGCAGCAGCGCCGCCCGTGGTCGTAGCGCCGCCAGTGGCAGATGCACCGCCCTGAGCGGCATCTGCCGTTTCCGTCGACTGGGCAGCGACCGACTTGCCTTCTTCCGGCGTTGCGCCGTCAAGGGCCGGCGCCGGGCCCTGGTCGACTTCGGAACCGTCGGTCAACAGGCGCTGCGTGAACTTGCCACTGCTGTTTTGCGAGGTAGAAGCAACCTCGGTCGTCGTGGGCGTCGTGCCGGCGGCATCGTCCGTCGGGGTCTGGGCCGTTTCGGCCGGCGTGGTGTCGGCCGGCAGGTTGCGGCCGCCTTCTGCGGTCTGGTTGGTCTGCGTGGTTTCCGCAGGCGTCTCGGTCGACGGGGCCGTGAACGACGCGATGCGCTCGTTGACCCAGCCGTTCACCATGTCGCGGTTGAACCAATACCCCGCACCCGCGCCGCCAATGATGGCGATGAGCGCGACCAGCGCCGCAAGGGCTGCAAAATTGATGCGCGACTTGCGCGGCTCCGCCCGGAACGAACGCTGCGGTGCGCGGGCCGTTTCGACCGTAGGCGTCGGGGAGACAGCCGCATCGGCGAGCCCGGCCTCTGCCATGGCGGCAGTTCCCGCAACCGCCGCACCGGCCTTCGGCCCATTCTGGCCAAGAAGTTCGTCGAGGTCGCCCCAATCCCGTGCCGGAGCGGCTTTCTCCGCCGTGTCCGCAGGCTGCACGGCCTTCTCGTCCGGCCAGTCCCAGGCAAGCGGATCGGTTGCGGTATCGACAGGTTGCGCAGGAGTGTCCGCCGTCTCAACGACGGGCGTCGCCTCGTTCCAGTTCCACTGCGCCTCTGCCGACGGCATGCGGGCATCCGCGACCGGCTCGGCATCCGGCACCTGTTCATCGTGAACCGGATAGACCTGCGCTTCCGGCTCGACGGCAGCACCGGACTGAGGCTCTCCCGTCGTGTTTTCGGTCGCGGTCTCCGGCTCCTGCCAGGACGGCACATAGTCATCCGCCGGGGCGGCCTCGACCTGCCAGGACGGTTCGACATGCGCCTCGGCAGCCACCGGCTGTGGCTCGTCCGCTACCGCCTCTTCAACCACAGGCTCGCGTGGCTCGGGCTCGATATCGGCTTCGACAGCTGGCGCTTCCTCAACCGGCGCCTCGGCAACGGGCTCGTCTTCAACGACGCTCTCGGCCGGCGCATCCTCTTGGGATTCCACCGGCTCGGCGACGGGCTGCTCAACAGGCTCGGCGTGCTGTTCCGGCTCGGCTTCGGCAGGCTCGGCCTCCCGTTCAGCTTCGGTAGGCGCCGCCTCTGGCTCGACGTCGGCAACCTCGGCTTCCGGCTCAGCGGCGGCGGCGGTCTCTTCGACCACCGGCTCCGGCTGCACGGCCTCTTCGACAGGCTCGGTTGCGAGATCCTCGACGGGTTCGGGCGCGGGCTCTTCGACGGGAAGTGCCTCGGCGTGCTCGCCCTCGACGTCGCCGATCGCCGCTTCGAGCTTGTCAAGCTGACGCTTCACGAGGTCATCAGAAGGGCGCGGGTTCATGGATTCGAGCTGCCTGCGGACGGCGCCGCGGGCCTTCTCGTAAACCTTCTGCCGCATCTCGGCATTGTTGTCCGAGAGGCCATCAACGGCCCTTCGAATGACTGCTACAAAATCCGCCATCAGAACTTTCCGTCGTGTCAGTGCGCTATCCTATTGGAATACGACACGGAACTGGTGTTGAGCTTGAGATTAGTCCTCAAACGGGTCTGTCACAAGTATGGTGTCATCCCGCTCCGGACTGGTCGACAGCAGGGCGACCGGCGCGCCGATCAGCTCTTCGACCTGACGGACATATTTGATCGCCTGGGCCGGCAGATCCGCCCAGCTGCGGGCACCGACCGTCGAGCCCTTCCAGCCTTCGAGCGTGATGTAGATCGGCTCGACGCGGGCCTGCTGGCCCTGGCTTGCCGGCAGGTGATCGATTTCCTTGCCGTCGAGCGTGTAGCCGACGCAGATCTTCAGTTCGTCGAGGCCGTCGAGCACGTCGAGCTTGGTGAGCGCGATGCCGGTAATGCCATTGGTGGCGACCGACTGGCGCACCAGGGCTGCATCGAACCAGCCGCAACGGCGCTTGCGGCCCGTGACCGTGCCGAATTCATGGCCCTTCTCGCCGAGGAACTGGCCGATCTCGTCATGCAGCTCCGTTGGGAACGGGCCTTCGCCGACACGGGTCGTGTAGGCCTTGGTGATGCCGAGGATGTAGCCGAGCGAGCCCGGTCCCATGCCCGAACCGGCAGCAGCCTGGCCGGCGACCGTGTTGGACGAGGTGACGAACGGATAGGTGCCGTGGTCGATGTCGAGCAGCGAGCCCTGCGCACCCTCGAACAGAATGCGCGCGCCACGGCGGCGCTCCTTGTCGAGCATCAGCCAGATCGTCTCGCGGAACGGCAGCACGCGATCGGCAACCGAGGTCAGTTCCTGCATGATGGTCTCATGCGTGACTTCGTTTTCGCCAAGGCCACGACGCAGCGCATTGTGGTGCGTCAGCAGGCGCTCGACCTTGCCCGGCAGGGTTTCGAGGTCGGCGAGGTCCATGATGCGGATGGCGCGACGACCGACCTTGTCTTCGTAAGCCGGGCCGATGCCGCGACGGGTCGTGCCGATCTTGACGCCGGAATTGGAGTTGGAGGCAGCATCCTCGCGGATGCCATCCAGTTCGCGGTGCAGCGAGAGGATAAGCGTGGCATTGTCGGCGATGCGCAGGTTTTCCGGCGTGATCGTCACGCCCTGCTTGCCGAGCTTGTCTATTTCAGCGATCAGCGCATGTGGGTCGACGACGACACCGTTGCCGATGACCGCCATCTTGCCCGGACGGACGACGCCGGAGGGCAGCAGCGAGAGCTTGTAGCTCGTGCCGTCGATGACGAGCGTATGGCCGGCATTGTGACCACCCTGGAAGCGCACGACAATATCCGCGCGTTCGGAAAGCCAGTCGACAATTTTGCCCTTGCCTTCGTCACCCCATTGCGATCCGATCACCACGACGTTCGTCATTTAATCTTTCCCATTCTTGCGCGCGGATACCCGCCCGCCTGACACAAACCCGCGCATCTATACTGTGTTGTCTTTGGGAATGCGACCCTGTTATGACGGCCGTCATCCGCTTTTTGCATGACATTCCGCGGTTTTTCCCCTTATCTGAGGCACCCGCCGACGCACCCCGCGTACCCGTTCTTCATCCGGACACGTCCCACCTTGAACAGCAGAGCCTATTTCTACCTTTGCATCACCGCGCTTTTCTGGGGCGCGAACTCGGTTGCGGGCAAACTTGCCGTCGGCCATGTCAGCCCAATGGTGCTGACGACGTTCCGCTGGATCGTCGCGCTCACGATCATCCTGATCTTCATGCTGCCGCAAGTGAAACGCGACTGGCCGGTCATTCGCAAGCACTGGCTCCAGCTGCTGCTCTACGGCGTCTTCGGCTTCACCGCCTTCAATGCCCTGCTCTATACTGCGCTCGGCCATACGAGCGCCATCAACGCCGTCATCGAGCAGGCCGGCATTCCGATGCTGATCTTCGTCTTCAACTTCATTCTGTTTCGAATCCAGGCGTCGATCGCCCAGATCGTCGGCTTCAGTGTGACACTTGTCGGCGTTCTTGTAACAGCCGCTCATGGCGAATTCTCGGCACTGGCGGAACTAGAGTTCAACTTCGGCGACGCGCTGATGCTTTGCGCCTGCATCGTCTATGCCGCCTATACGGTATCGTTGCGCTGGAAGCCGGACATGCACTGGCAGAGCTTTATCGCCGCGCCCGCCTTCGGCGCGCTGTTGAGCGCCATCCCGCTGTTCTTCTGGGAATTGTCGCGCGGCGCGGCGATCTTTCCGGATACGACCGGCTGGGCCATCGTGCTCTACGCCGGCATCTTCCCCTCGCTGCTCTCGCAGGTGCTTTATGTGCGCGGCGTCGAGATGATCGGCGCCAACCGGGCCGGCCTGTTCATTAATGCCATCCCGGTCTTCGGCACGATTCTGTCCGTCCTGTTGATCGGCGAGACGATGCACCCCTTCCACGTCGTCGCGCTGCTCCTCGTGCTCGGCGGCATCGCGATTGCCGAATGGGGACGGCCGAAGAAAAATAATATCTGACAAATACAAGAACCCACCTGCAAGAACCCATATTTCCTGCAGACTCGCCCTCAAAAATGAGGGGCGTGCTTAAAACTTGATTAGATTTTTTACTGTTGCAGTGCCCGCAACATTATTTCTCGTCAGGTTTAAGCAGTGAAAAACATTCGCATTTCCGCCCGCATCTACCTCCTCACCGCCATGGCTTTGTTTTTCATGGCCGCCGCCATGATCTACAAGACCCAGCACGCCAACGGTGAGGTGAACGACGAGCGGCGCCTCATGCTGCGCAACGTGACGCAAACGGCAATCTCCGTCATCGCCTCCTACGAAAAGCTCGCAAGCGATGGCACACTCTCCGTGGACGACGCGAAAGCACGGGCGATCACCGCCGTGATGGCCATGCGCTTCGGCCAAGACGGCTACTTCTTCATCAATGGCCTCGACGGCATGATGATCGCGCATCCGCTCAATCCGAAGCTGATCGGCACGGACATGCGAGGTCTGAAGGATACCAACGGCAAGGCGTTCAACGTCGAACTCATCCGGATAGCACAGAACCCCGGCAGCGGCTTCGTCGACTACTACTGGGACAAGCCGGGCCACAGCGAGCCCGTTGAAAAGTTCTCCTATATCCAGGGCTTCAAGCCCTGGAACTGGGGCATCGGCACCGGCGTCTATGCCGACGACCTCGCGGCGAAATACTATACGTCCATGACCACGACGATCGTCATCACGCTGCTTGCCGGTCTTGCGACGCTTGCCGCCGCACTCGCCATCGGCCGCTCGATCAGCCTCCCGATCAACCGCCTCAAGGACGTCATGCTCGAAGTCGCGAACAACCGCACAAAGTCCGACGTCCCGGATAGCGACCGCAAGGACGAGATCGGCAGCATGGCGGACGCGCTGGTCTTGCTGCGCAATTCCGTCATCGAGCGCAACGCGCTGGAAATTCGCCAGCGCGAGCAGCAGGCGGTCATTGACGGTGAGCGCAGCGCCAACGAGCAGCAGCAGGCGACCGTCGCCCGCAGCCAGTCGCGCGTCGTCGAAACGATCGGCTCCGCGCTGGAGCGTCTCGCCCATGGCGACCTGACCGTCTCCGTGCCGGAACTCGGGCCTGAATACGAGAAGCTACGCCGCGACTTCAACGGCGCCGTCGATGCGCTGAAGTCCACCATCGCCGCGATCGCCGAATCGACGGCCATCGTCAACGGCAGCGCCGGCGAGATCAGCCGTGCCGCCAACGATCTCTCGCAGCGTACCGAGCAGCAGGCTGCCTCGCTTGAGGAGACCGCCGCCGCCCTCGACGAAATTACCGCCGCCGTGCAGAATTCGACGAGCCGCGCCGAGGAAGCCAAGCGCATGGTCTCAGATGCCCGCACCGGCGCCGCCCGCTCGAGCGACGTCGTGCGCAACGCCATCGACGCGATGGGACGCATCGAAAACTCCTCCTCCAGGATCGGCGAGATCATCGGCGTCATCGACGACATCGCCTTCCAGACCAACCTGCTCGCGCTGAATGCCGGCGTCGAGGCGGCGCGTGCCGGCGAAGCCGGCAAGGGTTTTGCCGTCGTCGCACAGGAAGTGCGCGAACTGGCGCAGCGCTCGGCCAATGCCGCCAAGGAGATCAAGACGCTCATCAACGCTTCGTCGACGGAAGTTTCCGCCGGTGTATCGCTGGTGGAGGAAACCGGCACCTCGCTTGCCGACATCGAGCGCCGCGTCAACGAGATCAACGACCGCATCGTGGCGATTGCCACCGCCGCGCAGGAGCAATCGGTCGGCCTGCGGGAAATCAACACCGCCGTCAATCAGATGGACCAGATGACTCAGCAGAACGCCGCCATGGTGGAGCAGACGTCAGCCGCCAGCCAGACACTCGCCGAGGAAAGCGGCCAGCTTGCCGGCCGGATCGCCCACTTCCAGCTTGCCGACACCGGCCGCGGCCATATGCGCCGCGCCGCCTGATCGCAAAGAGGCCCAAGCACTCACGAAAAAGGCCCGCCGGATGATCCGGCGGGCCTTTTCTGTCCGTCTTGGGAGGACGAAAGATCAATCGACGTTGAAGACGAGCGGCTTGATCTGGCGGATCGCCTCATTGGCGCGCAGCTTGTTCAACACGTCTTCCGACACGGCAGCATCGACATAGAGCAGCGCGATCGCATCGCCACCCTGCTTGTCGCGGCCGAGCTGGAAGTTGGCGATGTTGACGCCCGCCTCGCCCAGCGTCGTGCCGATGAAGCCGATCATGCCGGGGACGTCGGTGTTGGTGATATAGACCATGTGGTTACCGACATCGGCGTCCAGGTTGATGCCCTTGATCTGGATGAAGCGCGGCTTGCCATCGGAGAAGACCGTGCCGGCAATCGAACGGGTCTGGTTCGCGGTGGTCACCGTCAGGCGGATATAGCCATCGAAGACACCCGACTTGTCGCGCTTGACCTCGGAAAGGATGACGCCCTTTTCCTTGATCATGACAGGTGCCGAAACCATGTTGACGTCGGAAACCTGCGAGCGGATGAGGCCGGCGAGTGCGGCACTCGTCAACGCCTTGGTGTTCATCGTCGCGGTCGCGCCGTCGTAGAGGATCTCGATTTCCTTGATCGCGCTTTCCGTGACCTGGCCGACGAAGGCACCAAGCACGTCGGCAAGCCGGATGAACGGCTTCAGGATCGGCGCTTCTTCAGCGGTGATCGACGGCATGTTGATGGCGTTCGAGACAGCGCCGCGCACCAGGTAGTCCGACATCTGCTCGGCAACCTGGAGGGCAACATTTTCCTGTGCTTCGGTGGTCGAGGCGCCGAGATGCGGTGTGCAGACAACGTTCGGCAGGCCGAAGAGCGGGCTTTCCTTGGCAGGTTCGACCTCGAACACGTCGAAGCCGGCACCGGCGACCTTGCCGGACTTCAGCGCTTCGGCAAGGTCGGCCTCGACGACGAGGCCGCCACGGGCGCAGTTCACGATGCGCACGCCGTCCTTCATCTTGGCGATCGCCGCCGCATCGATGATGTTGCGGGTCTTGTCCGTCAGCGGCACATGCATGGTGATGAAGTCGGCTTCGGCGAAAAGTTCGTTAAGCTCGACCTTCTTCACGCCCATTTCCTCGGCGCGCTCCTTGGAGAGGAACGGGTCATAGGCGATGACGTGCATCTTGAGGCCGATGGCGCGCGCGCAGACGATGGAGCCGATATTGCCGGCACCGATGACGCCAAGCGTCTTGCCGGTGATCTCGACACCCATGAACTTCGACTTCTCCCACTTGCCGGCCTGCGTGGAGGTATCGGCGGCAGGAAGCTGGCGGGCGACGGCAAACATCAGCGCGATGGCGTGTTCTGCCGTGGTGATCGAATTGCCGAACGGCGTGTTCATGACGATGATGCCGCGGCGCGAGGCGGCCGGGATGTCGACATTATCGACGCCGATGCCGGCGCGGCCGATGACCTTGAGGTTGGTCGCTGCCGCGATCAGCTTTTCCGTCGCCTTGGTGGCGGAGCGGATGGCAAGGCCGTCATAGTTGCCGATGATTTCGGCAAGCTTGTCCTTGTCCTTGCCGAGCTGCGGCTGGAAATCCACATCGACGCCGCGATCGCGGAAAATCTGGACGGCGGTTTCCGACAGTTCGTCGGATACGAGTACGCGAGGTGCCATGAGAGGCCTCCTTCAATTGAGTCTAGGGAGATGAGATCAAAGGTGGCTTCGCCCAGAGGACGAAGCCGGTCGCGAAAAAATCAGGCCGCAGCCTTGGCAAGCGTTGCCTTCTGGGTCTCGAAGGCCCAGGTCAGCCACGGCATCAGCGCCTCGAGATCGGCGGTGTCGATGGTGGCACCGGCCCAGATACGCAGCCCCGACGGGGCGTCACGGTAGGCGCCGATATCAAAGGCGACACCCTGCTTTTCGAGCAAAGCGACGAGGCCCTTGGCAAAGGCCGCCTGTGCGTCGGCGTCGAGCGCTGCCACGTCCTTGTCGGCAATGGTCAGGCAGACCGAGGTGTTGGAGCGCGTCGCCGGCTCCTTGGCCAGATTGGCGATCCAGTCGTTGTTCTCGACGAAATCGAAGATGACCTTGGCATTGGCATCGGCGCGGGCCATCAGGCCCTTGAGGCCGCCGACCTGCTTTGCCCAGAGCAGCGCATCGATGTAATCCTCGACGCAGAGCATGGAGGGCGTGTTGATCGTCTCGCCCTGGAAGATGCCCTCGATGATCTTGCCGCCCTTGGTCATGCGGAAGATCTTCGGCATCGGCCAGGAAGGCGTGTAGCTTTCGAGGCGTTCGACGGCGCGCGGCGACAGGATGATGACGCCATGTGCGCCCTCGCCGCCCAGAACCTTCTGCCAGGAGAAGGTCACGACGTCGAGCTTGGCGAAATCGAGGTTCTGCGCAAACGCGGCCGAGGTCGCATCGCAGATCGTCAGGCCCTTGCGGTCGGCCGGAATGAAATCGGCATTGGCGACACGCACGCCGGAGGTCGTGCCGTTCCAGGTGAAGACCACGTCACGGTCGAAGTCGATCGTGGAAAGGTCGGGAAGCAGGCCGTAGTCGGCCGTGATCTTGCGCGTGTCGGGGAGCTTCAGCTCCTTCACGACATCGGAAACCCAGCCCGAACCAAAGCTTTCCCAGGCGACCGTGTCGACGCCACGCGGGCCGAGCAGCGACCAGAGCGCCATTTCGACGGCACCGGTGTCGGAGGCCGGCACGATGCCGATGCGGTAGTCCGCCGGGACTTCGAGCACTTCACGGGTGAGATCGATGGCCTGCTTGAGTTTGGTCTTGCCGATCTTGGCACGGTGCGAACGACCGAGCGGAGCATCGGAAAGCGCTTCGAGCGACCAGTTGGGGCGCTTCGAGCAAGGGCCAGAAGAAAAATGGGTATTGTTCGGACGCAGGTCCGGTGCGGTGACGGCTTTCGTCATGATGGCTATCCTTCCAGATAGAAAGCCCTTCGTTGGGGAAGGGTGTCCCGCCGCCGTAAATATTGAAGAGCCCCTCTTCCGTCAAGCGGATTATGTCGCGAACGAAAAATAATCCGGCGCAATGGAAACGGCGCGCCGGTTGCCCGACGCGCCGTGGAAAACCGGAGAATTGGCCTTACCAGGTGTTGATGCGGATACCGGCGCGGAATTCGTGTTTCTGGAAGCCGTCATCGCGGCCCTTGGTGCCGCTCGCGCCCCAGCCCTGCTCGGTGGCACCATAGCGGAACATCTTTCCGCCCGCCGTGTCTGAGAAGCGATAGCCGAGGTCGAGCTTGATGCGGTCGGTCAGGTCCACCGCGGCACCCGCCATCAGCGCATAGGTAAAGCGCCAGCTGTCCTCGCCCGTCAGTCGACCGCCCGTGTAAGTATCGCCCGAGCACAGCGACGAACCGTCCACGCAGTAAGGCCGGCTCCTCAGGTCGTCCCAGTTGACGTAGGTCACGCCGGCGCCGGCGCCGACATAGGGCGTGAAGCCGGCAAACGTCCCGAGATCCACATAGCCGTTGGCCATGACGTTGATCGCGCTGTAGTCCGCCTTATGGCTGAAGCCGCAGCTTGTGCCGGCCGGTTCATCGCTGCTGCACGGCAGGTTGATGTTCGAATCACCGCTGAGATCGCCGTTGAAGAAATCCGTCGTCAGGTCGGCGCGGAACATGCTGTTGAACTGGTAACCCATCCCGGCGCCGTAGGACAGCGACTTGGAGAAGCGCGAACTGTCGAAGGTCTCCTGCGAGAAGACCGAGCCGCCCGGCGAGTAGACCGTGTAGTCGGGCTTGCCGCCCTTCATCCAGCCGGAATAGCCGAGATCGCCACGGATGTACCAGCCCTCGGCCACCCCGCCGCCGGACACGTCGATTTCCGGCGCATTGATGATGTCGAGATCGCTCGCAACCGCACTGGTTGCGACGAGGCCAGCCAAAATGGCGATACCAATGGGTGCGATGCGACGAAACATGTTCTCGTTCCCTCGAAGCCGGCGAGGCCAGGCGGTTGCGCAATCGGTACAGGCTGCCTTGCAAGGAATTGCCGCGGCTCTATACCGTTGATTAACCATACTTCTTAAGGAGTGAAGGAACCGTTAAGCATCCGGTTCTTTAAGCCCGGAACGAAAAAGGCCGCCCTTTCGGGCGGCCTTGAACATGGATCGGACAGGACGGATTATTTGTAGACCGGCTGCTCGATCGGGATTTCTGCCGGCGGGATGTAAGCCTGCTGGGCGCAGCCGTTGAAGGAGTAACGCAGACCGGCGCGCGCTTCGTGGCTGTAGAAGCCCTTGTCGTAGCCGGGGCCGCCGCCGGCATTGTAGCCGAACATGCCGCCCTTCGTGACATGGCGGAAACGATAGCCCACGTCGGCCTTCACGTTGCAGGTCACGTCGATCGAGGCACCGGCCATGAGGGCGTAGGTGAAGCGCCAGTTCTTCTTGCCGCGGTGATTGAAGGTCGGGTCGCAGTTCGTCGGATCGCCGTCCTCGCAAGAGGTGTTGTTGAGACCCTTCCAGTTCACATAGGTGCCACCGATACCGGCACCGACATAGGGCGTGATGGAGCCGTATGTGCCGATATCCACATAGGCATTGGCCAGCAGGCTCAGCGCCGTCATGGAAGCAACGTCGCGCGAGGTGCAGTTTACCGCCACGCCGCAGCTGCCGGAGGTCGAGCCGTTGAACTTGGAATTGAACATATAGTCGAGCGTCACGTCCGTACGGAAGTGATCGTTGATCTGGTAACCGACACCGCCGCCGATGACGAACCCGCTCTTCAGGTCCGCGGAATCGAAGTTGCGCATGTTGCCGTTCGAGCCCTGGAAGTACTTGGCACCGCGCATCTTGTTGTAGGACCAGCCCATGTCGCCGCGCAGGTACCACCCGCCGGTCTCGATGATGGTTTCCTGCACGGGGGCTTCGATGACCTCCGGCTGGTAGATATCAGCGGCATAACCCGACGTGCCTGTCAGCAGGACGGCTACGACGCCACTCAAAACTTTCCTCATGGCCTGGCTCCAATAGGCTTCTGCTTGGCCGCCCGGCGCACCGGATTCCAAGTCCTTCGATCACCGGGGATAGTGAAGAAAAAAGGTTAATGGCCGATTAAAGTGGATTTTTACATTAAATGAAAGCTTAGGAGACCCAGTAAACAAAGTAATAACTTTGCGATTTCTTAACCGTAGTTCCGCTGCGTTAAGGAAGCTCGAAAGGCATCCGCGTTCGGGGAGATCAGGGGACAGCGGATAGGCCGCCCCATCACACCGTGCTGCCCTCCCCCCACAAGCCACGCGAAATCCACCACCGCTATGCGTGCGCCCTGCTATTGGAGCCGAAGGGTTATCGTGACGGCCGAGTACACCAAGCCAGGAGGACGCAAACGGGCGTCCATCAAGAAGACCATGCGCGCCCTCGTCCCGCTCGCAGGCATCGGCATCATGATTGCCGTCTGGGCTCTGCTCGTGGAGTTGTCGGGTGTTGCCCCCTACACCCTTCCGAGCCCACAAGCGGTTTGCGACGTGCTCATCAAGGACTGGTCGATATTGGGGCCGGCTCTCTGGACTACGACGAAAACGACCCTTCAGGCATTGCTGCTTGCGCTGGCCGGCGGATGGGCCATCGCTCTGCTGCTGGCGCAGGCCCGCTGGATCGAGGCACTCCTCCATCCGATCACCGTGGCCGTTCAGGTAACGCCGATCATTGCGCTTGCGCCGCTGATCGTCATCTATGTGCCGAGCCCGCATATGGCGCAAATGGTCTGCGCGTTCATCGTCGCGTTCTTCCCAATCATGCTGAACACGCTGCAAGGGCTGAAGAGCGCGGAACGCCACCAGGCGGACTTGCTCCGCACCTACGGCGCATCGCGCTGGCAGACGTTTCGCTATCTGAGAATCCCCTCTGCCCTGCCGAGTATTTTCGCGGGCGTCAAAATCGGCGGAGGCCTCGCCCTGATCGGCGCCGTGGTCGCAGAATTTACCGTGGGACAAGCGGGCAGGAATGCAGGACTGGCCTTCCGGCTGCTGGAAGCGCAAACGCGGCTCAACACGCCGCGCGTCTTCGCTGCCCTGGTTCTGCTGGCGGTTCTTGGAGGCACGATCTTCGCGGCGACAAGGCTTCTTTCCCGACACGCTCTACGGCATTGGCACGAGAGCGAAGCGGAGCAAAAGCTGTAAAGCGGGGCAGCTCAATTCAGTTCTTCAAATTCAACCCGACACCCTTGCAGGAAAAACGGGTGTCGAAAGCCTTCGTATAATCGGTATCCGCCTGGAGAAGCTTCACCTTCACCAGTTCGTCGGCGAGCTCTTTGTAGCGCTCGGCGGTCAGGCACCCGATGCCCTTGTTAAGCGCATCACCACTGTCAACAATACCGTATTGCTTGATCTTATCGATGGCATAGGCGATCTGGCCATCCGTCATTTCCGGGTTCTCCGACTTGATCAAGGCATTGGTCGCGGCATTGTCGCCGTACAAATAGCTGTACCAGCCCTCGATCGACGCATCGACAAAGCGCTGAACGAGATCGGGATTCGTATCGACGAGGGTTTGCTGCACCGTAATCGTGGTCGCATAGGGCTTGTAGCCACTGTCGGCGAGCAGAAAAATTTTCGGTTCCGTGCCGGTCTGTTCCTTGATCTGGTAGGGCTCAGCGGTGATGAGCCCCTGCTGTGCCGATTGCCTGTCAGCGAGGAACGGCGCGGGACTGTACGTATAGTTCCTGAATTGCTCGTCGCGAAAGCCGCTGAAATTCGCCTTCATCCACTCGAAATACGCGTTGAACCCGCCCTGCGTCATGAAGATCGTCGGCAGTTTGGCAAGGTCTTCGAATGTCTCCATGCCTGCATCGGGGTGCGCGAGAAGCACCTGCGCGTTCTTCTGATAGAAGGCGGCGACATCGACGAGCGGAATGCCCTGTTCGATCCCGACAAGCTGCTCCTGCTGGGTTCCCAAATAGAAATCGAGTTTGCCTGCGAGCAGCAGAGCACGATTGTGCGTGCCGGGACCACCCTGGACGATCTCCACGTCGAGGCCATAGCGGGCGTAAGTGCCATCCGCGACGGCCTGATAGAAGCCGCCGTGGTCCGCTTCGGCGAGCCAGTCCGTACCGAAACGAACCTTATCGAGGGCGCTGGCAGGAGAGGCAAAGGAGAAGGTGGCGGCTACCAACAAGGTGGCGATTGAGGGCCTTTCGACGAAGCAATGCGAGGTCATTCCAAATTCCTGATGCGAAGGATGCGAGCAATAAACGCATCCCTTGTCTTGGCAGTTACCGGAACAGCTGCATGATGTTCTCGGCGTTCGTGTTGGCGATGGACAGCGACTGGATGGCAAGCTGTTCCTGGGTTTGGAGAGCCTTGAGCCGGGTCGATGCCTCATTCATATCGGCATCGACCAGACGGCCGGTGCCCTTGTCAATACTCTCCACGAGGGTGCGCGCAAACGACGTCTGCATATCGATCCGCGTCTTGAGCGCGCCAAGCTTTGCACCCGCCCCGATCACATCGGCCGATACGACCTCGATATAACCGAGATAGGCGTTAAGCAGGTCGGGATTGGCAACGATATCGATGTCCAGAAAATCCAGCTCGGCCAGCGGCTCGATGCTGACAGCGATTTCGGTGAAGCCGATCGAGGTCCGGCCACCCGTCAGGCGATCGACCGCCTTGTCCGAGCGCAGGCTGATATCGCCCGCCGGCGTGGCCTCGATGATAACGTCCGGCCAATTGGCACTGATAAGCGATTGCAGCAGCAACACCATTTCGTCCGGCGTTTCGATCTTGCCGTTCGATTTTCCAAGCAGCTGGTTGACGTATGTACGGTCGAATGTGTGGCGCGTGGGGGGCGCACCGTTGACGCCGAACTGAAAGTCCACCCTTACGCCGTCGCGGTTGTCGCCGTCCCGGTAAAGCTCGAACATGTCGAAAGCGAGGGTCATCTCCGATCCCCGTGGCCCACCCGTGGCGAAATCGGTAAGGCCCCCACCCGAGCCGACAGTAGAATAGTCCAGATTGCTGATTTCGACAAACGAACCATAGAGACCAGAGTTCTCACGGGTTTGGATCCCGATCACATCGATAAGCGGTTGACCGTCGCGGTGGTAAGTCGTCGCGAGCGCACCCGTACCGGTCGGCAAAGCGCGGCTCAGAACGGTGGCAAATTGCGTATAGGTGGAGATCACGCCGTTCGCGCCCGGAAGCGCCGCATCGACCATTGCCCGGTCGATAACGATGTGCGTGGGCTTACCGGGATGTAACGGCGCATCGACATTGGCAGAGTTGTCGGCGTCGACAGTGAGATCGAAACTGATCGTGTCGCCTGCGTCGAATGTCAGTGGCCCTATAAAGTCGAAATCCTTTACCGCCCGGTGACCCGTCCTGCCATTCTCCTTGTCCATGTGAATAACGCCGAATGTATCCATGAAGGTGTCGTAATTCCGGATCCCGCCCAGCGTTTTCATTTTCCGGGTGTCGGCCTGCAATATGCCGCCGCCGTTCTCGTTGAACAGCGCAATTTCCGAGAGGTGGAAATTGGTCGTTCCCACCGACACGCCGGCGCCGGAGCGGGTGAACGACGAGGTCAGCGAAACCCTGTTCAGGTCGCTGTCGTTGATGTCGGCAATATCGGTATTCAGCCAGTTGACGCCGTTGAAGCTGGCCGAGGTGGCGATGTCGACGACCTGCCCCTTCAACTGCTCCAGCTCGGTCTGGATTTTTGCCTTGTCGACGCCATCTTCCTTGGCGGCAACGAGCTTGGCCTTGAATTGTGCAAGGCTGTCCGAGACGGCTTCGATCGCGGCATAGGCGACATCGATCTTGGCTGCACCAAGGCCCAGCGCATCCACGACGGCGGAGAGGGCCATATTGTCCGAGCGCATGGTCGTGGAGATCGACCAGTAGGCCGCATTGTCGGCGGCGATCTGCACACGCAACCCGGAACTCACCTGCCGTTGCGTCTCGACCATGCTGGCACTGGTCATGCGCAGGGTTTGCAAAGCGGCCATTGCCGCTGCATTCGTCAAAATGCTGGTCATGTTAAAAGCCCCAAGCGAACAGGCTAACCTCCGGACGTGAAAACCAGTCCGGCAGAAAAAGGCTAGCAATGGTTGGAACACTTTTAACGGTTAACCACGAGGGTGCCCGCCATAATGGCGAGACCGTCACCCCAAATAAACGAGAGAACCCGGTCGTTTAGGGCTGCCCAGCCGGAATTGATCTCTCAACCGAACCGGGCACTTTCGTTAAGGGTTTTGCACCACACTAGGTTAACGGGGCGTTAACGGCGGCGATGCCAAGACGCCGCTGAAGCGCAGGAAATGCGGTATCACGCTTGCGACCAGTTCGAATTCCGGCGCGAAATCGGCAACAAGCTGTACGAACTTGCTCTCTACTTCGGCCGTGTTGTGGATGTCGTTCACCGCGACGGAATTTTTCCGCAGGAACCGCGAATAGAGCCGCCCTTCGTCGGCGGTGCCGGCCGGAAAATGGATTCGCTCCAGTTCTTTCGCCAATGCTGCCAGCTTGATCGCCTCGATAATCCCCTTGCGGACGTCCGGATTGGAAATCGGCCCGACTTCCGCGTTCAGCTTGAGAAACCCCGTGGTTCCGTCATCGCGCGCGCGTATCTCAACCCAGGCAATAAACGCATAGCCTGCCCACCAGTTGTCACAGCCCGGCCATGCGTCCTTCGTCTTGTACAATTCCTCGTGCCATTGCGCGGGCAGAAAGCTCACGAGGCTTTTCTCAAGTCCTGAATGGATAAACGTACCATTGCCGATCCTGACCAACTTTCCGCGCGGAGGATTGTCACCAAACAACCGCTGAACTGCACGTCCAAAACCCGAGCCGGAATTGCGTTCCGTGAGAAGATCCAGCACCTGTTTATGGTCGCGGTAAAGCTGACGGGCCAGATTTTCCATTTCGGATCGTTCTCTGCTCATACCTTCCAGGTCCCCGGCAACTTTTAGGTGGTGGATTAGGCATGTAGTCCGATCGTCGAGAAGAAGAAAGCCTCCCTGCACACGAGCGACCAAGGACGTGAACTTTCACCTGTTTTCCGGCAGCGCAGGACGATGCGCTTGCGCCGCGCAAACGAAAAAGGCCGGAGCAAATCGCTCCGGCCTTTTCAAATTACAGCACCGGCAGTTTCAGGCAGCGCTGCGCACCGAACCGATGAGGTTGACGAGTTCATCGACGATGCGCTCCACCTGGGCACGGTCGTCGCCTTCCGCCATCACGCGGATCAGCGGCTCGGTACCGGACGGGCGGATGAGAAGGCGACCGGTCTTGGCCAGTTCGCTTTCGGCATCGGCAATTGCCTGGCGCACGACGGTATCTTCGAGCGGCTGGCCGGTCTTGATGCGGACGTTCTTCAGCACCTGCGGCACGGGCTCGAAGCGGTTGCAGATTTCGCTGACGGACTTGCCGCTGCGCTTCACGCAGGCCAGCACCTGAAGGGCTGCGACTAGGCCATCGCCGGTCGTGCCGAAATCGGAAAGCACCATGTGGCCGGACTGCTCGCCGCCGACATTGTAGTCGTTCTGGCGCATGTGCTCGACGACATACCGGTCGCCGACCTTGGTGCGCTGGAGGTTCAGACCCTTGCCCGTCAGGAAGCGCTCAAGGCCGAGGTTCGACATGACGGTTGCGACAATGCCGTTGCCGCGCAACGTGCCGTCCGCCGCCCAGCTTTCGGCAATGACCGCCATCAGCTGGTCGCCGTCGATGAACTTGCCGTTCTCGTCGATGATCTGCACACGGTCGGCATCACCATCGAGTGCGATGCCGATATCGGCGCGCACTTCATGTACCTTGCGCTGCAAGGCCTCGGGATGGGTGGAGCCGCATTCGAGATTGATGTTGAGACCATCCGGCTCGTTACCGATCGTCACGACATCCGCACCGAGTTCCCAAAGGGCCGCCGGCGCCACGCGATAGGCGGCACCGTTGGCGCAGTCGATCGCGACGCGCAGGCCCTGCAGGGTGACATCGCGCGGAAGGGTGCGCTTGGCATGCTCGATATAGCGGTCATGCACGCCGTCGATGCGCTTCGCCCGGCCGATTTCCGCGGACTTGGCGAGCTGCGCCGTCATGTCCGTATCGAGCAGATCCTCGATTTCCATTTCCAGGTCGTCGGACAGCTTGTAGCCATCGGGACCAAAGAGCTTGATGCCGTTGTCGTAGAACGGATTGTGCGAGGCTGAGATCATCACGCCGATATCGGCGCGCAGCGACCGCGTCAGCATGGCGACGGCCGGCGTCGGAATCGGGCCGAGCACGAAGGCATCGATGCCGGCGGCCGTGAAGCCCGCGACCATGGCGTTTTCCAGCATGTAGCCGGACAGCCGCGTGTCCTTCCCGATGACCACCCGGTGGCGATGGGCGCCGCGACGGAAGATCGTGCCCACGGCAATGCCGACGCGCATGGCAAGATCGGGCGTCATCGGGAAAAGGTTCGACTGTCCCCGAATGCCGTCCGTACCAAAATAACGACGTTTCATGTTTACTCCTGAAAATCGCCAGCCGCGGCGGCGCTGTCTCGCTGCACCCGGCTTCTAGGTGTTCTGCCCACCATACTCCACGGCGTCATACATCAAGCCGGTGGAAGTCGGAATAGTGTAACTCCGCAACCCTATCTTAACCTTAAGCGCCGGGTGAACGTCGCGCTTCTTTGCCATAGAAGCAGGGAAATAGCATCCATCCGCAGATCAGAAATGATTACAGGCCGTTACCAAAAGAAAACGGCCGGGACTATTTGCCCGGCCGTCTGCCATTGCTTGCCTTATATTATTGTGGCTGGGGCTCCAGGCCACCTTCCGTCTCGCCGCCCTTCTTGTGGCCGGCCTTCGGAACGGCGGAGCCACGGTGCGGCGGCGTGTCGTCGCCAAGATCGCGCGCCGGCTTTTCGCCGCGGATCAGCGCCTTGATCTCCTCACCCGTCAGCGTCTCGTATTCGAGCAGGCCTTCGGCGAGCGCCACGAATTCGTGGTGCTGCTCGGTGATGATGCGCTTGGCCTCGGTATAGGCTTCGTCGATCAGGCGGCGCACTTCGTTGTCGATCTTCTGCGCGGTGGCTTCGGAAACGTTCTTCTGCTGCGACACCGAATGGCCGAGGAAGACTTCCTGCTGGTTCTCGCCATAGGCGACGAGACCGAGCTGGTCGGAGAAGCCCCACTGGGTCACCATCGCGCGGGCAAGCTTCGTCGCCTGCTCGATGTCGGAAGACGCGCCGGAGGTGATGTTGTCCTTGCCGAAGGTGACTTCCTCGGCGACGCGACCACCCATCATGATGGCGAGGCGCGAGGCCATCCACTTGTAGCTCATCGAGTAGCGGTCACCCTCGGGAAGCTGCATGACCATGCCGAGTGCACGGCCGCGCGGAATGATCGTCGCCTTGTGCAGCGGATCGGCAAGCGGCACCTTGAGGGCGACGATGGCGTGACCGGCTTCGTGATAGGCGGTGAGCTTCTTTTCCGCCTCGGTCATGCCCGAGGAACGGCGCTCCGCCCCCATCATGATCTTGTCCTTGGCGTCCTCGAACTCCTGCATGGTGACGAGACGCTTGTTGCGACGCGCCGCCATCAAGGCAGATTCGTTGACGAGGTTCATAAGGTCGGCACCGGAAAAGCCGGGCGTACCACGGGCCAGAACCTTGAGGTCGACATTCGGCGCCAGCGGCACGTTGCGAACGTGAACCTTGAGGATGCGCTCGCGGCCGACGATATCCGGATTCGGCACGACGACCTGGCGGTCGAAACGGCCGGGACGCAGCAGCGCCGGGTCGAGAACGTCCGGACGGTTGGTCGCGGCAATCAGGATGACGCCTTCGTTCGCTTCAAAGCCGTCCATCTCGACGAGGAGCTGGTTCAGCGTCTGCTCGCGCTCGTCATTGCCGCCGCCGAGGCCGGCGCCGCGGTGACGACCGACCGCGTCGATTTCGTCGATGAAGATGATGCAGGGCGCATTCTTCTTGGCCTGCTCGAACATGTCGCGCACGCGGCTCGCGCCAACGCCGACGAACATTTCGACGAAATCCGAACCGGAAATCGTGAAGAACGGCACATTGGCTTCGCCGGCGACGGAGCGTGCAAGCAGCGTCTTACCGGTACCGGGCGGGCCGACAAGCAGCACGCCGCGCGGAATGCGTCCGCCGAGGCGCTGGAATTTCTGCGGATCGCGCAGGAATTCGACGATTTCTTCGAGGTCCTGCTTGGCTTCATCCACACCGGCGACGTCCGCGAAGGTGACGCGGCCGTGCGCTTCGGTGAGCAGCTTGGCCTTGGACTTGCCAAAACCCATCGCACCGCGCGAGCCGCCCTGCATCTGGCGCATGAAGAACAGCCAGACACCGAGGATCAGGAGCATCGGCAGCAGCGTGCCGATATAGCTGAGGAAGCCGGACGAACCGTCCGTCTCCGGTCGGGCGCTGACGACGACGTTCTTCGCCTCAAGGCGCTGAACGAGCGTGTTGTCGCCGGCCGGGGCATAGGTCTGGAAGGTCGCGCCGGTCTCGACATAGCTGCCGACGATCTTTTCGCCGGTGATGACGACTTCCTTCACCCGGCTCGAGTCCACCTCTTTGAGGAACTGCGAATAGGGGATTTCCCGCGAACCGGTCTGCGCCGGGCTCGTCTGGAACATGCTGAACAACGCGATCAGCAGAAGGGCGATTATCGCCCATAGGGCGAAGTTACGGAAATTGGGATTCATCGAACTTTCCGGGCACTTTCCCGGCCGGAGTCTCCCGGCCGCTTCTCTATCGCCTAACATAGGGTCGCCTTGCGGCCTTGCCAAGGCAAAGCGCGCGATCCCGGGGCTTTTCTCATAACATTGTCAACGTCGAGGAAGGATCCGGGTCCTTCCTTCACATTGAGCCTGCAAACACTTTACCACAACGCTTCCGGGTGCGCCTTCATTCGTTAGGCGGAGACGAAAACGGCCTGCCCCCGACAATTCTCGCAAGTGCACTGGCAAGCGGCAGATCGAAACCGGGCAGGAAACGGGCATAGGGCGCGATCGAAGGCTCCAGGCGCACGTCGTGCTCGGGCACGATCGCGCCGTCCTCAAATTCCAGGTGCGGCATGGCGCGGCGCGCGCGCAAGGCCGGTCCGCGAAGCACGGTGTCGCCCTGAACCGCTTCGTCGCCGGCCGCCGCTACCAAGATGGTTCGCCCGGTGGCGTTGGCCACACGATACCGGCCATCCCAGAGCGCCGCCGTTCCCGCCGGCAGGGCAAGCGTTTCGATCCCCCGGCGCTCACGATACAGAAACAGGCCGGCGCGGCGATGATCGAAGACCACGCCGCCGGCCGTCAGCCGCGACAGTCTGCCGCTGGCGAGAAAGGCGTGCAGACGGTCCGCGGAAGCCGTTTCGAGCGTATGCACCCGCCCGCCCGCCGTCGCCGCGAGCAGCAGAAGCCCGCGCCACGCTGCCGGATCGCCAAGAAGCAAACCTACCGCAGCCGGATTTATCGCAAACAATCCATTCTCCGCCCGCACATTTCCGATGAGAAAAGCGGCCGCGCGCTCGGAAAGGTGGTGCCTGCCATCGGAAGGACGCATCGGATCTGTCGCCGCCTCACGCTGTCGGATGCGCACGCGTTCAAAATGCGGGTTCCTGTTGCTCGGGTCGTCGAGCCAGGTCTCGCCCCGTGCGGAAAGGAACGCCCTGACGGTGGCGCGGTCCAGCGACAGAAAGGGCCGAAAAAGCCAGACAGCCCCGTTGAGAAGAACCGCATCCGCCATGCCGGAAAGGCCGATCCCCTCCCCGGACCGCTCGGCGCGCATGGCAACCGTCTCGTTCTGGTCATCGCTGGTATGGGCAGCGAGGATACAATCCGCACCCAGTTCCGCGGCTGCCTCGACGAGGAGGTCATACCGTTTGGCGCGCGCGGCGGCTTGCAAGCCCGATGCGGGCTTTTCGCCTTCCCAGCGGCGGGTGACATGCGGAATGCCATGTCGAGCGCAAAGCGCTTCGACCCATCTCGCTTCGTCGGTCGATCCGGCGCGCAGGGCGTGGTCGATGGTGCAGGCGGCAAGGATGATGTCCGGATAGCGCCCGGTCGCGCAAAGCGTGGCGAGCGCCACGAGCAGCCCGGTCGAATCGCTGCCGCCGGAAATGGCGACCAGCAGCAGCGCGGGACTTTTGAAACTTCTCAGAAAATGGCCGGTTGCCTCGACGACGGGGTTTTCCGCGCGGGCCACGGCCTTCAATACGTCCGCAATCAGCAGGACAGCCGGCTCTGTTCGGAAGAAACCTTGCTCTTCACGGCCTTGGATGCGCTCGGGTAGCGCTTGTTCACTTCGCGCAGCGTCGCGCAGGCGGTTTCGCGGTTGTCGAGGGCAGCGAGCGACATGCCGAGCTTCAAGAGCATTTCCGGCGCCTTCTTCGACTTGCTGAAGGTCTGGTGCGCATTCAGGAAGGTCTTGGCCGCGTCGTTGAAATTGCCCTGCGAATACTGCGCTTCACCCAGCCAGAAATTGGCGTCCGCCGCCTTCTCGCCCTTCGGGTAGATGTCGAGATAGTCGCGGAATTCGCGCTCGGCGAGCTGGTAGTCACCGGTCAGCACATGACCATAGGCAACCTTGTAGAGGTCGTCCGGATTGTCGAGCGACGCGCTGGAGGACCCCGACGCCTGCGGCAGGCCGTCGTCGACACCCGGCAACGAATTGTCATTGCCGATGGAGGCGCTCTGGTTGTTCAGGTCGGGATTGGCTTCGGCACCGATCGGATTGCCGTTCTCGTCGAACTTGATGGAACCCAGTTCCTGCGGCTGTGCACCGCCGTTCGTCGACCCAAGCGTGTCGGTCCCGGCGGTATCATCCGCCGGCACCCCGTTCGAGGCGGTCTGCTGGTCCGCAGTCCCGCCATTCACCGGCCTGTCGAGCGCGCCGCTCTTGCCGGTGCCCCCCTTGCCGCCTTCGATTTCCTGGAAGCGATACTCGTTGTCTTCCTGTGCCTTGCGGATCTGCTCCTGCATCTGCAGCAGCTGGTAGCTCATTTCCTCGATCCGGCCGTTGAGGCTGCGGATCTGCTCTTCGAGCTGACCGACCCGCGGATCCATGGCCTGCGCCAGAATCACATTGCCCTTCTCCGCCTGTTCGCTTTTTGCCGGCAGGAAGCCGGTCGCCAGCGTCGAGAGCGGCGATGCGCTGATCGGCCCGACCATGCCTGCTACCGCTGCCAGACTGAGAACGCCTGCCGCGACAAGTTTCTTCATCTATTTTCGTCCCGTTGGTCCATTGTGCGCCGAAGCGCTGCCGAAGAGTTTTCCAAATGCTCTCAAAAAGCAACGGAGTTCGGCCAAAGTGTGTTGAAAAAAGAAAGGCGGCCTCTCGGCCGCCTTTCGCACCATCCTTCCCGGGGGAAGGAATTACATGCCGGCGCCGCCGAGAACGGTCACGGCGCGGCGGTTCTGCGACCAGCAGGAAATGTCGTCGCAGACGGCGACCGGCTTTTCCTTGCCGAAGGAGATCGTCTTTATGCGGTTGGCCGGGATGCCGCGCGATGCGAGATACTGGCGGGTCGAAGCCGCACGGCGTGCGCCGAGCGCGAGGTTGTATTCGCGCGTGCCGCGTTCGTCGGCATGGCCTTCGACCGTGATGGCGTAGTTCGAATATTTCTGCAGCCACTGCGCCTGACGGTCGAGCGTCGCTGCGGCATCGGCACGGATCGACGTCGAATCGGTGTCGAAGAAGATGCGGTCGCCGACATTGACGGTGAAGTCCTGCTGCGAGCCCGGCGTTGCGGCGCCAGCACCGTTCAGGCCGAGGTCGCCAGCATTGTTCGGCAGGTTCTTCTTGGAGGCGCAGCCTGCGAGGGCGAGCGTCATGAACAGGGCGATCATTGCCGGGTTGCGGGCGATGGTCTGCATGCGGCCAACGGCCGGGGAATGAATGCGGCTCATGAGCCGGTCTCCTTGCATCAGTTTTTGCGTCAAGTTCGTTGAAGCGGCGTTTTCAATCAGGGTTGCCAGACTGTAACCGCGAGCGGTTAATCCGCATTCAACGACTATGGTTAATGATTGCTTTAAGACCGTCCCCGGCCCCCTGCATTGTACGTAGAAACAGCTCTGCCGCGTCTCGCCTTGAAGCCTGATTTACAGGACTTTGCGGCAAGAACGCGGCAGAGCTGCCATATGCGTGTCCTATTCGAGAAGCGGTGACCAGGCCGGGTCAGAAGCAAAGCCCTTCGTCTGGACGAGCTGCTCGTTGTAGCCGGAAAGGTCGATCGAATAGATCTGCGGACCACCGGCGCCCGCACCCTGGCGGAAGAACATCAGCACGCGGCCATTCGGCGCCCAGGTCGGGCCTTCATTGTGGAAGCCGCTGGTGAGGATGCGCTCGCCCGAACCGTCGGTCTTCATCACGCCGATCGAGAACTTGCCGCCCGACTGCTTGGTGAAGGCGATGAGGTCGCCACGTGGGGACCAGACCGGCGTCGAGTAGGAGCCGTCGCCGAAGGAAATGCGGCGCTGGTTGGAGCCGTCCGCACCCATCACGTAAAGCTGCGGCCTTCCGCCACGGTCGCTTTCGAAGACGACCTGCGTACCGTCCGGCGAATAGGACGGCGAGGTATCGATCGCCGCCGTCGAGGTCAGCCGCGTCGTGGTGCGCGAGCGCAGGTCCATCGTGTAGATGTTGGAATTGCCTTCCTGCTGCAAGCTCATGATGACCTTCTGGCCATCCGGCGAGAAGCGCGGCGAGAAGGTCATGCCCGGGAAGTTGCCGACCACCTCGCGCTGCCCCGTCTCAAGCTGGAGCAGGTAGACGCGCGGCTGGTTGCCCTCGAAGGACATGTAGGTGATTTCCTGGCGGCTCGGCGAGAAGCGCGGCGTCAGGACGAGCTCGTTGGAGTTCGTCAGTGCCCGGGCGTTGAAGCCGTCCTGATCCATGATGGCGAGCTGACGTTTGCGGGCGGTCTTCGGGCCGCTTTCGGCGACGTAGACGACACGGGTGTCGAAGTAGCCCTTCTCGCCGGTCAGGCTCTCATAGATCGCATCGGCGATGATATGGGCGACGCGGCGCCAGTTTTCCGGCTGCGTGTAGAACTGCTGGCCGGTCAGCTGCTGGCCGCTGAAGGTGTCCCACAGGCGGAATTCGGCGCGAAGACGCCCGTCGCCTTCCTGCGTCACACGACCGGTAACGAGAGCCTGCGCGTTGATGACCTTCCAGTCCTCGAAGCGCGGCGGCTGGTCGGGATTGGAGATCTTCTCGATGAAGGCCTGCTTGTTGACCGGCGCGAAAAGGCCGGACCGCTTGAGGTCCGCCGCGATCACATCGGTAACACGCTGACCGAGATCACCGCTGGCGATGAAATCCGTCACGGCGATCGGCAACGGCTCGACGTTACCCTTGTTGATGTTGATTTCCACTCTTGCCCAGGCCACCGGCAGGGACACTGCGAGGCCGGTCAGCACGACCAGGAATCGGAGGAGATTGCGTCTGAACATCTATCTAGGCCTTCCTAGTTCTTACATCATTGCGCTGGGGTCGAAGTTCACGACGACTTCGTTCCACGCGTCATATTTTTCAGGCGGCAGCCCCTTGAAGGGCCGCGATTTCATGATGGCGCGGCGCACGCCGCCGGCTAGCGCACGGCGCGCAGAATCCGAACCGCCCGTCGCAACGACTTCCGGCTCGCCGATGATGTCGCCGTTCTGGTCGAGCTGCATGGTCACCTTGATACGCACGTCCTGTGCATCGGACATGCCGGGCGTGATCGACCAGTTGTTCTCGATCTGGCCGCGCAACGCATCCATTTCGCTCAGGCTCAGCTTGGTGCCGCTCGTCGTCTTCTTGCCGCCCAGCGCCGCCTGATCCTGCGAGCGCTTGGCGCCGCCGCCGGCTGCCTTTTCCTTGTTGAGAAGTGCTGAAATCTCGTCGGCATTGAAGTCGCTGTCATTCAGCGAGCTAGCCTTTTCCTGCTTCTTCTTCTGATCTTTCTTGCGGTCGGGCGTCTTGGCCGTTTCGGCCTTCGCTGTCTCGACCTTCTTGCTGTCCTCAGCCTTCTTCGTCTCGGCCGTCGCGGTCTCAAGCTTCGGCTTCATCTCGGGAAGCGGGATCTTGTCGGGCAGCGCTTCGGCTTCCGGATCCGCGGTCGGCTTTTCCTCGGTGGGGGTCGCCTCGGGCTTCGGGTCCGGCTTGACCTCCTGCTTGGTCTCGGCGGTCGCTGTGACTTCCGTCGAAGGCTCGCTGGCAGGCTCTTCCTGCTTCACGTCCTCGACGGGCTTGGTATCGGGCGTCTGAACGACCTTCTCGGCTTTTTCCGGCGAGGCGGCCGTCTCGACATCGCGCGGCTTTTCTTCCGGCGTCGGCGCGGTCTTCAGGTCGACGTCGTTGTCCCCGGCGTTTTCCGCATTCTCGACCGGCGTTTCCTTCTTGGTCGGAATGGGGGCGGCCTTTTCCCTGACTTCGGCCTTCTTGTCGCCCTGCTGGATCTGCGTCAGCTCCTCGATCGACACCATGTCGACCGGCAGCGCTTCGACGCTGACGACGTCGAAACTTTCAGGACTGCCGAGCGAAACCAGCGCCGCGGTGAGAACCAGGGCGTGAAGCACGGCGGATGTGGTAAGGCTGCCCTTCATGGCCTGCGTTTACCTGTCCAGTTTCTGCTCGGTGACGAGGCCGATATTGGTGAACCCGCCAGCCTGGATACGCGACATCACGTCGGCGACAATGCCATAGGGCGCATTGCCGTCGCCGCGCACGAAGACGCGCTCGGTGTAACCCGTGGTCGCCACGGCCTGCAGCTTGGCGGCAACCTCGTCGATCGGGATCGCCGTTTCCTGCAGGAAGACCTGACCGTCGGCCTTGACCGACACGGTGATCGGCTGCGTATCGGCGTTCAACGCCTTGGCCTGCGTCTTCGGCAGGTCGATCGGCACGCCGACCGTCATCAGGGGTGCCGCCACCATGAAGATGATGAGCAGCACGAGCATGACGTCGACGAACGGCGTCACGTTGATCTCGCTCATCGGGGCGCGCTTGCCGCCACCGCGGCGACGGCGGCCGCCGCCTGAATTCTTTGAACCGACTGACATGCCCATTGGCGTCGTCTCCTACTGTGCCGCGGCGCGCGGCTGCAGCTTCTCGTCGATCTGGCGCGACAGGATGGCGGAGAACTCGTCCGCGAAGCCTTCCATGCGCGCCGTCAGCTTGCCGGCATCAGCAGAGAACTTGTTGTAGGCAATAACCGCCGGAATTGCGGCAAGCAGGCCGATTGCGGTTGCAAGAAGCGCTTCGGCGATACCGGGGGCGACGACCGCAAGGCTCGTCTGCTTGGAACCGGCGATGGCCTGGAACGAGGTCATGATACCGACGACCGTACCGAAGAGGCCGACGAAGGGCGCCGCCGAACCGATGGTCGCAAGCGAGCCGAGACGGGCTTCCAGCGTTTCGGATTCGCGCGACAGCGTCACGTCCATCGCCCGGTCGATACGCATTTGCAGGCCGATCGGCGATCGCGCACCACGCTCGAAGCTCTTCTTCCATTCCCGCATCGCCGCCACGAAAATGGCGCTCATGCCGGACGTCTGGCGATCGGAGAGCGTGCGGTAAAGCTCTTCCAGCGACTGGCCCGACCAGAACACCTGCTCGAAACTGTCAAGCTGGCGTCGCGCCTTGCCGTAGCTCACCGTCTTGTCGACGACGATGGCCCAGGTCCACACGGACGCGGCGATCAGGCCGAGCATGACCAGCTTGACGACGAATCCGGCCTGCATGAAGAGTGCCCAAAGAGTCACGCTGTGCGCCGCTTCCAAACCCACTTGTTCCATAGACCTATGTCCCCGAATCCAAACACCCGGCACGGGCCCTTGCGGCTCGAACCGGGTAACATTCACGCCGCACGGCCTCCTGGGAGGTGGAGCCCGCATCGGCATTCACAGAAACGTGCGTCACAGCCAGGGATTTTACTCCACACTGCTTCGCGTGCCCGTCAAGAATGTCCGGTTGATGCCGCCGGCTGCCATGCCGGTCAAAACGCTTACAACCTGCCTTCTTGACGGCAATTTTGGTTAAAGGATGACGTGCAGTGCACAAAATCCTCACGACCCGAGTAAGACATCATTATGGTTAAGGGAGTGTTACTGCTAATGCGCGCCCAAAGTTTCTTGCGTCTTGGCAAGAAAACGCGCCGCCAGACCTTCCGGCAGGCGACGTGGCCGCCCTGCGGAATTGATAACCGCGATGATGACGCGAGCGGCAATCAAAAGCTGTTCTCCGCGCCGGATTTCCTGGTTGAGGATCATCTTCGCCCCGCCGGCCTTTTCCGTGGAGGTCAGGATCGTCAGGATATCGTCCATGCGCGCCGGTGACTTGAAGTCGATCTCCATGCGGTGCACGACGAAGACGAGGCCTTCGCGGTCCTCTTCCAGAACGAGGCTGCCCTGCTCGACGCCGAGCAACCGCAGGTAATCCGTCCGCCCGCGCTCGAGGAAATGCAGATAGCGGGCATGATAGACGACGCCGGAAAAATCGGTGTCCTCGTAATAGACCCGCTGCACGAGCCGATGGCCCGCTTCGGTCAGTTCGCCCGAGAGATGATGGTTGACGTCCGTCATGGTCGAATCCGGCTTACAGTTTCCGCCTCTCTCCCTCAAAGCGCCGACAATTGCAAGACGAGAGGGTCAGCCGAGGTCAACGACCATGATTTCCGGCGGCGAGCCGAAACGTACCGGCGCGATCGAACAGCCAAGCCCGCCCGAAACGCACAGATGCCGACCCTCCTCGATCACATGACCATAGGCGAAGCGATTGCCATACGCCGATGGCACCATGGGCGAATAGCCGAGCAGCCGCACCTGCCCACCATGGGTATGCCCCGACAACGTCAGAGACACCCGCGGTGGCACGCGGGGAAAGATGTCCGGCTCATGCGCGAGCAGGAGGAGCGGCGCATCATCCGTCACCTGTGCCAGCGTGCCCGGCAGGTCGTCCAGCCCGATATAACCAAAGCGGTTCCATTGGCGGCCGGGGCGCAGCGCAAGCTGGTCTTCGAGGCCGGCAAGCCAGAAGGCGCCCGTCGCCGCCTCGATCCGCGCCGCACGGTTGGAATAGATGGCGATCCCCGCCTTTCGCAGCTCGCGATGGCTGACCGTCTCGCCGCCACCGGCCGCCTGCGCGTCCAGGTCGTCCCACCAGTCATGGTTTCCGAGGATGGCATGGACGCCGAGCGGCGCATGAAGGACCGACAATTCCGCAGCCCACATCTCCGGCGGCACCTGGCGCCACACGGCGCGCATGCTGGAAATGTAATCGCCGAGCAATACGATCATGTCACCGCCGAGATCGTTGGCATAGCGGCAGATATCGCCGATGCGGCGCGCGGTCATCCAAGGTTCGCAGGCGTGAATGTCGGCAAGCGCCACGATCCGGAGTTTCTGGCCCTCCGGCCAGCCGGGTGGCGTGATGCGGTAGGTCGTCGTGCGCAAACGCATCAGCGGTTCGATACCGACGGCATAGGCGGAGGATGCAAAACCCGCGGCAAACAATCCACCGAAGGTCTTGAGCATCCCGCGCCTGGTCAGCACATCAGTCGTCCTCGGTAAACAGCCTGAACTGTGACGCCTCGAGATCTTTCGGCGGCGTGAGGCCCATATGTTTCCAGGCATTTACGGTCAAAACACGGCCGCGCGGCGTGCGCTGGATGAAACCCTGCTGGATCATGTAGGGCTCGATAATGTCCTCGATCGCATCGCGCGGCTCCGAAAGGCCCGCGGCGATCGTCTCGATGCCCACCGGCCCGCCGCCGAAATTGTGCGCAATCATCGACAGATAACGCCGGTCAAGCTGATCCAGCCCCATATTGTCGACGAGCAGCCGCGTCAGCGCGTCATCGGCGATGACCCGAGTTACCGCCTCCGCCCGCGCCACTTCGGCAAAATCGCGCACCCGGCGCAGCAGACGGCCGGCGATGCGCGGCGTGCCGCGCGCACGACGCGCGATCTCGTGCGCGCCATCTTCGGTGATGCCGAGCCCCATCAGCCGCGCGCCGCGGCGCACGATCGATTCCAGCTCCTCGACGGTGTAGAAATTCAAGCGAACCGGGATACCGAAACGGTCGCGCAATGGCGTGGTCAGCAGGCCTAGGCGCGTGGTTGCTGCGACGAGGGTAAATTTCGACAGGTCGATCTTCACCGAGCGCGCGGCCGGGCCTTCGCCGATGATCAAATCGAGCTGAAAATCCTCCATCGCCGGATAGAGGATTTCCTCGACGGCCGGGTTGAGGCGGTGGATTTCGTCGATGAAGAGCACGTCGCGTTCTTCGAGATTGGTCAGCAGCGCCGCAAGGTCGCCCGCCTTGGCGATGACCGGGCCGGAGGTCGAGCGGAAATTGACGCCGAGTTCCTTCGCCATGATCTGCGCGAGCGTCGTCTTGCCGAGGCCGGGCGGGCCGACAAAGAGCACATGGTCGAGCGCTTCCCCGCGGTTCTTCGCCGCCTCGATGAAGATCTTGAGGTTGGCGCGCGCCTCCGCCTGGCCGGTAAAGTCGTCCAGCGTCTGGGGCCGCAGGGCGGTGTCGATGTCCTCGCCGCGTTTTTCCGGCGAAAGCAGTCCGTTCTCGTCGCTCATCGCGCCCTAATCCCATTGTCCACGGCGGAAGGCAACCGCATCACCGCGACAATTCCTTGAGGCCGAGGCGGATCAGCTTGGCGCTGTCGCCGCCCTCCCCGCCGTTCTTCAGCGCCGCGGCGACCGCATTGGCCGCCTGGTCGCGTGAATAACCGAGATTGGTCAGCGCGGACACGGCATCGGAAACGGGTGCAGAGGCCACCCCTTCTCCCAGCTCCTGCTTGAACCCGATCGAGGCGGATGCCTCACCAGCGAAAGCCGGCGCCTTGTTGCGCAGTTCGGTGACGATCCGCACCGCGACCTTCGGCCCGACGCCCGGTGCACGCGACACCACCGTCTTGTCCTGCAGCGCGATGGCATTGGCGAGTTCGCCCGGCGTCAACGTCGAGAGCACGCCGAGTGCCACCTTGGAGCCCACACCCTGCACGCTCTGCAACAGGCGAAACCACTCCCGTTCCAGCGCCGTCAGGAAGCCGAACAGCTTGAACTGGTCCTCGCGCACATAGGTTTCGATGAACAACACCGCCGCCTCGCCGGCCGAACCGAGCCTGCCAAGCGTGCGCGCCGAGCAATGGGCAACATAGCCGACGCCGTGCACGTCGAGGACCACATAGTCGTCGCCGATCTCGTCGATTGTGCCTTTGAGTTTGCCGATCATGGGATGGTCCGTCAGGAATGGGTTTCGGGGGAAATGATATCGAGCGTGGGGAAATAGGTTCGGTAGCGCGCGGCATCGCGTGTCAGCAGCCGATGAGCGCGTATCTGGGCGTGTGCGCCGACGAGGAAATCGGGAAGCGTTCGCTCACGCATCCCACCCGCCCGGCGATAGGCGTAGTGTGCCTTGCCCGCCGCAAAGGCCGCCTCGTAGGAAAGAGGCTCCCGCCGCATGCGCAGCCAACCGAACGCGAGGTTCAGCTCCAATTCGCTGAGCGGCGAGGCCGCCAGCTCTGACCAGACGACAGAATGGAGAACCAGTTCGCCCTCTTCCGCACAGCGCTTCAGCGCGGTCAGCGACCAGACCCGCTCCGCCCGGTCCGGCCCGAGCATGTCGATGAGGACATTCGTATCAACGACGGTCGAGGTCATCGCGCGGCCCCCGCAGCCATTCGAAATATTCGTCTGGGGTCATGCCGTCCAGATCCCATGTTCCCTTGACGCTGTCGGCCCAGGCATCAAAATCCTCGAAGGCGGGTTTGCCATCGCCGACCTTGACGAGCATCACCCCGCCTTCGGAGACGACGAAATCAACCTCCGAGCCCGGCTCAATATCGAGCCGGTCGCGGATGGGTTTCGGGATCGTCACCTGGCCTTTTTCCGTCACACGCATGGTAATACCTCTGTGGTATTACTTATCGACCAGACCGGAACAAGTCAAGAACAAATCAGCCGACAAGCTTGGCCAGGCGGCCGGAGAGGCCCTGCCGGTTGTGGGCGTGGCAGATGGCGATGGCGAGCGCATCGGCGGCGTCGTTGCCGGTGAAGGTGGCCTTCGGCATCAGCACCTTCAACATCATGTGGATCTGCTGCTTCTCGCCATGGCCGACGCCGATGACGGCCTTCTTGACCGCGTTCGGCGCATATTCGGCGACACGCAGGCCCGCCCGCGCCGGCACAAGCATGGCAATGCCGCGGGCCTGGCCGAGCTTCAGCGTCGCCACGGCATCCTTGTTGACGAAGGTCTGCTCGACGGCCGCCTCATGCGGCTGATGGCTGTGAATGATCTCGGAAAGTCCGTCGTACAACTGGCAGAGGCGGGATGCGAGATCCGCGTCGCCATCGGACGTCACGGTGCCGGAGGCGACGAAGCGCAGGGAATTTCCTAGCGTCTCGATGACGCCCCAGCCGGTACGGCGAAGGCCGGGATCGATACCGATGATGCGAATCATTTCGTGCATGCTGAAACCCTAATCTTGTCGGGGTGACCCTGCCAGTGAAATGTGAACAAAACAAAAACATTCAGGCTTTTGCAAAGGCGCCCGCGAAAACCTGGAAGCGATCGCTTGGATTTCACGGAACTGAACCTACATGGGAGGACGATCAAATTCCCTTACAAAGAGGCCGCTCCTATGGTGCCCTTCTCCATCCTCGATCTTTCCCCGGTCATCGAAGGCGGCACCGTCGCCCAATCGCTCGAAAACTCCCGCCGACTGGCGCAGGAAGCCGAAGCCTACGGCTACAAGCGCTTCTGGCTGGCCGAGCACCACGGCATGCGCGGCATTGCCAGCGCCGCCACCTCGCTCGTCATCCAACACGTCGCGGCGGGCACGGAAAAGATCCGTGTCGGCTCCGGCGGCATCATGCTGCCGAACCATTCGCCGCTCGTCATCGCCGAGCAATTCGGCACGCTCGCCGCCCTCTTCCCGGATCGCATCGACCTCGGGCTTGGCCGCGCGCCCGGCACCGACATGCGGACTGCCCAGGCGCTTCGTCGCAACCTAGACAGCGCCGCCAACAATTTTCCGCAGGATGTCGTGGAACTCATGCAGTTCATGGGACCGACAACCCCGCAACAACAGGTCGTCGCGATCCCCGGTGCGGGCAGCAACGTGCCGGTCTGGCTGCTCGGCTCCAGCCATTATTCGGCGCACCTTGCCGGCATGCTCGGCCTGCCCTTCGCCTTCGCCTCGCATTTCGCGCCGGACATGCTGCTGTCGGCGCTGGAAATCTACCGCGAACGCTTCGAGCCGTCGCAATATCTCGACAAGCCGCATGCCATGGTCGGCGTGATGGGTGCTGCCGCCGATACGGATGCGCAGGCCGACTATCTCTTCACCTCGATGCAGCAATCCTTCGTGCGCCTGCGCCGCGGTACGCCGGGTGCTTTCCCGGCACCGGTCGACGACATGGATCCGCACTGGAGCGAAGGGGAGCGCATCAATGTCGAGCACACGCTGCAATATGCGGTGGTCGGCGGGCCGGAGAAGATCAAGCGCCAGATCGCCGATTTCCTGTCGATCACCAAGGCCGACGAACTGATCGTCTCCATGCCGATCTACGATATGGATGCGCGATTGAAATCCGTCCGGCTCTTCGCCGGGGCGCAGCAGGAACTTTCGCTCGCCGCCTGAACGAAAAGGCCGGTGCCATGCGGCATCCGGCCTTTTCGATGAACCTCTCTGTCGTCATGGTCGGGCTTGACCCGACCATCCGTGTCGCACTGCCGCGGGGATCCTCGGGTCAAGCCCGAGGATGACAACGGGTGGAGGATAGGTCTATTTGATCAGGCCGAAAGCTTGGCCATGACTTCGTCGGACACTTCGAAGTTCGAGTAGACGTTCTGCACGTCATCATCGTCTTCCAGCGTGTCGATGAGCTTCATCAGCGACTGCGCCTTGTCCTCGTCGACCGGCACGGTGTTCTGGGCCTTCCAGATCGCCTTGACCGTCTCGGCTTCGCCGAGCTTGCCTTCCAGCGCCTTGGAAACCTCGCCGATATCCTCGAAGCCGCAGATGATCGTGTGGCCATCCTCGTCCGTCGTAACGTCCTCGGCGCCGGCATCGATGGCGGCTTCCATGACGGCATCGGCGTCACCGACGGAGAGCTTGTAGGTGATTTCGCCGACGCGGTCGAAGGAGAACGAGACCGAACCGGTTTCGCCGAGCGCACCGCCAGCCTTCGAAAAGGTCGAGCGGACAACGGACGCGGTGCGGTTGCGGTTGTCGGTCAGCGCCTCGACGATGACGGCGACGCCGCCCGGGCCGTAGCCCTCGTAGCGGACTTCCTCGTAGTTCTCACCATCGACGCCGGATGCCTTCTTGACGGCACGCTCGATATTGTCCTTCGGCATGGACTGTGCCTTGGCGTTCTGGATCGCCAGGCGCAGGCGGGCGTTCATCGACGGGTCGGGCAGACCGGTCTTTGCCGCAACCGTGATTTCGCGCGCAAGCTTGGAGAACATTTTCGACCGCACGGAATCCTGTTTTCCCTTGCGGTGCATGATATTCTTGAACTGTGAATGGCCTGCCATGGCACCCCTGTCTCGTTTTCTTGGCGCCCACGTCCGGTCGCCGGTCACTGTGCCGGAGCCCCCGCCGCGGTGATGCGCCGGCCTTACGCCCCGATTTTCGAAATGCCGCCTTATAATTTCATTGCCGCCGGACGTCCAGCAGTCCTGCAAACAAAGCGGCGGGTGGATTTCAGTCCGCCCGAACGCGCGCGCGGCTCAGCAGGAAGGAGTGGCCGTCGCTGCGCTCGCAGGTCAGGCCCGTGCGCTCCGAATAGCAGGTGAAGGGGCCGGCCGACCAGGTTTCGCCATAGTCGACAGTTTTCTCGGCACCGCAGCAGCCCTGGTTGCCGACATTCGTTCTCACCACGGCCTTGCCGCTCCGCCCGAGCGTCGCACGCAGATATTTCGGCTCGACCCGGTCACAGGAGAGTTCCGGGCCGCCATCGGCAGGCTGATACACCTCGGTGCCGCCTTCCGGAATATAGGTGCAGCCGATATTGCCGGACGGCATGACGAACCGCTCAGCCAGGCCGAAGGAACGGGTCGGCACCTTTTCCACGGGTTGCGTCACCGTCTCACGCGGCTGGCCGGATTCGACCGCGGGACCGCCCGGCGTCGGCGCGCCGCTCGCGAAAGCAAGGCCGGACGAGAGCAGCAGGACAGGCACGACAAGGAAGAAACGCATCAAGAAACTCCGGCATCAGACGCCGGAGAGAATATGAATCGTCGGCCGCTTCGGCAAGCTGCGGATGGAAACGGTGATCGTCGCGTCCTCATCGGTCACCGCGTCGAAGCCGGTGCCGAACATCGAGAGGAACTGGCTGATCGGCGGCCCGCGGCGATGCATGGGCAGGATGAGCGAGGAACGCAGGCGCTGCACGACGCGGCTCATGCTCTCCGCACCCATGGTGAGCCCGCCATCCACCGGCACCATCAGCACATCGAGCCGACCGATCTCGGCATATTGTTTTTCCGTCAGTTCATGATGCAGGTGGCCGAGATGGCCGATGCAAAGGCCGGCGACTTCGAAGATGAAGATGGAGTTGCCGTTCGGCTCCATCGATCCGCCCCAGTTGCGGATGTCGGTCGGCACATTGCGGATATAGGTATCACCCACCACGACATCGTGGTCCGCGCCCTTCTCCGAACCGTCCTGCCAGCCATGAAGCACATATTCGATACCGGGCTCCGGGGTCATCGTGTAATGGCTGGAATGGGCCTTGTTCATCGTCACCACGGTCGGCAGCGCCGGCGGCTTGAACCAGCCGTTATAGTCAGTGGCGATTTTCACGCCCGCCGGCGTTTCGATGAAGAAGGTCGAGTGGCCGACATAGGTGATGCGCACCTCCTCGTTCGCCCTGGCCTGGACCCGCAACGGTGTCGTCGCGGAAAAGCTGGCGAAGGTGACGGAAGGAAGCGACCTTGCGATCATCTGGCACTGGCTGACCGGCGCCTCGGCTTGCGCTAGCGATGGCCGCGGCGTGGCAACGAAAACAAGAGCGGCAAGCAAAAGCGGAATGAGCAGGAGATGCGGCATCAGCGGCTCCGTTCATTGGTCGGCGCGACTATGCGCCAGCAAGCCGGATGGGTCGAGATTTCCGACGCCCCACCGCGATCACAATCGTTTGACCGCCCGCCGGGCTTCTCCGGGAACCTTCTCCACGGCGGCACGTTTCCTCTGCACGCAATCGAACGTGAAGAGGTATAGCCATGTCCAATCTTACCCGGGCCCGCGAAAACCCGAAAGAACAGCTCTTTGACGAGATCGACAGGATCCATGCCGGCATGCTCGGCGTCGAGGGCAGCCACATGCATATGCAGCCGATGGCGCCGCAACTCGACCGCCAGACGGCGACGATCTGGTTCTTCACCAAGACGGATGCCGAGATCGTCGAGGCCACCATACCTGGCTCCCGAGCGCATTTCTGCGTTGTCGGCAAAGACCACGACTACCATGCGTGCATTGCCGGACGGATTTCCGTGCGCCGCGACCCGCTCAAGGTCGACGAGTACTGGAGCTCAGTCGTCGAGGCCTGGTTCGACCATGGCAAGAACGATCCGAAACTCACCATGCTGGCGCTGGAAATGGAAGACGCCGAAGTCTGGGCCTCGACCGGCAGCAAGCTGAAATTCGGCTGGGAGATCGCCAAGGCGAACTTCAATCCGGACGAGGAACCGGATGTCGGCGTCAAGGCGCACCTGACCTTCACCGGCGGCTCGGCCGATCACCTGCGCCACATGATCTGAGGCGCTTCTTACCGCAATTCGCTGGTATCGCTTGAGATCAGCGCCAGAAATCCGGCACCGTTTCGGCCAGCCGCGGACCGAGGCGAAGCGGTGCGATCTTCTCGGCAAGCCCCGTGCGGTCGGAGATTTCGACCGCCAGCCCGCAGATCGTCGCCGGCCCGGAGGCCGCTTCGAAGCGGCTCTTCGGCATTTTGGAGATAAAGCGGTTGAGCGGCTCTTCCTTCTCCATGCCGAGCGAGGAATCATAATCCCCGCACATGCCGGCATCCGACATGTAACCCGTGCCGCCGTTCAGGATCTGGCAATCGGCCGTCGGCACATGGGTGTGCGTGCCGACCACGACACTCGCGCGGCCATCGACGAAGTGGCCGAAGCACTGCTTCTCGCTGGTCGCCTCGGCGTGGAAATCGAAGATGATCGCGTCCGCCTGCTCGCCGAGCGGGCAGGAGGCGAGGATCGTTTCGCCGGCTTTGAAGGGGTCGTCGAGCTCCGGGTGCATGAAGACGCGGCCCATGATGTTGGCGACCAGAACGCGTGCACCGTTTTTGGCCATGAAGAGGTTCGCGCCACGGCCGGGCGTGCCGGCGGGATAGTTGGCTGGGCGCAGGAACTGGTCGTGCCGGCCTGCAAACGTCACGGCTTCCTTCTGGTCCCAGACGTGGTTGCCTGTCGTCACCACGTCGGCACCGGCATTGACCGTTTCGAGGAAGATCTCTTCCGTGATGCCGAAGCCGCCGGCCGCGTTCTCCCCGTTGACGACGACGAAATCCAGCTTGAAATCGCTGATCAGCCCCGGCAGGCGCTGCCAGACGGCCGTCCGCCCGGTCTTGCCCACCATATCGCCCAGAAAAAGAAAACGCATCGAACTGCCTTACAAAACCTGCTGGAACAAACGGAAGCCGCTCTCGGTGAGGATCGCGTCCAGGGGGACGTCGTGCGGTTCCGCGGGTACTGATGCCACTTCCTGGCAGTCGAACGCAATGCCGATCAGTTTTGGCGCATGACCTTTCGCCTTCAGGCGGTCGATCGCCCGGTCGTAATGGCCGGCACCATAGCCGATGCGGTGGCCTGCCCGGTCGAAGGCCGACAGCGGTACGAGCAGGATATCGGGATCGAGCACGGCAGCCTCCGGCCCCGGCCCGGTCGTGCCGAATCCGGTCTTGACCACAGGCGCACCGACAACCAGTTCGCGGAAGACGATCGTTTCACGGTCGAGCACGACCGGCAGGCACAGCCGCGCGCCGCGCGTGCGAAGATGGGCCAGAAGCGGGCGAATATCCGCCTCCGAGCGGATCGGCCAGAAACCGGAAATCACAGTGCCAGGCTCGAAGTCGAGGCGGTCGCCGGCATGGTCGACCATGGCCAGGCTGCCCTCGATGCGCGCCTCCGGCATCATCGCATCGCGCAGCGCCAGCCGCTCATTGCGAATCGCCGCCTTCTGTTCCTTGGATGTCACGTCCGTCTCCTGCCTTTTCGCGCGTGGCTTACCAGCTAGCAGCGCCTGAAGGCAAATCTCCATCTTTTTGCGATGACGCGGCGTCGCAGGAAATCAGGTCGCTGGAGAGAACGGAACCTGTCCCATAACGGGACAAAGTGGTGAAAAGCCGCCTTGTCCCGTTAAGCATTGGAATGGCTTGCGCTTTCCGCGGCGCACGTCTGTCTTTAAGCGGGGCGCATGACGTCCTCGGAAAATGATCTTTCCCGCCTCCCCGAGCTAACCGAAATCGAAAGACGGTGTCTCGAACTTGCCGCCAACGGCAAGACACCGGCCGATATCGTGCTCGAAACCGACATTGCGATGCCGCGCGTGACTGAGGCCATGCGCAGCGCGATCGAAAAGCTCGGCACCCGCAACATTACGGGCGCGATCACCCGCGCCATTCGCCTCGACCTGCTTTAGCCGTCAGGCAGCGGCTGAGGTTTCCGCCAGTCGCAGCATGGCCTGTGCGGCGCCCTCGTCGGTGATCAGCGTGTTGCAGCCGACGCGACGGATGGTGGCGCGAATGGCCGGCGCCCGGTGTGCGCCGCCGGAAACCAGCACGATATGGCGCGCCTTGCTCACCGTTTCGAGGTCGATCGACATGACGCGGTGACGGATCGGATGATCGATCGTGCGTCCTTCGGCATCGAGGAAATTGCACATCGTATCGCAGACGCAGCCGGCCTCGATCAGTTCCTCCAGCTCATGCCGGGCAATGAAATCGCGCGACAGGGAGCTTGCACGCGGCCCGATATCGCCACAGCTCACCACCGCGATATCCATGTTCTCCGCCAGTTCGAACAGTGTCTTCAGGCCGCATTTCTCGATCAGGCTGCGTTTGGTTTCCCGCGAATCGACGAGCAGCGGCGCGAGGAACAGGTAACATTCCGCGCCGAGCTGGCTCGCCAGCCGCCAGGTATATTCGATGGGGTTGATATGATGCGCCTCGACCACGCCGCCGAGCAGCGAGACGACCTTGACGCGCTCCCGCCGAGCCGGGCGGAAGCTGGCGAGCGAGGCGGTCAATGTGCGCCCCCAGCCAACGCCGATGGTGCAATCGTCCGGGATCGCCTCGGTCAGGAACTGGCCAAGCGCCAGCCCCACGCCCTTCGCCGTCGCCTCCGCGCTTGCCGCCGCCGGCACCACCACGGCCTCGTCCAAACCGTAGGCCTTCTCAAGCCGCACGGCGAGTTCGACGCAGTCGCCGACACCCTCGTTGATCCAGATCTGCACCTCGGAACGCTTCAGCGCCTCGTCGAGCATGCGGATGACGGTACTGCGGCTGACGCCGATCTTTTCCGCCACGTCCTTCTGGGTGAGACCCTGGTTGTAATAGAGCCAGGCGGCCCTGAGCCGAAGGGCGGCCGATTCCGAATAGGCCGTGTGTGTGTCGCGCCGGAGCCTTGTCACGTCGCCTCCATCTGTCTGCAATCGTTCTGCACCACCTTAACACACGAATTGGAAAATGCGACATATGTCCAGACGATTGAGCAAAAGTGCTTGACTTTCGCCCAAGGAAGCGACGATAGTTCATGACATATCGGCTGGCGGCCTTCCGTCGGCAGATTGGTTGTGCCGGCACGCGCGGCGACTGAAACAGGAAGCACAGTCGTCGAGCGCGCTTTCACAGGAACATGGAGGAGGGCTTGGCATTTCTCTCGGGAAACCAGCCCAGCAACAACCATTTCGGGATATCGACATGACGTCCAAGCTTGAACAACTCCGCGCGATGACCACCGTCGTGGCAGACACCGGCGACATCGAAGCCGTGCGCCGCCTGAAGCCGGTCGATTGCACCACCAATCCGACGATCGTCCTGAAGGCCCTCGGCACACCGATGTTTGCTGACACCGTCAACGAGGCCATCCGCTGGGGCCAGTCCCAGGGCGGCAACCACGACGGCGTCGTCTCGGCTGTTGCCGATCGCCTCGCCATCTCCGTCGGCGCAGCGCTCTCCGAACTCGTTCCGGGCCGCGTCTCGACGGAAGTCGATGCCGACCTGTCCTTCGACACGCAAGCCTCGATCGCCAAGGGCCGCGAGATCATCAAGGCCTATGAAGCGCGCGGCATTACCCGCGACCGCATCCTCATCAAGCTCGCCTCCACCTGGGAAGGCATCCGCGCTGCGGAAGTGCTCCAGAAGGACGGCATCGACTGCAACCTGACGCTGCTCTTCAACAAGGCCCAGGCCATCGCCTGCGCCGATGCCGGCGCCTTCCTCATCTCGCCCTTCGTCGGCCGCATCCTCGACTGGCACGTCAAGGCGAGCGGCAAGACGTTTTCGGCGGAAGAAGATCCGGGCGTTCTCTCGGTCCGCGCGATCTACGACTACTACAAGTCCAACGGCATCAACACGATCGTCATGGGCGCCTCCTTCCGCAACACCGGCGAAATCGAAGCCCTTGCCGGCTGCGACCGCCTGACCATCAGCCCGGCGCTGCTTGAAGAACTCGACGCCGCAGAAGGCACGCTGGAGCGCAAGCTTTCGCCGGAAAAGGCCGCCAAGGTCTCGCCGATCAAGATCGACGAAAAGACCTTCCGCTGGATGCTGAACGAAGACGCCATGGCGACCGAAAAGCTCTCCGAAGGCATCCGCGCCTTCGCCAAGGATCTTGGCAGCCTGCGTGCCATGATCGACAAGGAACTGAAGGCCGCCGCGTAAGGCTTGCTAACCGGTATGAATCACAACGGCCGCCCTTCGGGGCGGCCGTTTTGTTTTGGCCCTTAACCATAGCGCCAGCAATTGTTGAGGCGGGGCTCGCGATGCCACCGATGCACGCCTAGATTATAGCGAGGCACAGCAAGAGGGGATTCCGGCATGAGGCGTTTTCTGGCAGCAGTCATCCTGCTTTGCATGGCGGGCCTTGCGGCACCGGCGGCAGCCGAAGACACCTTCCACGGCGAATGGCAGCAGGTCTCCTCCAATGCGGGCGAGTGCTCAACCTGCCGCGTCACCATTCGCCAGACCGGGTCCACGCTGCAGATCATCGCAAACAACGATTGGACGGCCATTGCCGAGACCGGGGACAGCAAGACGGCTGGCGGTGCCGGCTTCTGGAAGCGGGGGACGCGCAAGACCTATGCCGGCAAGAGCTTCGATATCAAGCTTCGCCGCAATGACGTTGACGAACTGCTCATGTTGATGCGCATCGAACCCGCGCGCGGACGATCCGCGCAACCGATGGAGATTTACGATCCTGGGTGCCTACAAACGTAGGTGGGCACCGTGTGACCCAGCCCACGGGCCAGGTCAGGGACAGCTCCCTTTGGGGCGAGTATCGCAACCATCTGAATTCACAGAAGAAATATCACTTCCTTCTGAAATTTTCGCACGCTCTTTGCCTCTAAGATAACCTCGACTTGCGACTCATCCAATTCGAGTAGCGTCACAGGCGGTGTCAAAATTTCAACCGCCAATCGCGCTGATGATCGCCTGTTCGGCAGATGTTATTGCGCGTGGGCTTATCAGCCGACCCTCACGAATGTCGCTTTGAAATGGCGGCAAATGACGCCCCTTCTCGAATACAAAGGGGATGCTCACATTGCGTCTATATCCCGCGCCCGGCTAAAGCGAACTATGCCCTGTCGAAAACGATCGCGCTTTTTGCGCGCCGGAGTACTTCTGCACCTCCGGCTGAATATTCAATCGCGTTTATCTCAAGATTCGCTTGGTGGCTGATCCTGAACCAGTACGACTCTTGAAACATCATCGCTCTTCGGCCGTTCGCCATGCTTCGGCAGCTTGAGCCTCATGCGCTGTCGATCAGCAAAATCAGACGCGTAGCCGCGTGTACGAAACGAATGCCGGGTTTCGCCGTGCGGGTCTGAAACAGCGACGATCCAATCTCCATTCTCCACGAAAATCACGACTGAGTTTCCGCGCAACGGTTCGACCCCAAGGTTTTGAGCGGGAAGAGCAAGCGGCAGCTACTCAAAACAATGCCGCCGCTTGCAGGTGTCCCCCATTTGGACCTGTTAAACTATCTTGCTGCGACCGGCACATTTGCGTTACCGCACGCCGCGAAATCGATATGCGAGAAACCGAGCCGCATGCGCTGCCCATCAGCAAAACTGGCTGCGTGCTTGTGAAATCGGAAGGGATGACGGGACTCGCCACCGTCTTCAATGACGATGACCGACCACTCCTTGTTTTCTGCGAAAAGGACAACAGACCTACGCGACATAGCTTCGCCTCGTAAAATTGGGGCGAAAGATGTCAAGCTCTCATGGTCGCGCCCGTTGGATCGGCAACCGGTGGCACAACCATACGCTTATATTAGACGCTTATATTAGCGTGTGTCGAACGAAAAGGACCCGGCTTAGCGGAGCCGGGTCCTTCTCACAGTCGAGCTACAGGGGTAATCAGGGGCATGCCGACTGCGACAGAACATTAGCATTTACTACTCAATGGACAAGGATGACGGCATAGTCATATCGAGTGAGTTAAAATCGAGATTGTCGGCGACAAGCATTAGATAGCACCGACTATGATCGAACCTACGCCCTTGACGCATCGCGACTAGTATTTGTCGTGCATGGAAGAACAAAGCTGAGCGAGTACATTCGATTTCGCTAAACCTCAACGTGAAACACGGAACATTTACAGTCCAATTCACGAACTTTTGTACCGTTTTACCCCATTTGGAGGGAGTACAGTACCGTACGTCTAATCAGCTATACCGATTGCAATTCAATGTATTTCGTAGGGTGTTTTGCAACCGATGTCCGATGAGGTGATGTATGAGCAACTTTGCGTATCTCGCCATCCGCGTAGCGCTTGGCGCGTCCCGACAATGGTACGAAAAGGGACCCGGCATCATCACGACACCGAGTCCCTGCATCCACCCCCGGATGTGGATTTATCTCGAACGGCTGTAATGGGCCCGTGCTGAGAATTCCACGATTTTACGGAACCGTGTCGGCTCAATATGACCCATGGAATAGGTGTCGATTAGATACCGAGCAAACGACGAGCGCGCGTCCTCGCTTGTGTCAAACCAGCCCTGCGCCACGATATCATCGTATATTAGTTTCACAGAATTCAACTCTTCAGGCTCAAATTGAGTGGAGCGCATAGAAGTCTCCTTCACGGCGAAAACATGAGCGCTTTTATGAATGCTATGGTGCGCTCAAATGATGCCTATCCGCGAAAGATACGCTCGTTGTCCCATTGCCACTATTAACTTTGACATGTCGAACGGTCGGTTGACTCAGTTCGCGACCGGAAGCACTCGCCTTTCTAATTCAATCGCCCGGGCAAATGCCCCGCGACTCTCTTTAAATTAATCGCGACCGGCTTCGTTTCGCCCGCATCCCCTGCGTCACCTATTAGCCGCTCCGCATGCTCTAGCCGAAGAGCGGAGAAAAGGCGGTCAACCTCAACGACGATGGCGGGCAGGCGGCGAAGTGCTTCCCGGAAATCACGCGTACCGAGAGACCGTTGCTCAATTCGCTTGCCGTAAATCAAATGAATGTCGGAGGGGACTTTGACCCGATGATAAAAGTAGCCGTTCGGGTGCTGATAAAGACGGTACTGATTTGCCATGTTTCGACCAGTCAATTTTGACACCGGTGTGAAAATCGGTGTCAAAGTCTAGTGTTCAGTCGAAATCATTGAAATCTAAGGGAAAAAAGTACGATCCGCGCAACCGATGGAGATTTACGATCCTGGGTGCCTACAAACGTAGGTGGGCACCGTGTGACCCAGCCCACGGGCCAGGTCAGGGACAGCTCCCTTTGGATCGAGTATGGCCCCAGGGATTGTGGTTCCTGTCGAGAAGCGCAGACCGCATCCGATATATAGGATGAAACCGGCGTCTTCGCCAGTGGCAATCCTAAGGTTCAGTTGACCGGCGGCTTGCCGGAAAGTTTTGCCGCCATGCCCTGGATCTGGCTGGTCAGCTCGCCAAGCGCCTGGGCGATCACATCCTCGCTCTTGGCAACCTCGTCGATCACGCCTTCCCGCCCCTTGCGCAGCTCCTCGGCTTCCTTTTCCAGCTTGGTCAGGCGGCGGTTGGCCTCGTTCAGCTCGTCCATCACCATGATGCCGGCCATGACGGTAAGCCGAAGATCGCCGATCTCGCCGAATTGCTCTTTCAGGTGCACGACATACCGATCGAAGCCGGCGGCAAGCTCTTCAAGATGCGCCTCCTGCCCCTCCTCGCAGGCCATGCGATAGGCCTTGCCATCGATCTGTACGGTTACCTGTGCCATGCGAAATATCCTGATTGCGGGAAAGCGGGCGGTTGACGCTCTGGTTTGACGCAATTCGGACGAAAAACCACGTAGCCCGCACTTTTCTGGAATTGCTCTAACGGTCGAGCACGGCCCGGATCGTTTCCATGGCCGTGACAAGCCGCCGAGAGACCTCGCGGTTGACCTCCTCCAGACGGTTGGCGCGGAATTCGGATTGATCCAGTTCCTGGGCAAGCCGCGACCGGTCGGTGTTGACGCGACGAACCTCGCCCTCAACCTCGCCATGGTCACGCTCGCGGTCAAAGCGCATGTCGAGCGCATTGTCGAGGGTGCTGATCGCTCTGCGCAGCTCCTCGATCGCCGCCCTGACTGTTTCCCCGTTCGTCATAAAGCCTTCACCGGCACTCTCAAAATACGCGAATCGCCGCCGCCAACGCCGGTTCTCTCGCCTTGACAGTATTCAACTGCGGGCGGCAGCGTCAACAGCAGGCCGCCAGGCGCCGGAAAGCCGCTGTGGATCAGCGCTTAAATCGGTTGTGAAATCGACCGGCCGCACGGGGTAGAAAACACTAAAAAAGCGGCCGGAATTGGCCCGCAAAGGCCGGAAAAACGGCCGAATTCGTTGACTCCGACGGCGCACCTGCTATGTGTCTCCCGCTTCCTAACCGATGCTCCAAAAGGCATCGGGCCCAACACTCCGAAGAATACGGAACAGTCATGATCTCTCGCGAAAAACACGACCGGATGGCGAACGCAATTCGCTTCCTTTCCATGGATGCCGTGGAAAAGGCGAACTCCGGTCACCCCGGCCTGCCCATGGGCGCAGCAGACATCGCAACGGTTCTTTTCACCCGCTTTCTCTCCTTCGATCCGAAGACGCCGTCCTGGCCGAACCGCGACCGCTTCGTGCTGTCGGCCGGCCACGGCTCGATGCTCCTCTACTCGCTGCTCTATCTGACGGGCTACGAGGACATCACGATCGACGAGATCAAGAATTTCCGCCAGCTCGGCGCGCGCACCGCGGGTCACCCGGAATACGGCCACGCCGCCGGCATCGAGACGACCACCGGTCCGCTCGGACAGGGCATTGCCAATGCCGTCGGCATGGCGATTGCCGAGCGCAAGCTGCGCGACGAGTTCGGCGCCGACCTGATGGAGCATTACACCTACGCCATCGTGGGTGACGGCTGCCTCATGGAGGGTATCAGCCAGGAAGCACTCTCGCTCGCCGGCCACCTGAAGCTCAACAAGCTGATCGTGTTCTGGGACGACAACAACATCTCGATCGACGGCCCGATCTCGATTGCCGACTCGACTGACCAGCACGCCCGCTTCCGCGCCTCGCACTGGCACACCATCGCCGTCGACGGTCATGATCCGGAAGCGATCGCTGCCGCCATCGAAGAAGCCCAGAAATCCGACAAGCCGACCCTGATCGCCTGCAAGACGACGATCGGTTTCGGCGCGCCGAACAAGGCCGGCACGCACAAGGTGCACGGTTCGCCGCTCGGTGCGGAAGAAATCGCCGCCACCCGCAAGGCGCTGAACTGGGAATCGGAAGCCTTCGTGGTACCGTCCGACGTGCTCGACGCCTGGCGCCTCGCCGGTCTTCGCTCCACCAAGGCCCACAAGGAATGGGACGCCCGCCTCGAAAAGACGGAAGCCGAGAAGAAGGCACAGTTCGTTCGCCGCTTCGCCGGTGATCTCGAAAGCGGCCTGGATTCGGCCATCTCCGCCTACAAGAAGAAACTTGCCGAAACCAAGCCGAACCCGGCGACCCGCAAGGCCTCCGAGGACGCGCTGGAAGTCATCAACGGCGTGCTGCTCGAAACGATCGGCGGCTCGGCCGACCTGACCGGCTCGAACAACACCAAGACGAGCCAGACCAAGTCGATCACGCCGACCGACTTCTCGGGTCGTTACATCCACTACGGTGTTCGCGAGCACGGCATGGCTGCCGCCATGAACGGCATGGCGCTGCATGGCGGCCTCATCCCCTACTCCGGCGGCTTCCTGATCTTCTCGGACTATTGCCGTCCATCGATCCGCCTCGCTGCGCTCATGGGCATCCGCGTCATCCACGTCCTGACGCACGATTCCATCGGTCTTGGTGAAGACGGCCCGACGCACCAGCCGGTCGAGCACATGGCGGCGCTGCGCGCCATCCCGAACCTGCTCGTCTTCCGCCCGGCCGACGCCACGGAAACGGCGGAGTGCTGGCAGCTGGCGCTCGAGAGCCATAACCGCCCGTCGGCGATTGCGCTCACCCGCCAGAACCTGATGCCGGTGCGCCTGGAATACGAGGAAGAAAACCTTTCGGCGCGTGGTGCCTACGACCTCGTCTCGGCAAGCGACGCCAAGGTCACGATCTTCGCCTCCGGCTCGGAAATCGAGATCGCGGTGAAGGCCCAGCAGGCGCTGTCGGCCAAGGGCATCTCGACCCGCGTGGTTTCCGTTCCCTGCGTCGAGCTCTTCGCCGAGCAGCCGGAAGCCTACCAGCAGGCCGTCATCGGCAATTCGCCGGTCAAGATCGCCGTCGAAGCCGGCATCCGCCAGGGCTGGGATCACTTCATCGGTTCGGACGGCATCTTCGTCGGCATGTCCTCCTTCGGCGCCTCGGGTCCCTACAAGGAACTCTACAAGCATTTTGGCATCACGCCGGAAGCTGTCGTCGCCGCGGCGGAAGCCAAGCTCGCCTGATTGTCTGTCGGGCGCGGCCTCCCGTCGCGCCCTGACGTCGCCTAGAGATTATCCATAGGGAGAGACCCCACATGACTGTGAAAGTTGCCATCAACGGTTTTGGCCGCATCGGCCGTAACGTGCTCCGCGCCATCGTCGAGTCCGGTCGCACCGACATCGAAGTCGTCGCGGTCAACGACCTCGGCCCGGTCGAGACCAACGCGCATCTCGTTCGCTACGATTCCGTCCACGGCAAGTTCCCCGGCACCGTCACCGTTTCCGGCGACACGATCGACGTCGGCCGCGGCCCGATCCGCGTCACCGCTATCCGCGACCCCAAGGAACTGCCGTGGAGCGATGTCGATATCGCGCTCGAATGCACCGGCCTGTTCACGACGAAGGAAAAGGCTGGCGCCCATCTCGCCAACGGCTCCAAGCGCGTCATCGTCTCCGCACCGTGCGACAATGCCGACAAGACGATCGTCTTCGGCGTCAACCACAACACGCTGACCAAGGACGACCTGGTCATCTCGAACGCGTCGTGCACGACGAACTGCCTGGCGCCGGTCGCCTACATTCTCGACAAGGCCTTCGGCATCGAGAAGGGCTACATGACCACGATCCACTCCTACACGGGTGACCAGCCGACGCTCGACACCATGCACAAGGACCTGTACCGCGCCCGCGCCGCAGCCCTGTCCATGATCCCGACCTCGACGGGCGCTGCCAAGGCCGTCGGCCTCGTGCTGCCGCAACTCGCCGGCAAGCTCGACGGTTCGGCTATCCGCGTTCCGACCCCGAACGTCTCGGTCGTCGACCTGAAGTTCGTGCCGTCGCGCAATGTCACGGCCGACGAAGTCAACGCTGCTATCAAGGCCGCCGCCGAAGGCGAACTCAAGGGCATCCTCGACTACGTCACGGGCCCGCTCGTCTCGATCGACTTCAACCACGACAGCCACTCCTCGAACTTCGCTGCCGACCAGACCAAGGTTCTCGACGGCAACCTCGTTCGCATCCTGTCCTGGTACGACAACGAATGGGGCTTCTCGAACCGCATGTCCGACACGGCTGTTGCCCTCGGCAAGCTGATCTAAGCAAAAATGCGAAACACCCGGGCAGCGATGTCCGGGTGTTTTTTCTTGACCAGACACCAGACTTTCGGAGCCGCGCCATGACCTTCAAGACCCTCGACAACCTCACCGACATCACCGGCAAGCGCGTGCTCGTCCGCGTCGATCTCAACGTGCCGGTCAAGGACGGCAAGGTGACGGACGCAACCCGCATCGAGCGCGTCGCCCCGACCATTCTTGAACTGTCGAAGAAGGGCGCCAAGGTCATCCTGCTTGCCCATTTCGGCCGCCCACAGGGCGCCGTCGTCGCCGACATGTCGCTGGAGCAGATTCTTCCCGCCGTGAACGAGGTCCTGGGCAAGAAAGTACACTTTGCCTCCGACTGCATCGGCGAGCCGGCTGCGGCCGCCATCGCCCCCCTGCAGGATGGCGATATCCTGCTTCTCGAAAACACCCGCTTCCACAAGGGCGAAGAGAAGAACAACCCGGATTTCACCGCAGCACTTGCCGCCAATGGCGACATCTATGTCAACGACGCCTTTTCCGCCGCGCACCGCGCCCATGCCTCGACCGAAGGCCTTGCCCACCTCCTGCCCGCCTATGCCGGCCGCACCATGCAGGCCGAGCTTGAAGCCCTGGAAAAAGGCCTCGGCAACCCGGTTCGCCCCGTCGTCGCGATCGTCGGCGGCGCCAAGGTCTCCACCAAGATCGACCTTTTGATGAACCTCGTGAAGCGCGTCGACGCGCTGGTCATCGGCGGCGGCATGGCGAACACTTTCCTCGCCGCCCGCGGCACCAATGTCGGCAAGTCGCTCTGCGAGCATGATCTTGCCGACACCGCCAAGCAGATCATGATCGAGGCGGCGACTGCCGCCTGCGCCATCGTGCTGCCGGAAGACGGCGTCGTCGCCCGCGAATTCAAGGCGAATGCCGAAAACGAAGTGGTCGACGTCAACGCCATCCCGGCTGACGCGATGATGCTCGACGTCGGCCCGAAGACGATCGAGGCGGTCAACGCCTGGATCTCGCGCGCCACGACCCTCGTCTGGAACGGCCCGCTCGGCGCCTTCGAAATCGCCCCCTTCGACACGGCCACGGTGTCGGCTGCCAAGCATGCCGCCGCCCGCACCAAGGAAGGCAAACTGGTCTCCGTCGCCGGTGGCGGCGACACGGTTGCAGCCCTCAACCATGCCGGCGTTGCGGACGATTTCTCCTATGTCTCGACCGCCGGTGGCGCGTTCCTGGAATGGATGGAAGGCAAGCCACTGCCGGGCGTCGAAATCCTGCACCAGCAGAAATAATACAAAAGGACTTGCGTCCGGCCACGGATCGCCTACATTTCTGATCAGTATCAACGAACAGAAAGGAAGGTGATCCAATGTCTAATGAGATTTCGGTCTTGGCTTCGGGCATGGGAATTGTGGTGAATGAAACGAGGCAGCCCTCGTTCTGACCCCACCTTCCTGCGGGCCCAAAGGCCCGGGTCCACGCCGGACCAAACCTCATGGGGGTCACCTTCGGGTGGCCCTTTTGCGTTTTGGAGTTTGCGGCACCTGCCAACAGCCTAGGCCACCTTCGGGTGGCCTTCTGCGTTTCAGGGCCTGATAAGCACCGTCAGCATCATCAGCACGATGGCGACCACGGCGATCTTCCAGAAATCCGCACGCCGCTTCAGCCCCGGCAGGCCGACGGGCCGGATGAGATGCAGCAGCATGACGGCAAGGAGAAGTGCTGGAAGAATTTTCGACATGGCGGCCTTTCTCCGCCCTTCCTGTCATACCCGAGACATTTTTCCAAGCGACCAACACGTCGTCTGAAAATCGTGTGCGCGTCGCCTTTGCATCTGGCAATCGGCAACAGGTGCGCTATTCCTTTCCCATTGGCGAAACTCACGGAAATCCTATGCGTAACAATCTCATTTCCGTCTTCGCGCTTCTCATGGGCACCCTGTTCCTTTTCCTGGGGAACGGCCTGCACGGCCTGCTGCTGCCCATGCGCGGCGCCTTCGAAGGCTATGAGACGACGATGCTCGGCCTGCTCGGCACGTCCTGGGCGTCCGGCTTCGTGCTCGGCTGCCTGATGGCGCCAACCATCGTCAAACGCATCGGCCATGTACGCGCCTTTTCCGGCTTCGCCTCGCTGATCGCCATCATCGCACTTTTGACCGGAATGCTCGTCGATCCGTTCTGGTGGATCGTGCTGCGCGCCGTCACCGGCTTCTCGATCGCCGGCACGTCGATGATCATCGAAAGCTGGCTGAACGAGCGCGCCACCAACGAGAGCCGCGGGCTGATCTTCTCCCTCTACATTGCCATCACGCTGATCGGCACCGTCGGCGGCCAGATGACGGTGGCGCTCGGCGACGTGACGACGCCGATGCTCTTCATGTTCGCCGGCATTCTCTACTGCTTCGCCATGCTGCCGACGACGCTGTCGACCGCCGCCTCGCCGCAGCCTTTGAAACAGGTGCGGCTCGATATTCCAGCCCTTTTCCGCACCTCCCCCGTCGCCTGCGTCGGCATCGTGCTGATCGGCATCGCCAACGGCGCCTTCGGCACGCTGGGTGCCGTCTTCGGCGCCAATGCCGGCCTGTCCTCCAGCACGATCGCCATCATGATGAGCGTGGCGATCTTTGCCGGCGCCGTCATGCAGTTGCCGGCCGGCCGCATGTCCGACCGCATCGACCGACGCATCGTGCTCGCCGTGCTCTCGGCCATCGCCGCCGGTGCCGGCTTCTCGCTCTTCGTTTTCCAGCCGGCCTCTGTCACCGTGCTTCTGGTGCTGACGGCGCTCTATGGCGCGATGGCCAATGCGCTCTATCCAATCGCCGTTTCGCATGCCAACGACTTCGCCAGCCCCGAGGACTTCGTAAAAGTCTCCGGCGGCCTGCTGCTGCTCTATGGCGTCGGCACGATCATCGGCCCGACGCTCGGCGGTCCGATCATGTCGGCGGTTGGCCCCTATGCACTCTTCATGGTGACCTGCTCGGCGCATATCCTGATCACCGCCTACGCCATCTTCCGCAGCCGTCGCCGCGCCGCGCTGCCGGCCGAGATGCGCGACGCCTACACGACCATCAACCCCGGCACCATGATGACGCCGGAAAGCCTTCAGCTCTCGCCGCGCGCGCTTACCCAGCCGCAAGCCGCCGACGAACAATCGGAGGAGAAAACCGCATGAGCCTCTTCGACGAAGACGGACGTCCGTTGAAAAAGACCGCGCACGAGATCGGCAGCGACCTGTCGCTGCTCTCGGTCGATGAACTGGCAGCGCGAATCGACCTGCTTCGGACGGAGATCGACCGTCTTGAAGCGGAGAAGGCAAGGAAGGGCGCAAGCCGATCGGCGGCAGAAAATCTCTTCCGCTAGAGGCGTGCCAGATCGCCGCAGCCTTGCCGAAAAGGCACAGCAGATGGCAAACCGACAATAGAGTTAACCGGTCATTAAGCCTTACACGTTATTACTTGCCCATCCGGTTCTTCCGGGTTCAGACATTTTCACCCTTCGGGGAATCGGTCTGATTTTCTCCCTGTTTTACCTTGAGAGCCGCTTTCCGCGGCTCTTTTTTTGTTTGCACGCGCCCGCGCGGTGCACCTGTGCCGAAAGAATTGTGGAGATTAACCCTTTATTAAGAATGCCCTTGCGCGAATTAGGTTATGGGATCATCCTTGAGACATTAAAAGGCCGCTTGGAACACAGAGCGCCAACCTTCCGTTACCTGCAGTGTGATGCGTTCAACAGGGATGACACCATGTCCGAAAGAGGATTGAATACCGTCAGCTTCGCTGGCCACGTTGCGTCGTCGGCGCAATTCAAATCCCTGTACGCCGAAGGCATGGGTCTCGTCGAAGAGACTGCAAGCTATCTCGACGGCGTCGGGCGCCAGGCCTCCAAGGTACTGCCGCGCATGGCCTCGGTGCTGTATGCAGCTGAATCGATGCGCCTCACCACCCGCCTGATGCAGATGGCCTCCTGGCTGCTTCTCCAGCGCGCCGTCAACAATGGCGAGATGAGCCGCGACCAGGTGCTGTCGGAAAAGAACAAGGTGCGTCTCGACAGCTTCAACGTCGACAAGACCGCGCCCGGCTGGAACGATCTGCCGGAAGCCTTCCGCGACCTCATCGAACGGTCGCTCCGCCTGCAGAATCGCGTCGCACTGCTCGACCGCGAGATTTACCGCCCGCAGGAAGTCCAGGCCTTCGAGCCGGTCAACCAGAACAGCGTGCAGGCCCAGATCAACCTGCTGCAGACCGCTTTCGGCAACAACTGAGCGGTCCACAGACACGGTGAAACGATGACCCGGCTTCGGCCGGGTTTTTTGTTGCCTGCGTTCTTGCTGTCATCGAACAAGCCCCCTCATCCGGTTGCCGCCAAATCCAGGCAACAAAAAACCCGGCCGAAGCCGGGTTCTTGAAATCATCCAGTGGAAGCGAATTAGAGGCCGAGGCCTTCGAAGCGCTTCTTGAACTTGGAAACGCGGCCGCCGCGGTCCAGCATGTGCTGGTTGCCGCCGGTCCAGGCCGGGTGGGACTTCGGGTCGATTTCGAGGTTCATCGTGGCGCCGGCCGAACCCCAGGTCGAACGGGTTTCGTATTCGGTGCCGTCGGTCATGACGACCTTGATGACGTGGTAGTCGGGATGGATATCAGCCTTCATGACACTCTTCCTGCTTGTTCCGGGGGCCATTTGTCGCAACGCATTGCGGCAGCGAGGCCAAAGACGTAAATGAAGCCGCGGTCGGTCTGACCTACGGCTTCCCAATTCGATGGCGAGCCTATACATGAAGGCCGTCTGGATAACAAGAGCCGAAAGACAATTCGTGCCGCCAGGCACTGGGAATGGGGGTATGGTGTCCACAGACAGAGAAGCAGTCGCGCCGGCGAAAACCGAGCGCCGCACCGTCCGTCCGCTGGGCAGGCTTATTCCTTATATCGGCCGCTACCGTGGTCTCGTTGCTGGCGCGCTGGTCGCCCTCGTTATGGCGGCCGTCACGACGCTCGTCCTGCCGCTTGCCGTGCGGCGCATGATCGACCACGGCTTTTCCGGCGCCGGTGCCGGCTTCATCAACACCTATTTCACGATGCTCTTCGTGCTGGCCGGCCTGCTCGCGCTGGCGAGCGGCATGCGCTATTATTTCGTCATCACACTTGGCGAACGCATCGTCGCCGATCTTCGCCGCGACGTCTTCGCCCATGTGACAAAACTCTCGCCGGCTTTCTTCGACGTCAACCAGTCCGGCGAGATCGTCTCGCGGCTGACCGCAGATACGACGCAGATCAAATCCGCCGTGGGCGCCACCGCCTCCGTCGCGCTGCGCAACCTCATCCTCTGTCTCGGCGCCATCGCCATGATGGTCTATACCAGCCCGAAACTGTCGAGCCTCGTCATCGCCGCCATTCCCGTCATCGTCTTCCCGCTCGTCGCCTTTGGCCGCTCGGTGCGCCGCCGCTCGCGCGAGGCGCAGGATACACTGGCCGCAGCCTCCGCCTATGCCGGCGAGGCAATCGGCGCGACCCGCACGCTCCAGGCGTTCAATGCGGAAGACGCCGCCCGCGCCCGCTTCTTCGGCGAGGTCGAGAGCGCCTATGGCGCCGCCCGCTCCGCCATCCGCGCCCGCTCGCTGCTGACAGGCTTTGCGATCGCCATGATCTTCGGTTCGGTGGTTGCCGTGTTGTGGTTCGGGGCGCGCGACGTGCTGTCCGGTACACTTTCCGCCGGCACGCTGGGCCAGTTCCTGCTCTACGCCGTCTTCGCCGCCGGCAGCCTCGGCGCCCTGTCCGAAGTGTGGGGCGAGCTTTCGCAGGCTGCTGGGGCGGCCGAACGCCTGACGGAACTGCTTGCCGAGGTGCCAGCGATCGCCGCGCTCACCAATGCGGTCCGACTGCCACTCCCCGCCCGCGGCGAAATCGCCTTCCAGGATGTGCATTTCTCCTATCCAGCCCGCCCCGGTTATCGCAGCGTCAACGGCCTGAGCTTTGCCGTCAAACAGGGCGAGACGGTCGCGATAGTTGGCCCCTCCGGCGCCGGCAAGAGCACGATCCTCTCTCTCGTCCTGCGCTTCTACGATCCCGATTCGGGCACGATCACCCTCGACGGTATCGATCTGCGCACCGCGGATCCGGAAGAACTGCGCCGCCGCATCGCGCTGGTGCCGCAGGACGTCACCATCTTTGCCGCGACGATCCGCGACAACATCGCCTTCGGCATGACCGATGTCAGCGACGAGGCGATCCGCGCCGCCGCCCGCGCCGCCCAGGCGGAAGAATTCATCGCGCGGCTCGACATGGGCTATGACACGATGGTCGGCGAGCGTGGTGTCACGCTCTCCGGCGGCCAGCGCCAGCGTATTGCCATCGCGCGCGCCATCCTGAAGGATGCGCCATTGCTGTTGCTCGACGAGGCGACCTCGGCGCTTGACGCCGAAAGCGAGACGCTGGTGCAAAAGGCGCTCGACGGCCAGATGGGCAAGCGTACGACCATCGTCATCGCGCACCGCCTCGCCACCGTGCTCAAGGCTGACCGCATCCTCGTCATGGAAGCAGGCCGCGTCGTCGAAGAGGGCACCCACCAGTCGCTCGTCCAGCAGAATGGGCTTTATGCCCGTCTTGCGCGGTTGCAGTTCGACCATGGCGGCCAGGCGTTCCTCGGAGAGGCCCACGCGGCCGGTTGATCGTCGCCGACACTTGTTTCGCGGGGCAAGTGCCCTATCCTGAGGAGGCGGACTTCACGTCACCTTGGGAGGAAAACCACGTGGCATTTTCGACGCTCACCCGCCGTACCCTTATGGCGCTTGGCACCACCGTGCTTGCATCGCTGGCACTCGGCCTGCCCGCCAGCGCCCAGCAATTCCCCGACCGGACCATTACGCTCGTCGTGCCCTTCGCCGCCGGCGGATCGACCGACGTGGTGGCGCGCATCATCGCGCAGAAGATGGGCGACAGCCTCGGCCAGCAGGTCATCGTCGAAAATGTCGGCGGCGCCGGCGGCAGCCTTGGTGCCGACCGCGTGGCGCGTGCCGAGCCGGATGGCTACACGATCCTGATGGGAACGGTCGCCACCCACGCACTGAACCCGCTGATCCTGAAAACAAATCCCTATGATGCGGAAAAGGATTTTGCGCCGGTCTCGCTGCTGGTCATCGTGCCGAACGTGCTGGTGGTGAACCCGGAATTGCCGGCGAAAAACGTGGAAGAGCTTCTGGCACTGCTGAAGGCCGATCCGGAAGCCTACAGCTATGCCTCCTCCGGCAACGGCACGCCGCTACATCTTTCCGGCGAACTCTTCAAGAGCATGGCCAGCGTCAGCATGCAGCATGTGCCCTACAAGGGCTCCGGTCCGGCCCTGAACGACGTGATCGGCAACCAGATCCCGATCATGTTCGACAACCTGCCCTCCTCGTCTAGCCACATCAAGGCCGGCACGCTACGTGCGCTCGCTGTCACGACGAAGGAACGTGCAGCCTCCTTCCCGGATGTGCCGACGATCGCCGAATCCGGCATTCCCGGCTACGAGACCTATACGTGGAACGCCCTCTTCGCTCCGGCCGGCACGCCGACGGAGGTCGTGGCAAAGCTCAACGAAGCGGCCAACAACGCCATGAAGGATCCGGCCGTCGTGGAGCGTATGAAGGAGTTCAGCGCCACCATCGTCGGCTCGACGCCCGAAGAACTCGGCAAGCATGTGACCGCCGAGCTTGCCAAGTGGAAGCCGGTCGTCGAAGGCGCCAAGATCCAGATGGATTGAGCGACATCCAGGCCGTCGGCGTCTTCAGGCGCCGACGGCCCTGCCCGCCACACGCCCGGAAAACAGGCACCCGCCAAGGAAAGTGCCTTCCAGCGCATTATAGCCATGCACACCGCCGCCGCCGAAACCGGCGACCTCCCCGGCCGCATAAAGGCCCGGCACCGGCTTGCCGGACAGTTCCAGCACGCGCCCGGAAAGGTCCGTCTGGAGGCCACCCAGGCTCTTGCGCGTCAGGATGTTGAGACGCACGGCAATCAAAGGCCCCGCCTTCGGATCAAGCAGACGATGCGGCCGCGCGGTGCGCATCAACTTGTCGCCGAGATAGGCGCGTGCGCCGCGGATGGCAGTCACCTGCGCATCCTTCGAGAAGGGATTGTCGATCGCGCGGTCGCGCGCTTCCACCTCGGCCCGCACCTGCTCGACGTCCAGCAAGGCCTCCCCCGTCAGCGTGTTCATCGCGGAGACGAGGTCGCCAAGATCGTTGCGCACGACAAAATCCGCCCCCTTGTCCATGAAGGCCTGCACGGGACCGGGCGGGTTCTTGCCGAGCCGCTTCAGGAGCAGTGGAATATCCTTGCCGGTCAGATCCGGGTTCTGCTCGGAGCCCGACAGGGCAAATTCCTTCTTGATGATCGCCTTCGTCAGGATGAACCAGCTGTGGTCATACCCTGTTGCGCGGATGGCCTTCAGGGTCGCCAGCGTGTCGAAGCCCGGCATGGCCGGCGCTGGAAAGCGCCGCCCGCGTGCGTCCAGCCAGAGCGAGGACGGACCGGGCAGGATGCGGATACCGTGGCCGGGCCAGATCGGATCCCAGTTCCTCAACCCTTCCGTATAGTGCCACATGCGGTCGCCATTGATGACCGAACCGCCGGCAGCTTGCGTGATCGCCAGCATGCGGCCATCGACATGGGCCGGCACGCCGCTCACCATAAAGGCGGGTGGCTCACCCAGACGATCACGCGGCCAGTTCTGCCGCACCAGTTCGTGATTGCCGCCGATGCCGCCGGAGGACACAAGCACGGCGCCCGCCCGGAAACGGAAATCGCCAACCACCTCGCGAGAGGTTGACCGGCCGCGCTCCGCAACGTCCGGCGTCAAGACAGCGCCATGCGCACCGACGACGGCGCCGTTTTCGACGATCAGGCCATCGACTCGGTGGCGGAAACGGAAGGCCAGCGCATTGGAAGCCCGAAGCTCCTGAGCCCGTCGGATGAACGGCGCAAGCACGCCGGGGCCAGTACCCCAAGTCACGTGGAAGCGCGGCACGGAATTGCCGTGGCCGGTCGCAAGCCCGCCGCCGCGCTCGGCCCAACCGACGACGGGGAACCAGCGCATGCCCATGGCGTGCAGCCAGGCGCGTTTCTCACCACTCGCAAAATCGAGATAGGCTTCCGCCCAGCGACGCGGCCAATGATCCTCAGGCCGGTCGAAACCCGCGGAGCCGAACCAGTCCTGCCGGGCGAGCGCCATGCTGTCACGGATGCGCAAACGCCGCTGTTCCGGACTATCGACGAAGAAAAGACCACCGAGCGACCAGAAGGCCTGCCCGCCAAGGCTCTGCTCGCCTTCCTGGTCAAGGATGATCACCTTGAGGCCCCGCGCCGCCGCTTCCGTCGCCGCCACGAGGCCAGCCAGCCCCGCCCCGATCACCAGCAGGTCGCAATCCATAAACCGCCTCCCGTCGCTATGTCGAAAAAACTTACGCGTACGTACGCGTAAGATCAACATGCCGATGAGAATGGTCGCGCCAGACGGCACCAGGCCACTATCGTTCGGTGAGCTTCAACTCGATGCGGCGATTGGTGGCGCGGGCGGAATCGTCGCTGCCTTCGGCGATCGGTTGGAATTCGCCGAAACCCGCCGCGACGAGCCGATTGGCTGGTACGCCATTGGCAATCAGGAATTTAACCACCGAGGTCGCACGCGCCGAGGAAAGCTCCCAGTTGTCGCGGTAGCGCCCCGTGCCGGAGAGCGGCACGTTGTCGGTATGGCCATCGACGCGCAGCACCCAGTTGATCTCGGACGGAATTTCCCTGGCGAGATCCAGCAGCGCGGTGGCGAGCTTGCGCATCTCCACCTGCCCCTCCGGGTTCAACTCGTTACCGCCGGACGGAAACAGCACTTCCGACTGGAAGACGAACCGGTCGCCGACGATGCGGATGTTTTCGCGATCGGAGAGGATTTCCCGCAGGCGCCCGAAGAAGTCGGAGCGATAGCGGTTGAGTTCCTGTACACGCTGCGCCAGCGCGACGTTGAGGCGACGGCCAAGATCGGCAATCTTCGCCTGCGACGAACTATCCTTCGCCTCCGAGGCCTGAAGCGCCTCTTCCACTGCTGCAATCTGGCTGCGCAGCGCTGCGATCTGCTGGTTCAACAGTTCGATCTGGCTCATGGCGCGGGCGCTGACCTGCTTTTCCGAATCGAGCTCGCCTTCAAGCGTCGTCACGCGTGCGGTCGCCTGGTCCGAAACGCCCGAACCGCTGTCGAGCAATTGCTGCAAGCGGGAACGGTCGCTTTCCGACTGGGCGAGCGACGCCTGGAGATTGGCGAGCGCATCCTCGATATCCTGCTTGCCACTCTTTTCGAGCGCCAGAAGCTGGGTCAGCTCGTTGATCTGGCTGGTCAGCCGGTTCAGCACGTCGTCCTTGCCGGAAATTTCGCGGCTCAGGAAGAACTGCGCCAGAACGAACACCGTCAGCAGGAACATGATGGAGAGCAAGAGCGTCGACAGCGCATCGACGAAGCCCGGCCAGTAATCGACCGTGCGCTGGCTGCGCCGGTTGCGGGCGAGCGCCATCTCTACTCGCCCCCGGCCTTGTGGGCTTTCTCTGTCGTGCGCTCGGGCAGCCGCTCGACGTTTTTCTCGCCGCTGCGCGCCGCAAGCCGGTCGAGCGTGCGGCGCAGCGCCTTGGCTTCTTCCTGTTGCGCCTCGATCCAGTCGCGCAGCATCTGCTGTTCGCTGCGCATGTTCTTGACGAGGCCCTGGATGCCTTCTGCAAGGCTTGCCATCGCCGCCGTCGAACGGTGGCTGCCGCCGCCGTCATGCGCAAGCTTCAGAATCTGCTCCGCCAGAGCCTGCACGTCGGCGGAGGAAGAACCCGCGGCCATGTCGGCAACCGGCTGGAGTTCGGAGCCGACGTCCGTGACCGAGGAAAGCCAGTTTTCCAGTTCGGTATAGAAACGGTTCTGCGCGCGCCCGGCCTGCAGATCGAGGAAGCCGAGGATCAGCGAGCTTGCCAGACCGAAAAGCGAGGTGGAGAAGGCCGTTCCCATGCCCTCGAGCGGCGCGGACAGGCCCTGTTTCAGGGCGGTCAGGATGTCGTTCGTGGTGCCGCCACCGGCATCGAGCGACTGGATGACCGCGCTGATCGAGCCGATCGTGCCGAGCAGACCCCAGAAGGTGCCGAGCAGGCCGAGGAAGACGAGCAGGCCGATAAGATAGCGCGACGTATCACGGGATTCGTCGAGGCGGGTCGCGATGGAATCGAGGATCGAGCGCAACGCATTGGCCGAGAGCGCGACGGAATGCCGGCGGCCGATCAGCGCGCGCATCGGTGCAAGCAGCACCGGATCGCGCCCGACCTTCTCGGCGCTGCCCGCCGCGCGGAAGGAATTGAACCAGCGAACTTCCGGCCGCAACGCCAGCACATGGTTGAAGACCAGGAGAATGCCGATCAGCAGCACGCCGATAATCAGGCCGTTGAGACCCGGATTGCTGAGGAAGGCTGTCTGCGCCTGGCGGAAGAGGATGGCAGCCACGAAGCCGACGATGATGAGGAAGATCACCATCGTCCAGAAGAAGGCCATGGGGCTTGAGAGTTTGTGGGGGTAATCGTCCCCGGTCCCGGCTGATCCTCCCCAGCCCGACAGCCCAAGCTTCGCCATGTCGTCGCATCTCCACTTCCTCGTCGCGGCGGAGACTAGAGGAAGATTAAGCCGAATTGAAGGGCTTAGCAGCAACAGCGGCGCGGAATGCGCCGCCCGGATACAGGCTTTTAACGGGTGGGCACCGGGCGATGCACGACGTCGCGCAGCGCCTTGTGGATGTATTCGTTGCCGGCGACGATCGTGCCGGTGTCGAACATCGCGCTACCGCCATCGAGATCGCTTGCATATCCGCCGGCTTCGCGAATCAGAAGAATGCCGGCCGCGATGTCCCACGGCGCGAGGTCCCGTTCCCAGAAACCGTCGAAACGGCCGGCCGCGACATAGGCGAGGTCCAGTGCGGGGGAGCCGAGACGGCGCACGCCGGCGACCTCGCCCATTACATGGCGCAGCTCGATGAGGAACTTGCCGTGATTACCATCGCCAAGATGCGGCACGCTACAACCGATGACGGCATCGGAGAGGCTCTTGCGGGCGGCGACGCGCAGGCGACGGTCGTTGACAAAGGCGCCACCGCCGCGCTCGGCGGTGAAAAGCTCGTCCGTCGCGGCGTTCAGCACCACGGCCGCGACGATTTCGCCGTTGCGCTCCAGCGCGATGGTGCTGGCGAAAAGCGGAATGCCGTGCAGGAAATTCGTCGTGCCGTCGAGTGGGTTGACGATCCAGCGATGCGCACCGTCCGTGCCGATGCTCTCTTCGCCATCGGCGCCGAGGAAGCCATAGGTCGGGCGCGCCTTCAAGAGCTCGTCACGGATCAGCTTTTCCGCCTTGCGGTCGGCCTGCGCGACGTATTCACCCGGCCCCTTGACCGAGACCTGCAGGTTCTGCACTTCGCCGAAATCACGGGAGAGCGATTTTCCGGCCTTGAAAGCGGCCTGAACCATGACGTTGAGAAGAGCTGAACGAGCCATAAACTTAAGTCCTTCGGGAATATCCGGCGCTCGGGGACGGCAAGAGCCGCGGCGCGCAAACGCACCGGGACCGGGATTTGAGGCCTCAAGACCACAAATCCCCCGAAGTTTCAAGTCTTGAGCCCCTGCATCCGCTGCAATGCAGGGTATCGCATCGTGCAACAGGGTAAATGGGGGTGGTTAAGAGCCCGAGCGATACTTGTTCGCCGCGGTGACCGCCGCCTTCTGCTGCTCGTCGTTGAGGCCGAGATAAAAGTCCTCCAGCGACGGGTCGTTGAGGCCGGCGCGGCGTGCCAGCACGAACCATTTCGCCGCCTCGACAGGGTCCGGCCGCGTGCCGAGCGCATGGATATAGAGCTGGGCAAGCTTGCTCTGGGCAACCGGATTGCCGCCGTCAGCCGCCCGTTTCATCCATTTGAAGCCGGCATCGTAGTCGCGTTCGCCAGCGGTGCCGTTCACCAGCCACATGCCGAGATCGAGTTGGGCAGTGTCGAAACCGGCACGCGCGGCGCGCAGCAGCCATTCACGCGCCCGCTTGGTCTTTTCTTCTGGCAGGTCAGTCAGGTTGATGTAGATCTGCGACAGGGCGTACTGCGCATCCGCAATGCCCTGCTCGGCGGATTTTTCGTAGTAGGGCAGCGCATCGCGCAGGCCCTTTTCACCGGGACTATCGGCAACCAGCACTTGGCCATAGTTGAACTGTGCCGAGGCATTGCCGAGGTCGGCCGCCTTCTTCATCAGTTCGTCGGCCTTCTTGCGGTCCTCTTTCGAGCCCGAGCGCTCCATCAGGAGGACCGCATATTTGAACATGCCGGTCGGATCGCCACCGCCTGCCGCCTGCTCGTACCAGAACATGGCCTGGTCGCGGTTACGCTTCACGCCGAGGCCGCGATCGAGAATTTCCGCCACCAGCGTCTGCGCCGCCGGATCGCCCAGTTGCGCGCGCGGCAGCGCAAGTTCCATCGCCGTCAAGTAATGTCCGCGCTGGAAGGCGCCATAGGCCTCGTCGACCTTGCCGGCAAAGGGCTTTTCCTTCGGCAGCGCCGGCAGGTCCACACCCATGCGGTCCAGCACCGAAAGCCCGGACGACGGGCCGTCGGCAGGCTTGTCCTTGTCGGTTTTCGCAGTGGGCTTGTCTTCGACGGATGCAGGTTCGGCTTCGGGCGTCTGGTCTTTTGCTTCCGCTCCGCTGTCGCCGGCAGTGACCGACGGCCCCTTCTTCACTGTCTGCGCCCAGGCGGGCGCAACCACGAGAACGCCCGTGGCGAGAAACGCCACCGGCACCATACGGCAAGCTTGAAAGAACATGGCCCTGATCATGAGCGCCTACTATTCCCCAAACCGTGGCGCTTTTTCGTCAAGGAGAGCGTTGACGGCAGCAATTACATGCGGCGCCTGCGCGGGATCGGCAAACACCGCCTTGTCGAGCGCCACGAACTCCGCGCCGGTCTCGGCTGCGGCAAGCGCCGACTGCGGATCCGTGCCGCCGAGCACGATGCAGGGAATTTCCACCATCGAGGCCCACCATTCGGCAAGCGCCAGGTTCTTCGGGTGCGCTTCCGGCTTGATGTCACCGCCGATCTTGCCGAAGAAGATGTAATCCGGCTGCACATCGCCGATCTCCAGCGCCTTGTGCCGGTCGGTGGCGTTGCCGCCGCCGACGATAAGCTGCGGCGTGAACTTCTCCACGGCCTCGGCCAGCTCCCCGATGGCACCCGTCACATGAATGCCATCGGCCTTCACACGGCCCGCGACCCGCGTATCGCCGGCGACAAGGGCCGCGGCGCCAGCATTCTGCACGATCGCCACCAGCACTTCGGCATGTTTCTGGAACAGGCCGTCATCGAGACCGTATTGCGGCAGGATCACCGAGGCAACGTCACCGCCCTTCAGCGCGCCTTCCAGCATTGCGGCGCGCGCGGAAAGGTCGTCGCCCTCGGGCAGGATCAACACCAGGCGGCAGCGGTTTTCGACGTCGGACATGAATGGGCACTTCCCTTGGGTTCAGATAGTCGGGGCTCGTCATAACAGATCAAAGCGGTTAGACGGAAGAACGAACAGGATCAATCGCCCTCCATGTCCATCGACCCCTCCATCTACTACGCTGCCATCCCTGCGGTTCTCCTGGTCGGCCTGACGAAGGGCGGGATGGGTGAGGCGCTGGCACTGATGGGCGTACCGCTGCTCGCCATGGCCGTGCCGCCGGTGCAGGCCGCCGCGATCCTGCTGCCGATCCTCGTCGTGATGGACTGCGTCTCGCTCTGGATCTGGCGCGAGCACAACGACCGCACGCTCTTGAAAATGCTGCTGCCCGGCGCCCTGCTCGGCATCGCCATCGGCTGGGCGACCTCGGCCTATGTGCCGCGCGATGCGTTGCGCCTCATCATCGGCCTCATCACCGTGCTCTTCGCCGTTCGCTATTTCTATATCAGCTGGCGTGCGCGCCACGGCCATATCGTGCAGGCGAAACCGCATCGCCTCCTCCCCGCCGCCTTCTTCGGCACGCTTTCCGGCTACGGCAGTTTCGTCGCGCATGCCGGCGGCGCACCTTTCCAGGTCTATGGCCTGCCGCTGAAACTGCCGCCGCGCGACTATACCGGCGCCGCCGTACGCTTCTTCGCCATCCTCAACTTCATCAAGCTCGGCCCCTATTTCGCGCTCGGCCAGCTCGACACGACAAATCTCACCATCTCTGCCACGCTCGTGCCGCTTGCCATCGTGGCGACGGCTCTCGGCGGGTTCATGGTCAAGCGCATGAAGCCGGAAGTCTTCTATCCCTTCATGTACGCCATGGCCTTCATCGCCGGCCTCAAGCTTGTCTATGACGGCGTGGGCGCCTTCGTCTAAAGCGTTACTTTGCAGCGCACAAAATACTTGCCGCAAATGCTGCTTTGCCATAGCGTTCAGCCATGGCGCACCCCGATCCCTTCGCTGCGATTGCCGATCCAAACCGCAGGTTCCTGCTGGAGGAACTGCGGCGTGCACCGCGCACCGTCAATGAACTCTCCGAAGGTCTGCCGATCAGCCGCCCGGCCGTCTCCCAGCACCTGAAGGCGCTGCTCGATTCCAATCTCGTCAGCGTGAAATCCCAGGGCACAAAGCGCATCTACGCGATCAACGCCAAGGGTTTCGATGGGCTCAATCTCTGGCTCGACCAGTTCTGGGCCTGAACAGAGCCCACCGCCCCGTCTTAAAACAGAACGCCCCGGCGCGCGTTTCAAGCGGGCCAGGGCGTCTCGACGTCTACGATTTCATTTTACGGAAGTGGTTTCGCGAAACGGGCTCCTACCCTGGTCCTCCCATACAGACCATGTGTATTCGCGACATGCCTCCCTTTAAATTTCTGGAAAAATCCCTGTCTTTTCAGTGAGCTGAGGAGCGAAGACGCTCAATCTCATCTTTGATGCGCAGCTTGCGACGCTTGATGTCCGCGATCGTCTGGTCCTCCGAGGAGGGGCGGATAACTGCAGCATGCAGCTCTTCCTCCAGAGCAAAATGCTTCTTTTCCAGCGTAGCCAGATGGGCCTCAATCGTCATGTGACAGTTCCTTCCTTTTGCTTACGCCCGGTCATTCACACGCCGGGTGGTCCAGGTTGCAACAGAACTAGTGTGCCATGTCATTTTTCATTTGTCGAAGGCGAAAACGTGGCAAGGGATAACTTCCCGTTACCAGGGGTTTCGTGGTAGGAGCACCCTTTATCGAGAATGGAGACAGGTGGGCGAACCACCTCTCCGCCGAGGGGAACGAATAGCATGCCAGACCAGGACCAGGCTGAATTGCGGCTTGCCGTTGCACGGCTGCGCCAAGAACACGAGGATTATGATGCCGCGATCAACGCCATGATCCAGATCGGCAGCGAAGCCCTCAGAATCCAGCGCATGAAGAAGAAGAAACTGGGCCTGAAGGACAAGATCTCCAGACTGGAAGACCAGATCATCCCCGACATCATCGCCTGAACCGGACGAGAAGCCTTGGACACAACAGAAACGCCCCCCGTCGCCATCATCATGGGTAGCCAGTCCGACTGGGAGACGATGAAGAACGCTGCCGATACGCTGGATGCGCTCGGTGTCGACTACGAGGCCCGCATCATTTCGGCGCACCGTACCCCGGACCGGCTCTACAGCTTCGCGCGCGGCGCCAAGGCGGAAGGCTTCAAGATCATCATCGCCGGTGCCGGCGGCGCGGCGCACCTACCTGGCATGGCGGCGGCGATGACGCCGCTGCCGGTCTTCGGCGTACCGGTACAGTCCAAGGCGCTGTCTGGCCAGGATAGCCTGCTCTCCATCGTGCAGATGCCCGCCGGCATTCCCGTCGGTACGCTCGCCATCGGCCGGGCCGGCGCCGTCAACGCCGCGCTGCTGTCCGCCGCCGTGCTTGCACTGAGCGATCCGGAACTGGCCCACCGCCTCGACGAATGGCGCGAAAACCAGTCGAACGCTGTAGCCGAATATCCCGTGGACGGCCCGCTATGACGGTCCGCACGATCGGCATCATCGGCGGCGGCCAGCTCGGCCGCATGCTGGCCATGGCCGCTGCTCGCCTCAACCTGCGCACCGTCATTCTGGAACCGCAGGCCGATTGTCCGGCTGCCCAGGTCGCCAACGCCCAGATCGTCGCCGCCTATGACGACCCGGATGCGCTCACCGAGCTTGCCCGCCTCTCCGACGTCGTCACCTACGAATTCGAAAACGTGCCCGTCTCGGCCGCCGAAGCGCTGGCAAGTGCCGTTCCCGTCTACCCGCCGCCGCGCGCGCTGGAAGTCTCGCAGGACCGGCTGGTTGAAAAAAGCTTCATCCGCGATTGCGGCATCGTCACCGCCGATTTCGCCGCCGTCGACAGCCAAGCCGACCTCGAGGCAGCGCTCGATCGCTTCGGCGGCGTCGGCGTCTTGAAGACGCGCCGGCTCGGTTATGACGGCAAGGGGCAGCGCCTCTTCCGCTCGCCGGCCGAAAACCGCGACGGTGCCTTCGAGGCGCTTGGTGGCGTACCGCTGATTCTCGAAAGCTTCGTGCCCTTCGAGCGGGAAATCTCCATTATCGCCGCGCGCGACCGCGACGGCACGATCGCCTGCTATGACCCGGCGGAAAACGTTCACCTGAACGGCATCCTACACACCTCCACCCTGCCCGCCCTGGTGAACGAATCGACGGTGGACCAGGCACGCAAGGCGGCACGGGCGATTCTCGACCAGCTCGACTATGTCGGCGTCATCGGCGTCGAATTCTTCGTGCTTGCGGATGGCGGGCTCGTCGCCAACGAGATCGCACCGCGCGTGCACAATTCCGGACACTGGACGGAAGCCGCCTGCATCGTCTCGCAGTTCGAGCAGCATATCCGTGCCGTCGCCGGTCACACGCTCGGCGATCCCCGCCGCCATTCGGATTGCGTGATGCAGAATCTCATCGGCGACGACATCGACGAGGTTCCCGCCTGGCTCGCCAAACCCGGTGTGCTGGTCCATCTCTATGGCAAGACAGAAGCCCGTCCCGGTCGAAAAATGGGGCATATCACGCAGATTCTCGACTGAGACAGGCTGGAAAACCGGCCGGAAGCGCGGAAAACCCGCCGCTTACGGTTGACAGGGCAAAGGCCACAGGGTACATGCCTGCCAACCCGAAAGCGCGCCCGAAACGGCGCGTTTTTGATTGAAGAAATCCGGCGAGCTCGTATCGCCCTGCAATACGCGGATCAGAAAAATGAAGATCAAGAATTCGCTCAAGTCGCTCAAGGCTCGCCACCGCGAAAACCGCCTTGTTCGCCGCAAGGGCCGCATCTACATCATCAACAAGCAGAACCCGCGCTTCAAGGCTCGTCAGGGCTGATCAAGCGTCGCGGTCACCTGTGGTGATCGAGAAATATTGATTTGAAGTTCGGCGCTGGCGGTCTACCATGGCCGCCATGCGCTTTTTCATGCTTTGTACAATCTGCCTTTCCCTCTCTCTCATCGGCTCCGCACCGACCGCTGCTTTTGCGCAGTCGGCGGACAAGGCCTCGCTTGACGCCTCCTCCGGCGCCTTCACGACGCCTGCCCAGCGCCTCGACAAACTGTTCGGCGAACTGAAGCGCGAGGCGAATCCGGACGCGGCCACCGGCATTTCGAACCAGATCCGCCGGGAATGGCAGGATTCCGGCAGTGCCACCATCAACCTGATCATCCAATGGGCCGACAAGGCCGTGAGCGAGGAAAAGAACGCCGCGGCGCTCGATTTCCTCGACGAGGCGATCCGCCTGAAGCCGGACTATGTCGAGGGCTGGAACCGCCGCGCGACGCTGCATTTCAAGATGGGCAACTATCGCAAGTCGATGTCCGACATAAACCAGGTGCTCGCCATCGAGCCACGCCACTTCGGCGCGCTCGCCGGCATGGCGGCGATCATGCAGCAAACCGGCCGCGACGAGATGGCACTGAAGGCGTGGGAACGCTTCCTGGAGGTTTACCCCACCGAGCGACAGGCACAGAAGGAGCTGGGCGAGCTCGCGGAAAAGCTGACCGGCCAGCGGACCTGATTGCCGTGCCGGAGCGCCGGCATTGCGCCGATCGCGGCGATATCGGTATCGATACTCCAACCCGGACCCTTCCTTGCCCTCCCCTATCCGCCTCATGCTGACAGTCCTTCTCGCCGCGCCCTTTGCCCTTGCGCTCGCCGGTTTCGTCTTCACCGCGTGGAAGACGCGCGCCATCGAACGGCAGTTCCCGAACGTCGGCGAACGCGTCGACGTGGGCGGCCTCACCATGAACAGCGTGTTCGTCCCGGCCGGTGCCACGGCCGACCTGCCACCCATCGTCTTCATCCATGGCGCGAGCGGCAACCTGCGCGACCCGATGCATGCCTTCCGGCAAAAGCTTGAGGGGCGGGCGGACCTGCTGTTCCTCGACCGGCCGGGCCACGGCTACTCGGACCGGGGCGGACCGGAGAACGCCTGCCCGGACGGGCAGGCCAACGCCATCGCGCGGCTGATGGACAAGCGCGGCATTGGCAAGGCGATCATTGTCGGCCATTCCTTCGGCGGTGCCACGGCCGCAAGCTTCGCGCTGGGGCACCCGGACAAGACAGCCGGCCTGCTCTTCCTCGCGCCGGCAACCCATCCCTGGCCCGGCGGCGTCGACTGGTACTATGATCTGGCGAAGATGCCGGTCATCGGCTGGCTGTTCACCCGCATCGCGGCGCTACCCGCCGGCCTGTCGCGCATTGAGACCGGCACCCGTTTCGTCTTCGCCCCGAACCCGCGCCCGGACGATTACATCGAAGCCACAGCCCCCGCACTCGTGCTGCGGCCGGCCACCTTCCGCAACAACGCAATCGACGTCGCGAGCCTGCTTGACTATGTCGGCCGCGTGCAGCCGCGCTACCACGAGATTCACACGCCCACGGTCATCGTCACCGGGGACAAGGATGGCGTCGTCTATGAGGAAATCCACTCCCGCGGGCTGGCGCGCGACATCGCGGGATCGGAACTCGTCTGGATCCGCAATCTCGGGCACAAGCCGGATTACGTCGTGACCGACCTTGCCATCGAAGCGCTTGAGAAGATCGCCGGCAAGGATCGCGACCTCCAGGAATCAGCAAGGCGGGCCGAAGCCCGCCTTGCAAAGGATCATGAAGAGTAAAACAACTCCGATCAGACGCCGCTGACACCGTCGGCGCCGATATAGGCGATGCGCAGCATGTTCGTCGCACCCGGCGTGCGCAGCGGAACGCCGGCCGAAACGATGATGCGGTCGCCCGGCTTGCCGAATTCTTCCGCAACGACGATGCGGCAGGCGCGGTTGACCATGTCGTCAAGATTTTCCGCGTCACCCGTGACGACGCAGTGCAGACCCCAGACGACCGAGAGGCGGCGTGCCGTCTCGATGACCGGCGACAGCGCCAGGACCGGTACTTCCGGCCGCTCGCGCGCGGCGCGCAGGCCCGTCGTGCCCGATGAGGTGTAACAGACGATAGCCGACAGCTTCAGCGTTTCGGCGATCTGGCGGGCGGCGAGCGAGATGGCATCGGCGCCCGTGGCTTCCGGTGCTGCGCGCTGGGCATAGATGATGCCCGGATAATGCGGGTCGCGCTCAACCGTGCTGGCGATCGAGGCCATGGTGGAGACCGCTTCGACCGGATAGTCGCCCGAGGCGGACTCGGCCGAGAGCATGACGGCGTCCGCACCTTCGAAGACGGCGGTTGCGACGTCCGACACTTCGGCGCGGGTCGGCACCGGTGCGGAAATCATCGATTCCAGCATCTGCGTTGCGACGACCACCGGCTTGCCGGCACGGCGGCAGGCGCGGATGAGCTGCTTCTGGATGCCGGGAACGGCTTCCAACGGCATTTCCACACCGAGATCACCACGCGCCACCATCAGCGCGTCGGAAAGCTCGATGATCTCGTCGATACGCTCGACGGCCTGTGGCTTTTCGATCTTCGACATCAGGCCGACGCGGCCGCGCGCGATCTTGCGCACTTCGACCAGATCTTCCGGACGCTGGATGAACGAGAGCGCAACCCAGTCGACGCTGCCGGTCGCAAGCACGGCATCGAGATCGATGCGGTCCTTTTCCGTCAGCGCACCGACGCCGAGAAGCGTGTCAGGCAGGCTGACGCCCTTGCGGTCGGAAATCTTGGTGCCGGAGACGACCGTGCAGACGATCGACTTGCCATCGGACGATTCGGCGCGCAGGTGCAGCTTGCCGTCGTCGATCAGAAGGCGATGGCCGGGCTTGACTGCCTCGAGGATTTCCGGATGGGGCAGGTAGACGCGGTTGTTGTCGCCGGGCTCGTCCTTGTTGTCGAGCGTGAAGGTCTGGCCGGGCTTCAGCTCTTCCGAACCGTTGGCGAACTTGCCGACGCGCAGCTTCGGGCCCTGAAGGTCGGCGAGGATGCCGATCGGCCGGCCGCAGCGCGCTTCGACCGCACGAATGCGGCTGATCAGCGAGCGCATCACATCGTGGCTGGCATGGCTCATGTTGATGCGGAACAGGTCTGCTCCCGCCTCATGCAGCTTCTGGATCATCTGCTCGTCAGACGATGCCGGCCCGAGCGTGGCGAGGATTTTGACTTTTCTGTTCCGTCTCATCAGTTCTGGCTCTCCTGCGTCCCTGGCGTATCGGAAAGCTGTACCATCCAGCTTCCCTGCCGTCCTGTGTCATATTCCTTGAAGCCCATGCGCTGGAACCCGCGCGCGAAGCAATCCTCGACGCCGGTGATCTTGAACTCGTTTTCGGCGACGCACATGTTGACGTCCCCGGTCCAGCGGCCGCCGCGGGCGGCGTCTTCGGCATAGAGGTAGTAATAGCGCGACTGCAATTCGCCCTCGATCAGCGTGGCGCAGGTCGTTGCCGGCACCTGCCACCAGCCTTCGGTCATCCAGCCTTCCTTGGCGCGATAGCCGATGGCAACGCCGACAAGGTTTTGCGTACCGTTGCAGACACGGAATTCCGCCTTCGCCTCATCCGGAACGGAAAGGGCGAAGAAGCCCGCAAACAGGAAAAGCCCAGCCTGGAAAAGGCGGCTGGCTTTCGGGAAAAACGGGCGATAGCTCTTGGTTCTCACGGCTTCCGATGGAACTCCGTTGATTTGAATAAGCGCTTTCTTGCGACGCCGGGGCATGAATGTCAACGCAACATCAATCGATTACATTTTCACAAAAGGAGAAGGAATCTTTCTGCAACCGCAGGCTCCCGAACCTTGCGAGCCGGGTCGCCTCATGCAATCAGTCGCAGGCGCAGCGCACAATCGGCAAAAGACATGCACGACCATTCCCCTTTCGAGATCATTGACGGCGACACGGGTCTCGGGCTCGTCGTTCTGGCAGACCATGCCACCAATCTTCTTCCTTCGCGTTACGGCCGGCTCGGCCTGCCGGACAGCGCTTTCGAACGCCATATCGCCTACGATATCGGCGTCGAGGGCGTGGTGCGCGGCCTGAACGCCCGGCTGAACGTGCCGGTCGTCATGAGCCGCTTCTCCCGCCTGCTGATCGACCCCAATCGCGGTGAGGACGACCCGACGCTCGTCATGCGCATTTCCGACGGCGCGATTGTTCCAGGCAACCACCCAATCACATCAGAAGAATGGCAATACCGGCTGGAAAGCTTCCACCGCCCCTATCACGATGCCGTGTCCCGCACGATCGGCGCGGTGGCAAAGAAGACCAACAAGGCGCCGCTCGTCATCTCCATGCACTCCTTCACACCCGCCTGGAAAGGCGTGGCGCGCCCCTGGCAGGTGACGGTTCTCTGGGATAGCGACCACCGCGCCGTCCGTCCCCTGCTTTCCGAACTGGAAGCGCTCGGCGACGTCGTGGTGGGCGACAACGAGCCCTACGACGGCGCACTGCGCGGCGACACGATGTTTCGTCACTGCATGAAGCCCGGCATCGCGCATGCGCTCATCGAAATCCGGCAGGACGAAATCGGCAGTGATGCCGGCATTGCAAACTGGGTCGAGCGGCTTGCCCCCATCCTCGGCCGGTTGAACGCCGACGAGACCCTGCACACATACGAGATATTCCCCTCCCGCACCGGGCCCTATTGAGCCCCGAGGACGAGACGATGAGCGATCTGAGCAAAGAGCAGCAGACGGAATTTGAGGCGGCGGCGTTCCGGCGCCTCGTGAACCATCTGCGCGAACGCAGCGATGTGCAGAACATCGACCTGATGAACCTTGCCGGCTTCTGCCGCAACTGCCTGTCCAACTGGTACCGCGACGCGGCAAACGAGGCGGGCGTTCCGCTCGACAAGGAAGCCTCGCGCGAAATCGTCTACGGCATGCCCTATGAACAATGGCGCGAACGCTACCAGCGCGAGGCGAGCGATGCCCAGAAAACAGCTTTCGAGGTCAACCGCCCGAAGGAATGACGCCGCGTGCGGGAAAATCCTTAGCGTATTTCCGCTTTTCTTCGAATCGCGAAAAAGCTCTACCTCTTTGTTTTTACGCAATTCCCGACGCAAGACCGCTACGCACTTTTGCTGGGATTGCTCCAGGCAACGCGCGATAGGCCTTGATCTTGCCGGAAGTTCGCGGCAAGTCACGGCACCTTTGAATTTCTAGCCTATCCAAGGAGAACATCATGTCGGATGCCCACGGCGTCGCACGCGACCAGCTTCGCGCATTCATCGAGCGCATCGAGCGTCTCGAGGAAGAAAAGAAAACCATCGCAGACGACATCAAGGACGTCTATGGCGAAGCCAAGGGCACCGGCTTCGATGCCAAGATCCTGCGCAAGGTCATCCAGATCCGCAAGCAGGACAAGGACGAGCGCATGGAGCAGGAAGCGATCCTCGACACCTACCTCCAGGCCCTCGGCATGCTCGAACTGCCGACGGAAGCTGAATAAGCGTCTCGCGAAGCACCCAAAGAAAAACCCCGCCGGATCGCTCCGGCGGGGTTTTTTATTGGATTGTTTCCGGCGCTTAGTTTTCGCGGCCTTCGAACTTGCGGACTTCCATGAAGTTGACCGCAGTGCCGCTGAAGCGGCCGGCATCGATCGACTTCTCCTCCGGCTGGAAGCCGGCCATGTAGACGGTGGTCGGTGCAGCCCGCAGTTTCCGGCTGACGAAGCGCGGTGCTTTGACCGGCTTGGACAGCGTCGCGACGCGGTCCTGGGTCAGCGCCCACTTCGAGAGAATCTTCTGGTTCAGCTTCGGCTCGGTGCGGATCGCGCCGCGGCTTGCCGCGTCAGCATCCTTCTTCTTGGGGCGACCGCCCTTGGACGCCGTCTCCTCGGCAGGCTTGCCGTCAAAGGCATCGAGGCCGGCAATCGAACGGCTACCGCTGTCTCGCGTCGAAACGAGCGCTGCCATCTCGACCGGATTGCCCTGCGTCTCGCCCACCGTCGGGTCAGCGAGCGCCGCAAGGCCGGAGCGATCGGCAGACCGCGGCAGTGCCACATCCGCTTCCGCAGCCGCCATCAGCGCCGTCTGCGACTGGTCCAGCTCGACCTGCGGACGCAGGCCCGGAACGGGAACCATGGCCAGTTCTTCGGCATCCTCGACCGCCGCCTCGGCAGTCATGACAGCGCCAGCCTGAGCATCGCCCGGCACGGCGTCGCCGGCCTGGTTGCGTGCACCAAGCGTGACAGGAACCGGGATCTTATAGGAGGCAAGGTCCTCGAATTCAGGCTTCTGCTCTTCAACCGTCGCCGCTTCGAGGGCCGCAACGGCGCCGCTCGTCGTTGGGGCAACAAGCGCAAGCTCGCTGGTCGTCGTCTCGGCGGCCTTGAAGGCCGGACGGCTGCCTGGAACCGGCGCGGTGAACGCCAATTCCGTTTCGGCCTCGGTCGCGATCGGCTTCTTGTCTTCAACGGCTTTCGCCGTCGCACCGCCCGATGCACCACCTTCATCGAAGGAATCGGCAATCGTGACGTTGCTGCTTGCAATCATTTCGGGTTCTTCATCCTCGTCGCCACCACCGCCGAAGAGCGCAGCAAGGAAGCCGCCCTTGCGCTTGGATGCGCTCGGCGTCGAGCCGCCACCGGCAACCTCGATGGTGTTTGCGCCGACGCGACGCTTGTAATCCGCAACCGCCTGCTGGTAGCCCGGCAGCGGCTTGCCATCGGTCGGCAGGTGCATGGTCTTGCCGTCCGGGAAGATGCGGGTGAGTTCCTGGCGGCTCATGCGCGGCCAGGCGCGCACGCTGCCGACGTCGAGATGCACGAAGGGCGAACCGGACGTGGGATAATAACCGACGCCGCCGACCTGGAATTTGACCGCGGTGGCGCGCAACGTCGCGAGCTTGACGCCCGGAATATAGAAGTCCATCGCCTTGCCGAGCATGTGCTGGCTCTTCTTCGCGACACCCTTGGAACGCGAACGCAGCATGCCGTTCGTCGCGGGCGAGCGATAGGCGGAGACGACGTTGATGTAACCCGTGCCGCCAGCCTTGGTGTAGACTTCCCACACGAGGTCGAAAAGCCGCGGATCCATCTTCGTCGGCTCGTTGCGGCGCCAGTCGCGCAGGAACGTATTGAGCTGCTTCAGGCCGCGCTGGTCATAACGGCCATTGCGCTTGAAGGTGATCTCGGCCTTTTCCTTGGTATGGATGAAATAGAGCTTGAGCGTGCGGTTGCCGCTCTCGGCCTGAACCGTCGCGGGAAAGGCCGTGGGCAGAATGAGGGCGGCAGAAAGCACGGCCGTAGACAGCGCCTTGGGCAGCTTGTGCAACAGTGCTTTGCAGAGGCTGCGCAGGGAGGCCCCTGGGCGCTTCATCGATGCGAACAAATTTGCCAACTCTTTCCCCGTCCGAAGGACAACGAACGTCCGTTATCCCAAATGACTGCCAATTGCGGTGAGAGCATGGCAAATCCGCCACACTCGTCATCCCGCACCCGTTATAGTGAACAATCCACTAACAGGAAATAAACGGCAATCGAGAAATCGCAAGTGGCCGGGATTCCAAGGGTTTTTACGCAGCTTCTTTCACAGGATTGTCTGGGTCGATGCCATAGTCCTTCAGTTTGCGATAGAGAGTCGAACGGCCAATGCCCAATTTTCGGGCAACCTGGCTCATCTGGCCATGATAAAATTTCAGGGCAAAGCGGATCAATTCCTCTTCCACTTCGGCCAGTTTGCGCACATGGCCGCCCTTGTCGACGCTGAGAATGGCGTTGTCCGGGCCGGTATCGGCGCTTGCTGATTCGGCCGGCCGGAAATCCGGATAGACGCTCGGCAGGCGGGATTCCGAACCGGGATCGGGCAGGCGCTGGCTTGTCGCCTCCCAGGTGATGGCACCGTCTTCGGCGAGCCCATAGCCCGGAACCTGCGCGGCGATCTGCGGGAAGTCGGCCGCATTCAGCTCGGCACCCTCCGACAGCACGACGGCGCGGAAGATCGCGTTTTCGAGCTGGCGAATGTTGCCCGGCCAGTCATAGGAGGTCAGCAGCGCCATGGCGTCGGCGGAAACACCGAGCGGGCGGGCAAGCTTCTGCTCGCCGGCAAAGCGCTGCACGAAGGCGCGCACGAGAACCGGAATGTCCTCCTTGCGCTTGCGCAGCGCCGGAATGGTGATCGGGAAGACGTTCAGGCGATAATAGAGGTCTTCGCGGAAGCGGCCTTCGCGCACCTCGTTGATGAGGTCGCGGTTGGTCGCGGAGATGAGGCGTACGTTGACCTTCTGCGGGAAGCGCGCGCCGATCGTCTCGATCTCGCCCTGCTGCACCGCGCGCAACAGCTTCACCTGCACCTCGAGCGGCAGGTCGCCGATCTCGTCGAGGAACAGCGTGCCGCCATCGGCTTCCATGAATTTGCCGGTATGGCGCTCGGTCGCACCGGTGAAGGCGCCCTTCTCGTGGCCGAACAGGATGCTTTCGACCAGATTGTGCGGGATAGCACCGCAATTGACGGTGACGAAGGGCTTGTGTGCCCGCTCGCTCGCCGCCTGGATGGCGCGAGCCACCATTTCCTTGCCGACGCCCGATTCGCCTTCCAGCACAACCGGAATGTTCGACTGTGCGGCGCGGCGGCCGAGTTCGATGACACGCAGCATTTCGGGGCTGGCCGAAACGATGTCGTCGAAATGCACGCTCTCGGTGCGGTTGCGGCGTCCGCCGCGGCTGCGACCTTCGCGCTGGTCCATCTTCAAGGCATTGCCGACGGCAACACCGAGACGTTCCGGCGAAACCGGCTTCACCACGAAATCGAAGGCGCCGGCGCGCATGGCCATGACGACCGTCTCGATGCCGCCCTGCCCGGTCTGCACGATCACGGGAATGGTATTCTCCCGCTCGGCGAGCGCGTCGAGGAAAGCCGAGCCGTTCATTTCCGGCATCATCAGGTCGAGCAGGATCACATTGATCAGGCCGCCCTTGCGATCGAGCATATCAAGGCCGGCACGGCCGTTTTCCGCCATATGGGCGACATGGCCGGAGCGCTCGATCATGTTCTTCAACAACCGGCGCTGGACAGGATCATCGTCGATGACAAGAATATGGGCCGTCACTGGAACCTCCTTGCCTCTAGACATGCATCATGCATGCCCAAGGGAACTGAACACCAGCGAACCTTGGCAGAAAGGGTTGAACATGCCGTTTTGAGAAAGGCTTGCATTTTAACCATTGCCGACGCAAGCAAGGCGACCGATCCGACCACCTGGAAGAGAGATGGAATATGACCCGAAATTTTGTTGAACCCCGTATCGACTTCGCACCGGCCGACGCTGCCGCTGCCGCCGAGCTGGGCGATCTTCCGGGCTGGAACCTCGGTGATCTCTACCCCTCGCAGGCCTCGCCGGAATTCCAGAACGACATGAAGAAGGCGGAAGCGGATTCGCTCGCCTTCGAAGCCAAATGGAAGGGCAAGCTGGACGCCGCGACGGAAAAGACCGGTGACGACGGCATCGGTGCCGCCGTGCGCGAATTCGAAGCACTGGAAGACGTGATGGGCCGCATCATCTCGTTTGCCGGCCTTACCTATTTCACCAACACGACCGATCCGGCAAACGGCAAGTTCTACGGCGACATGCAGTCGAAGCTCACCGATCTCGGCGCGCATCTCCTGTTTTTCTCGCTTGAACTCAACAGGATAGCGGATGACCGCATTGACGCGGCGCTGAACAATGATGCGCTTGCGGGACACTATCGCCCGTGGATCGAGGACCTGCGCAAGGACAAGCCCTACCAGCTCGACGACAAGACGGAGCAGCTCTTCCTCGAAAAGTCGATGACGGGTGCGGCCGCCTGGAACCGGCTCTTCGACGAGACCATGGCGTCGCTGCGCTACACGATCGACGGCGAAGAAGTGCCGCTGGAAATCGCCCTCAACCAGCTCCAATCGCCCGATCGCGACGCCCGCCGCGCGGCGGCGCAGGCGCTGGCCGCCACCTTCAAGGAAAACATCCGCACCTTCACGCTGATCACCAACACGCTCGCCAAGGACAAGGAAATCTCCGACCGCTGGCGCGGTTTCGCCGATATCGCCGACAGCCGGCATCTCGCCAACCGCGTCGAGCCCGAAGTCGTCGCAGCCCTCGCCGCGGCCGTGCGCGAAGCCTATCCGCGCCTCTCTCACCGCTATTATGCGATGAAGGCGAAATGGCTCGGAATGGAGCAGATGGAGTTCTGGGATCGCAATGCGCCCCTTCCCGAGACATCCGACGCGACAATCTCCTGGGACGAGGCGCGCGACACCGTGCTGTCAGCCTACGGCGCCTTCGCGCCTGAGATGGCCGACATTGCCAAGGACTTTTTCGACAAGGGCTGGATCGATGCGCCGGTACGCCCCGGCAAGGCGCCGGGCGCCTTCGCGCATCCGACCGTGCCGTCTGCGCACCCCTATGTGCTCGTCAACTACATGGGCAAGCCGCGCGACGTGATGACGCTCGCCCACGAACTCGGCCATGGCGTGCACCAGGTGCTCGCCGGCGGCCAGGGCGCGCTGATGGCCTCGACGCCGCTGACGCTTGCCGAAACCGCCTCCGTCTTCGGCGAAATGCTGACCTTCCGCAGCCTGCTCGACAAGACGAAGGACAAGCGCGAACGCAAGGCCATGCTCGCCCAGAAGGTCGAGGACATGATCAACACGGTCGTGCGCCAGATCGCCTTCTATGAATTCGAGCGCAAGCTGCACACCGCCCGCAAGGAGGGCGAACTGACCTCCGACCAGATCGGTGACCTCTGGCTCTCCGTGCAGGAGGAAAGCCTCGGCCCGGCGATCCGGATTTCCGAGGGTTACGAGACCTACTGGGCCTACATCCCCCACTTCATCCACTCGCCCTTCTACGTCTACGCCTATGCCTTCGGCGATTGCCTGGTGAACTCGCTCTACGCCGTCTACAGCCAAGCCGACGCGGGCTTCCAGACCAAGTATTTCGACCTGCTCAAGGCCGGCGGCACCAAGCATCACTCGGAGCTCCTGAAGCCGTTCGGCCTCGATGCCAGCGATCCGTCGTTCTGGAGCAAGGGACTGTCGATGATCGAGGGGCTGATCGACGAGTTGGAAGCGCTTGATAAGGCCTCCTCTTAGAAGAAGCCGGACGCCCGCATGACCGACCGCGAACGCTATGTGCTCCTCAGGGACGACCGCGAGGATCGGACGGTGGTTTTCGCCGATCCGATCGCGGTCGTCACCGTGCGCGACCGCGCCGGCTTCGAGCCCGCCTTTGCGGCCCTGCAGGCGGCGCACGAAAAGGGCCATTGGATCGCCGGCTTCATGAGCTATGAGGCCGGCCATCTCTTCGAAGAGAAGCTAGCCCCGCTGGCCATCGAAAACCGGCCGACGCCGCTAATGAGTTTCGGCATTTTCGAAAAGCCGGCGAGCGACCATCCGCTGACGAAGCCGCGCCAGCGCACCGAGAACGAGCCTTTTCTCACCGAGCCGAAAGCCCAATGGGATTTCGAGACCTACCGCAGCCGCTTCGACCGCCTTCACCAGCATCTGCGACAAGGCGATTGCTACCAGGCGAACCTCACCATGCCGATCCGCGCCCGCTGGACGGGCGACCCGCTCGCCGCCTTCTGGTCGCTGATCGAGCGCCAGCCGGTGCGCTACGGCGCGTTCGTCTCGCTCGACGGGCCGCAACTGCTTTCCCGCTCGCCGGAACTGTTTTTCGATATCGACAGGGACGGCTGGATCGAGACGCATCCGATGAAGGGCACGGCGCCGCGCGGCGCCAATTCGGCGGAGGATGTCAGGATCATCGCCGCCATGCAGGCCGACCCCAAGTCGCAGGCCGAAAATCGCATGATCGTCGACCTGCTGCGCAACGACATCTCGCGCATCACCGAGGTCGGCACGCTTCATGTGCCAAAACTCTTCGCCGTCGAGACCTACCCGACCGTGCACCAGATGGTGAGCCATGTGCGGGCGAAGCTCACGCCCGGCACCTCGATCCGCGACATCTTCGCCGCCCTCTTCCCCTGCGGCTCGATCACCGGCGCGCCGAAAATGCGCGCCATGGAAATCCTGCACGACCTGGAGGACGGCCCGCGCGACGCCTATTGCGGCGCTATCGGCATGATTGCGCCGGATGGCACCATGCGTTTCAACGTCGCGATCCGCACGATCTCGCTCTACGAAGACGGCGAAGCCATCTTCAACGTCGGCGGCGGCATCGTCTTTGATTCAACCGCAGAGTCCGAATACGAGGAAGCCCTGCTGAAGGCGCGCTATGCGGTGGGGGATCAATGGATCTCTCGCTGATCGAGACCTTGCGCTGGGAGCCGGACGTTGGCTTTGTGCGGTTGGAGCGGCATCTGGCTCGGCTTGCCCAATCGGCAAGAGACTTGAAGCTCACGAACAGCGAACAAGCACGCGATGCGCTGACCGCGGCCATTCCGACCCATGCATCAGCCGCTCTGCGCGTCCGCCTCGAACTGTTTGCGGACGGTCGTATAGACGTGCAGACAGCCGCGTTCACCCCTCTCGCCTCCGACGCGACATGGCGCCTGAAGGTCGCCACCACCCGCCTCGCCTCCACCGACCCGCTGCTGCGTCACAAGACCTCCCGCCGCGCGGCCTACGCTGCGGCCCGCGCCGAATTCTCGGCAACGGAGGCCGATGAGGTGATCCTCGCCAACGAGCACGGTGAACTCTGCGAGGGCACCATCACCTCGCTCTTCCTCGACGATGGTTCAGGCACCCTGAAAACGCCGCCACTCGCTTGCGGCCTGCTCGCCGGCATATTGCGGGAAGAACTGCTCGAAAGCGGCAAGGCCGTTGAGCAGGTCCTGCGGCCGGAGGACCTTGCCCATGGCATGGTTTTCGTCGGCAATTCTTTGCGCGGACTGATCCCGAGCGAGCGTGCAGGTTGACACGTAGTTAGCCGCCATACTATACGGCGACTTATGAACATTGAACAAAAACACCGCGCCATGCTTGAGGAGGCGCAGCGCCGAGGCCACTCCGGTGTCGGCGAGCTTCGACTTTGTTTTGAATTGCTGGCGCTGACCGCCGCAATTGATCGCGATTGTGCCGCGCGCCTGGCCCCGCACCAATTGTCCGAAGGCAGGTTTGTCCTGCTGTTCCTGTTGCGGGGCAAGCCGGACGGACTTTCCCCGCATGAGTTGGCCGAACGGGCAGGCGTGACGCGCGCAACGATAACCGGGCTTCTCGATGGCCTGGAACGGGACGGTTTCCTGACCCGTCATCATGCGACCGACGATCGCCGCAAGATCACGGTGCGCCTGACGGAGAGAGGCGAAACGACGGCCGCTGCCCTTTTCCGCCAGCATGCCGAATGGATCGACTCGCTTTTTTCGGATCTGAGTACCGATGAAAGCCGACTGCTGAGCACATTGCTCGATCGTATCTGGCAGAAGACCGACGCCGCGACCCGGCAGGAGCACAGTCTCCCCCCGACAAAACGGACAATCACTTGAATCTGCAAACACGCGCTCCGGTCCATCAACCGCGACCGCTGACATGGAAGAACATTGCATGACGCACTATCTGGCCGAACTCTACACGCCGAAACCCGCATGGCTGGCTCTCGGCGCGCAAGACCGGCAGAGCTTCTTCGCTGGCATCGGCGCCGGCATGGCCGGATTGTCGGCTCTCGGTGTCGAGCCGATCGCTCTCGGGGAGGTTGACGCAAAGGTTCCGCATGCCCCGCCGCAAAGCTTTTTTGCCCTGTGGCGCTGCCCCGACGAAGCAGCGCTCGGCGCACTTGTCTCCGGCATCGCAGCATCCGGATGGCACGACTATTTCGAAACCATCAACGCAGGCGGCGCGGGAACCGATCTGCTGGGGCACCTGGCACAACTCGCTGCCGTGTGAGAATCGCAAGACCGATTGAAGCGCGACCCGGCGTGGTTTGGACGATCGTCCACCGAATCGCATTCCTGGCCGGGTCGCGTGAAAGCTCCTCGCGTAAATCCAGCCTGGCAAGCAGAGCCCTGTCGTCAAACGGGCATTAAGAATATCGCTGCCGAAGACAGCGCTCTCCCTTTATTGTGACAGAAAACTGTGCTCTAGCGCTGTCATATTATGCTATGGGGCCCTCAGAGGCCCTGTTTTTGCGAAAAGCGGGCCGTCCGCAGGAGAACCAAATGGCAGACAGCACCTATCCGGTACATGGCGAAATCACCGGTCCGATCGTGATGATCGGTTTCGGCTCCATCGGGCGCGGCACGCTGCCGCTGATCGAGCGCCACTTCAAGTATGACCGGAACCGGCTGATCGTCATCGAGCCGCGTGAAGACGCTGCCGACGCCGAAATCTACGCCCGCCACGGCGTGCGCCACGTCAAGGCGCATGTCACCAAGGAAAACTACAAGGATATCCTGAAGCCGCTGCTCACCGAAGGCGACGGCCAGGCGTTCTGCGTCAACCTTTCCGTCGATACGGGCTCCGTCGACCTGATCAAGCTCTGCCGCAAGCTCGACGTGCTCTACATCGACACGGTCATCGAACCCTGGCTCGGTTTCTACTTCGACAAGGATATGAAGAACGCCGACCGCACGAACTATGCGCTGCGCGAAACGCTTCGCCGCGAGAAGGAAAAGCATCCGGGCGGCACCACGGCCGTTTCCACCTGCGGTGCAAATCCGGGCATGGTTTCCTGGTTCGTCAAGCAGGCGCTGATCAACCTCGCCAAGGATCTCGACCTGAAGGTCGAAGAGCCGGCGCAGGACGACCGCGAAGGCTGGGCCAAGCTGATGAAGAAGGTCGGCGTCAAGGGCGTGCACATCGCCGAGCGCGACACCCAGCGCACCAAGAACCCGAAGCCGTTCAACACCTTCTGGAACACCTGGTCGGTCGAAGGCTTCATCTCGGAAGGCCTGCAGCCAGCCGAACTCGGCTGGGGCACGCACGAAGAGTGGATGCCGAAGAACGCCAAGAAGCACAAGAAGGGCTGCAAGGCCGGGATCTACCTGGAACAGCCCGGCGCAAACACGCGCGTGCGCTCCTGGTGCCCGACGCCCGGCCCGCAATACGGCTTCCTCGTCACCCATAACGAGTCGATCTCGATTGCCGACTACTACACGGTGCGCGACAAGGACGGTGACGTCACCTACCGCCCGACCTGCCACTATGCCTACCATCCGGCGAACGATGCCGTGCTGTCGCTGCACGAAATGTTCGGCAATGGCGGCCATCAGCAGCCTGTCCTGCACGTTCTCGACGAGAACGAACTGGTCGACGGCGTCGACGAACTCGGCGTGCTGCTCTACGGCCACGACAAGAACGCCTACTGGTATGGTTCGCGCCTGTCGCTGGAAGAAACCCGCCGCATCGCTCCCTACCAGAACGCAACCGGCCTGCAGGTGACCTCCGCCGTGCTCGCCGGCATGGTCTGGGCGCTTGAAAACCCGAAAGCCGGCATCGTCGAGGCCGACGAGGTCGATTACAAGCGCTGCCTCGAAGTGCAGACGCCCTATCTCGGCCCGGTCGAAGGCCACTACACCGACTGGACCCCGCTCGAAGGCCGCCCGGGCCTCTTCCCGGAAGACCTCGACACGAAGGATCCGTGGCAGTTCAAGAACGTTCTCGTTCGCTGAACAGCACGATAAAACCCGAATGCAGACGCCCGCGGCAAACCCGCGGGCGTCTTCGCTTTCAATGGGATAATGCCCGCTCGCCGGGCAGCGCGTCTTGCTTTCGCCGCCTCTTCGCGGCATGGTCTGGCGAATTGGACAGGTGGTTCGCCCCGCCGTGACCCTGGGAGATGCGAATGAAGCCGATCACAGCCCTCAGCCTGCTGGCCGCCGCCGTGGCACTTACCGCGTGCCAATCGGACCGCGCGCCACGCGACTTGCCGCCTGTCCGCCAGCAGCAGACTGGTGTGGATGGCGCCTGGGTTGATCCGAACGGCATCGTTTCCACCTTCGCAAGCGGCACGTTCACGACGCGCACGACCGACACCAACCAGCTTCTCGCATCCGGCACCTACATTAAGACCTCGCCGACGCTGGTCGAGATCAACATGACTTCGCTGGTACGCAACACGCAATCAAAGGTCAATTGTGCGCTCGTCAGCCAGAGCCAGCTCAACTGCACGACCGCCGAAGGCGCACAGTTCTCGCTCGCCCGCCGCGCCTGAACGACGGCACCATCCGGATCAAAGGGCCGCAAGGCCCTTTTTTCGTTTCCGCGCATAAACAGGCGATCGGCTCAGCCCGCCGTCTTTTCTCTTGAAGTTGCCCGCGACCGGTGAAAACATCCACCGGCCGGCTGTCATGTTTCCAGTTTACCCAGGAACGGACAGGCCTTCCCGCGCCGCCGGCAGCGGGCAAACAAGGAGAACAGGACCATGACGATTTTCCGATCCGGCCTTCTGGCCGCCTCCCTTATCGCGCTCTCCAGCGGCTCGGCGCTTGCCGATTACGAGCTGAACATCCTGCATATCAACGATCTGCATTCCCGCATCGAGGCAATCAACAAGTTCGATTCGACCTGCTCGGCCGAGGAGGAAGGCAAGGGTGAATGCTTCGGCGGCGTCGCGCGCCTCAAGGCTGCGATCGATGCCCAGCGCCAGGCGTTGACCGGCAAGAATGTGCTGCTGCTGAATGCCGGCGACAATTTCCAGGGCTCGCTGTTCTACACGACCTACAAGGGTGCGGTGGAAGCCGAGTTCCTGAACCTGATGAAGTTCGACGCCATGACCGTCGGCAACCATGAATTCGACGACAGCGAGGACGGGCTGGCGACCTTCCTCGACAAGGTGCAGTTCCCGGTCGTCACCGCCAATGTTGCGGCCAGCGCAAGCTCGAAGCTCGGCGACCGTATCAAACCGTTCATCGTACTGGACCAGGGCGGCCAGAAGATCGGCATTGTCGGTGCCGTGGCAAACGACACGGCGGAACTCTCCTCCCCCGGCCCGAACGTGCTGATCGGCGACGACGTCGCCGACATTACCGCCGCCATCGGCGAGCTGAAGAAACAGGGCGTCAACAAGATCATCGCGCTCACCCATGTCGGCTATCCACGCGACCTGGCGGCAATCGCCAAAATCCCGGATGTCGATGTCGTGGTCGGCGGCCATACCAACACGTTCCTTTCCAACACCTCGGACAAGGCGGATGGGCCCTACCCGACGCTGGTCGACAATCCCGGCGGCTACAAGGTGCCCGTCGTGCAGGCCGGCGCTTATTCGAAATATCTTGGCAACCTGAAGGTCGTCTTCGACGACGCCGGCGTCGTGAAGGCATCGTCCGGTGAGCCGATCCTGATCGACAGCTCCATCAAGCCGGATGAAGCCGTGCTGGCCCGCATCAAGGAACTCGGTGGCCCGATCGAGGAACTGAAGAACAAAATCGTCGCCGAGAGTGCCTCGCCGATCGACGGCTCGCGCGAAGTCTGCCGTGCGGCCGAATGCGCCATGGGCAACCTCGTGACGGACGCCATCCTTGACCGCACCAAGGCCCAGGGCATGACGATCGCCATCACCAATGGCGGCGGTCTGCGCGCCTCGATCGACGGCGGCCCGGTTTCGATGGGCGAAGTGCTCTCGGTGCTGCCGTTCCAGAATACCGTCGCGACCTTCCAGCTCAAGGGCTCGGATATCGTCGCTGCCCTCGAGAACGGTCTCGGCCAGATCGAGGAAGGCGCCGGGCGCTTCCCGCAGGTCTCCGGCATGAAGTATTCCTTCGACAAGTCGAAGCCACCAGGCAGCCGCGTCGTCTCCGTCGAGGTCAAGGAGGGCGACGCCTTCGTGCCGCTCGATCCGGCCAAGACCTATGGCGTGGTCTCGAACAACTACATGCGCTCGGGCGGTGACGGCTACTCCGTATTCGCCAAGGCCGGCATGAACGCCTACGATTTCGGCCCGAACCTCGAACTTGTCGTTGCCGATTATCTAGCCGCAAACCGCCCCTACAAGCCCTATACGGACGGCCGCATCACCGAGGTCGCGGCTGCCACGGTCGTTGAAACCCCGGCAACCGCCGAGACCGCAACCAGCACCGAGGCCAAGCCAGCCACGAGTGAGACAGCAACCTCCACGGACACGGCGGCAAAATCCGTCGAAGGCGCTGCGACAACGGGTGAAGCTGCGTCCGGATCTGCCACCACCGCGACCGGTTCGGAAGCCACGACGACGGCATCCGACACCGCGGCGACGACGACCGCCGGCGGCAAGCATGTCATCGCCCGCGGCGACACGCTGTGGGATCTCGCCAAGGCCGCCTATGGCGACGGTACGCTGTGGCGCAAGATTGCCGAGGCCAACAACAATCCGCGGCCGCGCGCGCTGCATATCGGCACGGAGCTGTCGATCCCGACCAAATAAGGACAATTTGTCTCCACTTTTTCTGCCGGTCCGGGCTTTCCCGGGCCGGCATTTCTTTTTAGAACGATTCTGAACCAATCGGCTGCTACCGCGTAGAAGCGCTATGACCGACACCCCGCACGCACAGGATCGCCCCATGCAGGACCTCGCCGCAAAGCCCGCCAGCCACCCGCCCGTCAAGCACGGCAAGGTGGGTGTGCTGCTCATCAATCTCGGCACGCCTGACGGCACGGACTACACCTCCATGCGCCGCTACCTGAAGGAATTCCTGATGGACCGGCGCGTCATCGAATGGTCGCGCCTCGCCTGGTATCCAATCCTGTTCGGCATCGTGCTCAACACCCGTCCCGGCAAGGTCGGCAAGGCCTATGAGACGATCTGGAACAAGGAAAAGAACGAGAGCTTTCTGCGTACCTATACGCGCAGCCAGGCCGAGTTGATGGCAAAGGCGCTTGCCGAACATTCCGAGGTCGTCGTCGACTGGGCCATGCGTTACGGCCAGCCGTCGATCGCGTCCCGCATGGACTACCTCCAGAAACAAGGCTGTGAGCGCATCCTGGTGTTCCCGCTCTATCCGCAATATGCGGCAGCGACCACTGCGACCGTCAACGACAAGGCCTTCGAGACGCTGCTCAAGCTGCGCTGGCAGCCGGCGCTGCGCACCGTACCGCCCTATCACGACGATCCGGACTATATCGACGCGCTCGCCGTCTCGATCGAAAAACACCTGGCGACGCTCGACTGGGAGCCGGAGCGGGTGCTCACCTCCTTCCACGGCATTCCGAAGAGCTACTTCGAGAAGGGCGACCCCTATTACTGCCAGTGCCAGAAGACCACGCGCCTGCTGCGCGAACGACTCGGCTGGTCCGAAGAGAAACTGATGATCACCTTCCAGTCCCGCTTCGGACCGGAAGAATGGCTGCAGCCCTATACGGACAAGACCGTGGAAAAGCTCGCACAGGACGGCATCAAGCGCATCGCCGTGCTCAATCCCGGATTCGTTTCCGACTGCCTGGAGACGCTGGAAGAGATCGCCGAGCAGGCCGCTGAAAGCTTCCACCACAATGGCGGCGAGAAATTCACGCACATTCCCTGTCTGAATGACTCTCCGGAAGGCATGGCCGTGCTGGAAAAAGTCGTGCGCCGGGAACTCGGCGGCTGGGTTTGATCGATAAATCTTGTTCCCGTCCAAATAGACTGGCGTCGCGGCCCGTATTCCTTACAGTGGCGCCGCGCCGCATCTAAAGCGTTCGCACGCTTTAGCTTTTGGATTGACGCTTGTCGCTGCCGCAACCGCTGTGCACCGACCTGCTTTTGGGGAGAACGCCATGAATTTGGCCGGATTGGATATCGTCGTCATCGCCCTCGTGGTCCTGGTCATCCTGATCCTGTTTGCCGGGATCAAGACGATCCCGCAGGGCTATCAGTACACGGTGGAGCGCTTCGGCCGTTATACGCGCACGCTTGAACCCGGCCTCAATCTGATCGTCCCCTTCATCGACCGCATCGGTGCGAAGATGAACGTGATGGAGCAGGTGCTCGATATCCCGACGCAGGAAGTCATCACCCGTGACAATGCCAGCGTCGCAGCCGACGGCGTCGCCTTCTATCAGGTGCTCAACCCCGCCCAGGCCGCCTATCAGGTCGCCAATCTGGAAAATGCCATCCTCAACCTCACCATGACCAACATCCGCTCGGTCATGGGCTCGATGGATCTCGACGAACTGCTCTCCAACCGCGACGTGATCAACGACAAGCTGCTGCGCGTCGTCGACGAAGCCGCCAATCCCTGGGGCATCAAGATCACCCGCGTCGAGATCAAGGACATCGCGCCGCCGAAGGATCTCGTCGATTCGATGGGCCGGCAGATGAAGGCCGAGCGCGAGAAGCGCGCGCAGGTGCTGGAAGCCGAGGGCGCGCGCAACGCGCAGATCCTGCGGGCTGAAGGCGCAAAACAATCCGCGATCCTCGAGGCCGAGGGCCAGCGCGAAGCCGCCTTCCGCGACGCCGAAGCCCGCGAACGCCTCGCGGAGGCCGAAGCCAAGGCAACGAAGATGGTGTCGGAGGCGATCGCCGCCGGCAATGTGCAGGCGATCAATTACTTCGTCGCGCAAAAATACACCGAAGCCATGGCCGCGATCGGCAAGGCCCCGAACTCGAAGATCGTGCTGATGCCGATGGAGGCCTCCGCGCTCGTCGGCTCGCTCGGCGGCATCGGTGCGATCGCGCGGGAAGTGTTCGGTGACGGCTCGGCGCCTGCCGGCACCCCGGCGCGCACACGCCAGGCGACGTCGGCCGCGACCACCACAGCCTCGACGCCTGCCTTCCGCAACCCGTTTGATCCGACGTCGCAGGGAAGCTGAGCATGATCCAACGCATCGTCACCGAACTCGGCCCCTGGGCCTGGTGGGTGCTCGGCATCGTCCTGCTGATCCTCGAAGTGCTGATGCCCGGCGTCTTCCTCGTCTGGATCGGCATCGCGGCGATCGTGACGGGTGCCCTGTCGCTTCTCCTGTGGGAGCAGACGTTCTGGGCCTGGCAAGTGCAGTGGTTGGTCTTCGCGGTGCTGTCGCTGATCGCAGCCGTCATCGGCAGACGCATCGTCAGCGCCCGTGGACAAGTGACCGACCAACCGCATCTCAACCAGCGCGGCCAAAGCCTCATCGGCCGCACCGCCACGCTGGAGCATCCGATCACCGAAGGCCGCGGCCGCATTCGTCTCGACGATACGATGTGGAGCGTTCAGGGACCGGACCTGCCGGTCGGCGCGCGCGTGCGCGTCACGGCCAGCAATGGCCGTGATCTCATGGTCGAGGCGATCTGAGAAGGCTCAGGCGACGCCGATCCGGAGCAAGTCGTGGAAGTGCACGATACCGATGGGGCGGAAGGTCTCGTCGGTGACGATCAGCGCCGAAATGTTGTGCTGGTTCAACAAGCCGAGGGCAGCGGTCGCCAGTGTCGTCGGCTTCACCGTCTTCGGGCTGCGCGTCATGATATCGTCGACGTCGAGCTCGGCGAGGTTGCGCGAGAGATTGCGCGCTATGTCGCCGTCCGTCACGATACCGACGAGGGTGCCGTCGTCATCGATGACGCCAACGCAGCCATAGCGCTTCTGCGCAAGCAGCATGACGGCATCCGGCATCGAGGTGCCGAGCGCCACGAGCGGCATGTTTTCGCCGCTGTGCATGATGTCGCCGACATGCGACAGGCTCGCCCCCAGCTTACCGCCGGGGTGGAAGGTCTTGAAATCCGTTGCCGTAAACCCGCGCGCCTCGAGAAGGGCGACGGCGATCGCATCGCCAAGCGCGAGCTGCATCAGCGTCGATGTCGTGGGCGCCAGTCCGTGCGGGCAGGCTTCCTGCGCCTTCGGCAGCAGCAGCAGCGTATCGGCCTCGCGCGCCAGCGCCGAGCGCTCGCCCGAGGTCATGGCGATCAGCGGGATCGAGAAGCGGCGGGAATAGGAAACGATGCCTTGAAGTTCGGCGGTCTCGCCGCTCCAGGAGATGGCGAGGATGACGTCGTCGCGCGCGATCATGCCGAGGTCGCCGTGATTGGCTTCCACGGGATGCACGAAGAAGGACGGCGTGCCGGTCGAGGCGAAGGTCGCTGCGATCTTCGCGCCGATATGACCGGACTTGCCGATACCGGTGATGACAACGCGTCCGCTGATGTCGCCGATCAGACGCACGGCCTCACAGAAGGCGTCGTAAAGGCCGCCTTCAAGGGCTGCCGAAAGGGCAACAAGGCCGGCTTTTTCTGTTTCAACGGTCCGTAGCGCGGAGGCGATGGCGCCGTCGCTCTCGATTTTTGCCTGTCTTTTGATCATGCGCCTCGTTAACGCTTTTGCAGGGAACTGTCCATGCACGAATGAAGGCAGAGCGTTACCGCGAGTGAATCGCCAATAGCAACCAAGCGTTAACCACGACGGTTTACGTTCGTTTAGGAAATTCTCGAGGATTCGCAGGCCCATCATGGCATTGGCAAATGGAATGGATCGCGGAGCAGCACAGCTCCGCCTGTCGCGGCGGGTGGCCGGGCTTTTGCTCGCCGGCACCGTGCTCGCGTCCGTTCCGGCCTTCGCACAGGAACAGACGCCCGCTGATCCCACCGCCTTGACCGACCCGCTTGCCCTGCCGCCCGCCGATGGCGGCGATGCTACGCCGGATACCGCCACCACCACGAACAGCGTTCCGGCCCTGACCGACGAACAGCAGGACGCCCTCGCCACGGCGGCCGACGATGGCGCGGTCGGCCGTGTCGGGAGCGAGACGGAACGGCTGAACGCGCCGGAAGGCAGCGTAGGCGGTGCCCGCAGCGCGTTCGGCGATCCCTATGAGCCGACCGGCATCCGGCTCGGCAGCTTCGTGCTGCGGCCGTCGGTTTCCCAGGGCATCGGCTACGAGAAGACGAAGGTCGGCTCGTCCTCCACCAGCCGGACCTTCTCCACGACGGGGTTCCGGGGATCGTTGACCTCCGACTGGTCGCGCCATCAGTGGACCATCGACGCCGAGGGCGTCTATCAGCGAAACATCAGCGGTGTGGGCGAAACCGAGCCGGAGTTGCGCATCAACAGCGACCTGAGACTGGACCTCAGTGGCGACACGATCGCCAATCTCACGGCCGGCTACAGCTTCGAGCGCGAAAGTACGACGGACCCCAATGCCATCAACGGCGCGAGGTCCACGGTGCACGGTTTCACCGGCGGCGCGCGTGTGACACGGGATTTCGGGTTGATCCGCGGCACGATCGGCGTCGATCTCCAGCGCGAAGTCTATGGTTCCGCGACAGCCTCCAATGGCACCAGGTTCGTCATGTCGGATCGGAATTATACCGAAGGCACGTTGACCGGCCGCATCGGCTATGAACTCTCGCCGGCCCTGATCCCCTATCTCGAAGCCTCGGTCGGCAAGTCGATCTATGACGAGAAGCGCGATCGGGAAGGCTTTGCCCGCTCCTCCTCCACGCTCGGCGGTCGTGCCGGCATGGAAATCGATCTCGGGGAAAAGCTGCGCGGCGATCTCGGCATCGGCTTCAAGCGCGCGACGTTCGAAGACCGCGACCTAGCGGCAATCGAGGCGGTGACGATAGACGGTTCGGTCTTCTGGTCGCCGCGGCGCGGCACGGACCTGCGTCTCGGCTTGCGCTCGGAAATCGAACCGTCGACCACGGCCCTCGAGAGCGGTTATGTGACCTACGAAACGAATGCCGAACTGACGCACGAACTGCGCGACAACTTGGTCGCGCGCCTCAGCGGCATCTATACGTGGCGTGATTTCTCGTCGTCAGCGACCGAAGACCAATATGTCTACCAGATCGGCACCGGCCTCACCTGGAACCTCAATCGCTGGCTGGCGATGACCGGCGACGTGTCCTACGAACTGACCAAGCAGTCCGGCGCATCCGACACCGGCATCACGCGTGCCGGTATCGGTCTCGTTCTGCGCCGCTGACCTTTACTTCAGCTTGGCGACTAGGTCCTTGAGCGGCCCTTCCACCGAGGGGCGGATGTCCGCGCGGGCAAGGGCGAAGGCGATGTTGGCGAGAATGAACCCGTCCTTCGCACCACAGTCATAGGTCTCGCCGCGGAAGTGGTAGGCGGCGAACGCCTGGTCGCCCGCAAGCTTCACCATGGCATCGGTGAGCTGGATCTCGTTGCCGGCACCGCGCTCCTGATTGGCGAGGATCGGGAAGATTTCCGGCTGCAGGATGTAGCGGCCGTTGATGAAGAAGTTGGAGGGTGCCGTGCCCGGCGCCGGCTTTTCCACCATCTTGGTAATGGCAAAACCATCGCCGACCTTCTCGCCGACGCCGACGATGCCGTATTTGTGGGCCTGGTCGGGCGCGCATTCCTCAACGGCGATGACATTCGCACCGCTGTGCTCGAAAAGCTCGACCATGCCCTTCATGCAGCCCTTCTCGGCCTTCATGATCATGTCGGGCAGAAGAAGTGCGAACGGCTCGTTGCCGACCAGTTCGCGGGCGCACCACACGGCGTGGCCGAGACCGAGCGGTTCCTGCTGGCGGGTAAAGCTCGTCGAGCCGGCGACCGGCAGGATGCTTTCGAGCAGCGTCAGCTCGGCCGTCTTGTTGCGCTGGCGCAGCGTCTGTTCGAGCTCGACCTGGATGTCGAAATAATCCTCGATGACCGCCTTGGAGCGGCCGGTCACGAAGATCAGGTGCTCGATGCCGGCGTCCAGCGCCTCGTCGACCACGTACTGGATCACCGGCTTGTCCACGACGGTCAGCATCTCCTTCGGCACGGCTTTCGTTGCCGGAAGGAAGCGCGTGCCGAGGCCCGCCACTGGAAAGACTGCTTTGCGAACCTTACGTGTCTGGGACATTATTCACCTCTTTGAGCCCGTTACCCTCATGGTCAGGGCGCATCTGTGCCGGAATAGAAGCCAATTGCTATTTTTTTGCAAAGGAAGACGAGACAAAAGTTTGATGGTAAAGAATTTGTTGACTTCGTTTTTATAAGTTTTGCGTTCAGCCGGTGGTTTCAAGCCATCGTACCGAAATTTAAGAAACGGACATGATAGCCGATGACCCAGAATCTGAAGACCGTTCTGCGCCGATCTGCGCTCACCCTCCTTCTCTCGGCCGGGCTTTTCGCCCAGGCCGGCGTCGCGCGCGCGGACGCCCGCTTCCAGAAGTGGGTCGCCGATTTCTACGCGACGGCAGCCGAGGCCGGCATCACCAAGTCGACCTACCAGAAGGCGTTTTCCGGCGTCAAGACACCCGATCCCGACGTGCTGGAGAAGGCGGCCTACCAGCCTGAATTCAAGCACAAGATCTGGGACTATCTCGACTCGCGCGTCAACCCCTACACGGTACGCATCGGCCAGGAGATGGCGGCAAAACACGGCCGCACGCTGGCAGCGCTTGAGCGCCATTTCGGCGTCGACCGCAACATCCTGCTCGCCATCTGGTCGATGGAATCGAACTACGGCGCAGTGCTCGAGAAGAGCGAACGGCTGCATTACGTGCCGCGCGCGCTGGCAACGCTTGCCTATGCCGACAAGAAGCGTGCGAAATTTGCCCGCACGCAGCTGATAGCCGCCCTCAAGATCATCCAGCGCGGCGACATCGATGCTGCCGACATGACCGGATCCTGGGCTGGCGCGATGGGCCACACCCAGTTCATTCCGACGAGCTACCTGATCTATGCCGTCGATGCCGACGGCAATGGCCACCGCGACATCTGGAACTCCGTGCCGGATGCGCTGGCGACCGCCGCGAACCTGCTTGCCAAGAACGGCTGGCAGGCCGGCAAGACCTGGGGCTACGAGACCATCGTGCCCAAGGGCGGCAGCAAATATTCCGGCCAGACGAAGACGCTCGCCCAATGGGCGAAGCTCGGCTTCACGCGTCCGAACGGCAGCGGCTTCAAGAACGGCGCCGACCGCGCGGAACTGAAGCTACCGGCCAATGGCGGCCCGGGCTTCCTGATGACCAAGAACTTCTTCGTCATCAAGCGCTACAATGCCTCCGATTCCTACGCCATGGGCGTCGGTATGCTGGCAGACCAGCTCGCCGGCTATAGCGGCGTCAAGCAGCGCTGGCCGCGCCCGGACGGCACGCTCGACATCACGGAAAAGTTCGAGCTTCAGACCCGCCTTAAGGAGCTTGGCTACTACGAGGGTGAGGTCGACGGCAACTTTGGCTCCGGCTCGAAAGCCGCGATCCAGGCCTTCCAGAACCGCATGGGCCTGGCGGCGGACGGAGAGCCAAGCCAGCAGCTTCTCAAGGCGCTGCGCCGCTAATATCGGCCTGCTATGAGATCAGGGGCGCTGCGGCGCCCCTTTTTGCTGTCGGCCGCTTCCGTTCGCCGCCTGCTTTTGCCATCATGCCGCCACCGAAATCCTTCAGGATCGCGGTGGAGGCTGGAGTTCATGAGCATGAAGACGATAGTGCGGTTCGTACGCCTGGGCTTTGCCCTCGCCGTCTCGGCAAGCGTCGTCGTGACCGCTATGCCGGCCATCGCGCAGGAGCGCACCGAACGCAAGACGATCCTCCAGCTGCTCTTCGGTACACCGAAGCGCAAGGAGGTGATCCGCGAACCGGAAATCAGGAAGCCGCGCACCGTCACGCGCAAGAAGAGACAGCCGACGGCCGTCGTCGCCAAGCCGGCGCCGGTCGAGATCGAAAAACTGCCAGACGCCAAGGTCGTGCTGGTCGTCGGCGACTTCATCGCCGGCAGCCTAGGCGAAGGTCTGGCCACCGCCTTCGAGACAACGCCCGGCATCGTCGTCGAACGCCACACGAACGGCTCCTCCGGCATCGTGCGCGATGATTATTACGACTGGCCCGCTTCGCTTCCCGGCCTGATCGCCGAAACCAAGCCCGCCCTCGTGGTCATCAGCATGGGGGCCAACGACCGCCAGCAGATGCCCGTTGCAGGGGAAAAGGAAAAATTCCGCTCCGAGGCGTGGACGAAGGAATACGAGGCGCGTGTCGCCCTGCTTGCGACCCTGGCGCGCGATAGCGGCAAGCCAATGCTCTGGGTCGGCATGCCGGCCTTCCAGTCCTCTGCGCTCACCGCGGACATGACCACGCTCAACACGATCTACCGCGCAAGCGTCGAGAAGACGGGCGGCGAATTCGTCGATATCTGGGATGGCTTCGTCGACGAGAACGGCAAGTTCGTGACCTCTGGCTCCGATATCAACGGTCAGCAGGTGCGCCTGCGCGGCTCGGATGGCATCAACTTCACGAAGGCCGGCAAACGCAAGCTCGCCTTCTACGTCGAAAAGGAAATCCGCCGCTTGCTGGGGGATGCCGCCGCAGACGGCCCCGGCCTGCAGGGCGACCTTAAGGATCTCGTGGTCGCCACACCCCCGGTCGAGGATGCGGAGATTACCAAGACGCAGCCGATCAGCCTTGCCGACCCGGCGCTCGACGGCGGCACCGCCCTGCTCGGCGGCGTGACGACCAAGGGTAATGGCAAGAGCCTGCGCGAAAAGCTGGTCGAGAAGGGCGAGATCGCCGATGCGCCGCTCGGCCGCGTCGACGATTTCCGTCTGGACAAGACCGCGACGCCTTGATCGAGCGGCTTAAAATAAAAGGGCGCGTCGGTTTCCCGACGCGCCCTTTTCTGTTTCTTGAGACTCAACGCGGCAGCGTGGTCGCGCCCATCAGCGCTTCGTCAATCGCGCGTGCGGCCTGGCGGCCTTCACGGATCGCCCAGACGACGAGCGACTGGCCGCGGCGCACGTCGCCGGCAGTCCAGAGCTTGTCGACCGAGGTCTTGTAGTCACGCTCGTTGGCGATGACGTTGGATGAGCCGCGCTTGTCGGTGTTGATCGCAAGCTTGTCGCCGAGGTCCTTCAGCACGCTGTCGGTGAAGGGACCGCGGAAACCGATGGCGATGAAGGCGAGGTCGGCCTTGATGATAAACTCCGTGCCGGCGATCGGCTTGCGGCGGTCGTCTACCTGGCAGCACTTCACGCCGATCAGGACACCATCCTCGTCGCCGACGAATTCGAGCGTACCGACCTGGAACTCGCGCACGGCGCCTTCGGCCTGCGAGGAGGAGGTGCGCATCTTCGTCGCCCAGAACGGCCAGACGGCGAGCTTGTCTTCCTTTTCCGGCGGCTGCGGACGGATGTCGAGCTGGGTGACCTTCACCGCACCTTGGCGGAACGCCGTGCCGACGCAGTCGGACGCGGTATCGCCACCGCCGACGACGACGATATGCTTTCCACCGGCAAGGATCGGATCGGACGGCCAGCCGACGCTGTCGATGTTCTCGCGACCGACACGACGGTTCTGCTGCACGAGATAGGGCATGGCATCATGCACGCCTGCGAACTCGACGCCCGGAATGCCTGCATCGCGCGGCGTTTCGGAGCCGCCGCAGTAGAGAACAGCGTCATGCTCGGCGAGCATCTCGTCCATCGGCTTGTCGACGCCGACATTGACGCCGTAATGGAAGGTCACGCCCTCGCCGCGCATCTGGTCGACGCGACGGTCGATGAAGTTCTTCTCCATCTTGAAGTCCGGAATGCCATAACGCAGCAGGCCACCGGCCTTGGATTCGCGCTCGTAGAGATGAACTTCGTGGCCGGCGCGGGCGAGCTGCTGGGCAGCCGCCATGCCGGAAGGGCCGGAACCGATGACGGCGACCTTCTTGCCGGTCTTCACCGTCGCCGGCTGCGGCACGATGTAGCCCATTTCATAGGCCTTGTCGGCAATCGCCTGCTCGACGGTCTTGATGGAGACCGGCGCGTCCTCGAGGTTCAGCGTGCAGGCCTCCTCGCAGGGTGCGGGGCAGACGCGGCCGGTGAACTCCGGAAAATTGTTGGTCGAATGCAGGTTGCGGATCGCCTCTTCCCAGTTGCCGTTATAGACGAGGTCGTTCCAGTCGGGAATCTGGTTGTGCACCGGACACCCGGTCGGGCCGTGGCAATAGGGAATGCCGCAGTCCATGCAGCGTGCGGCCTGCTTCTGGACCTCCGGGTCCGACATGGGGATGGTGAATTCGCGGAAATGGCGGATGCGGTCGGAGGCCGGCTGATACTTCGCCACCTGTCGGTCGATTTCCATGAAACCAGTTACCTTGCCCACTTCAAAAATCCTTGCTCAAGACGGTGCCTTCAAGGCCCCGGACCGGTGCGCAGCTCCGCTGTCGCGCCGGTTAAGATGAATTCGATCCTGATTTCGCTGTCCTTACGGCGCGCAATCAGTCGGTGAAGGTCGAAAACCGCTGCCTCACTCGGCAGCGACCCCCATCCTCATGCGCTCCATCTCTTCGAGAGCGCGGCGATACTCGACCGGCATCACCTTGCGGAATTTCGGGCGATACTCGACCCAGTTGTCGAGGATCTCCTTGGCCCGCGGCGAGCCCGTATAGTGCAGGTGGTTCGAGATCAGCTGATAAAGCCGCTCCTCGTCATGGCGTGTCATGTCGTCGGACACGTCGACCATGCCCTTGTGCATGAGGTCGCCACCGTGGTGGTGCAGCTTCTCCAGCATGTCGTCCTCTTCCGGCACCGGCTCGAGTTCGACCATCGCCATGTTGCAGCGGCGGGCGAAATCACCGGCCTCGTCCAGCACGTAGGCAACGCCGCCCGACATGCCGGCCGCGAAGTTGCGCCCGGTCTGGCCCATAACGACGACGACACCGCCCGTCATGTATTCGCAGCCATGGTCGCCCACGCCCTCGACGACGGCCACCGCACCGGAGTTGCGCACCGCAAAACGCTCGCCAGCAACGCCGTTGAAGTAGCACTCACCGGCGATCGCCCCATAGAGAACCGTGTTGCCGACAATAATCGACTCATGCGGTACCGCCCGGTTGCCTTCCGGCGGACGCACGATGATGCGGCCACCCGAAAGACCCTTGCCGACATAGTCGTTGCCGGCGCCGACGAGGTCGAAGGTGATACCCCGGGCCAGGAACGCGGCGAAGGACTGGCCGGCCGTGCCATGCAGCTTCACCGAGATCGTATCGTCCTTCAGGCCCTTGAAGCCATAACGCTTGGCGACGGCCCCGGAGAGCATCGCGCCGGCCGAGCGATCGACGTTCTTGATATCGACCTCGAAGGCGACGGGCGTCTTCGATTCCAGCGCGGGCTTGGCCTGCTCGATGAGCTTGCGGTCGAGGATGTCGTGGATCGGGTGGTTCTGCCGCTCGGTCCAGTAGGTCGCCTCCTTCGGCGCATCGACCTTGTGGAAGATGCGGCTGAAATCGAGCCCGTTCGCCTTCCAGTGCGAAATCATCGTCTCCTTCTCGAGCAGTTCCGAGGCGCCGATGATCTCGTTCAGCGAGCGAACGCCGAGCGAAGCCAGGATTTCGCGCACCTCTTCGGCAACGAAGAAGAAGTAGTTGATGACATGCTCCGGCGCGCCCTTGAAGCGCTTGCGCAGAACCGGGTCCTGCGTCGCAACCCCCACCGGACAGGTGTTGAGGTGGCACTTACGCATCATGATGCAGCCGGCCGCAATCAGCGGCGCGGTGGCAAAGCCGAACTCATCGGCGCCCAGCAGCGCACCGATGACGACGTCGCGGCCGGTCTTCAGGCCACCATCGACCTGCAGCGCAATGCGCGAACGCAGCTTGTTCAGCACGAGCGTCTGGTGCGTTTCGGCAAGGCCGATTTCCCAGGGGGAACCGGCATGCTTCAGCGAGGTGAGCGGCGAAGCACCCGTGCCACCGTCGAAACCGGCGATCGTGATATGGTCCGCGCGCGCCTTGGCAACACCGGCGGCAACCGTGCCGACGCCGACTTCCGAGACGAGCTTGACCGAGATATCGGCCTCGGGGTTGACGTTCTTCAGGTCATAGATGAGCTGCGCCAGATCCTCGATCGAGTAGATATCATGGTGCGGCGGCGGCGAGATGAGACCGACGCCCGGCGTGGAGTGACGGGTTTTTGCGACCGTCGCATCCACCTTGTGACCGGGCAGCTGGCCGCCTTCGCCGGGCTTGGCACCCTGCGCGACCTTGATCTGCAGCATGTCCGCGTTGACCAGGTATTCCGTCGTCACGCCGAAGCGGCCGGATGCGACCTGCTTGATCGCCGAACGCTCGGGGTTGGCGGAACCGTCCGGCCGCGGCAGATAGCGGTCGGCTTCCTCGCCGCCCTCGCCGGTGTTCGACTTGCCGCCGATCCGGTTCATGGCGACGGCAAGCGTCGTATGCGCTTCGCGGGAAATCGATCCGAAGGACATGGCGCCCGTCGAGAAGCGCTTGACGATGTCCGCCGCCGATTCGACCTCGTCGATGGAGATCGGCTTGCGGCCGGCAGCCTCGGCGCCCTTGATGGCGAAGAGGCCGCGGATCGTGTTCATACGCAGCGACGAGGCGTTCACCAGTTCGGCGAATTCCTTGTAACGGTCGGCCGCATTGCCACGCACCGCATGTTGCAGCGAGGCGATGACATCCGGCGTCCAGGCATGATCTTCACCGCGCATGCGATAGGCATATTCGCCGCCGATATCGAGCGTGTTGGCGAGCAGCGGATCGCGACCGAAGGCGGCCTTGTGGCGATTGAAGGTCTCCGTGGCGATCTGTTCAAGGCCGATGCCCTCGATGGTCGTCGCCGTGCCGAAGAAATACTTGTCGACCAGCTCGGACGACAGGCCGATGGCGTCAAAAATCTGCGCGCCGCAATAGGACTGGTAGGTCGAGATGCCCATCTTGGACATGACCTTCAGGATACCCTTCCCGATCGCCTTGATGTAGCGGTAGACGATCTCTTCCCCGTCGACCTCCTTCGGGAACTCGCCGCGCTTGTGCATGTCGGTGAGCGTGTCGAAGGCGAGATACGGGTTGATCGCTTCCGCGCCATAACCGGCGAGAAGGCAGAAATGATGGACCTCGCGCGGTTCGCCGGTTTCAACGACGAGGCCGACCGAGGTGCGCAGGCCCTTGCGGATCAGGTGGTGGTGCACGGCGGCGGTCGCCAGCAGCGCCGGGATCGCCACGCGGTCCGGCCCGATCTGGCGGTCGGAGAGCACGATGATGTTGTAGCCGCCGTTGACCGCATGCTCGGCGCGTTCACACAGCCGGGTGAGCATTTCCGGCATGCTTTCGGCGCCGCGCGAGACGTCATAGGTGAAGTCCAGCGTCTTGGTGTCGAACAGGTCCTCGACATGGCCGATGGAGCGGATCTTTTCGAGATCGCCGTTGGTGAGGATCGGCTGGCGCACTTCCATGCGCTTGGCCTTCGCCGCACCGCCATGGTCGAGAATGTTCGGACGCGGCCCGATGAAGGAGACGAGGCTCATGACCAGTTCCTCGCGGATCGGGTCGATGGGCGGGTTCGTCACCTGCGCGAAGTTCTGCTTGAAATAGGTGTAGAGCAGCTTGGTCTTGTCGGACATGGCCGAGATCGGCGTGTCCGTACCCATGGAGCCGATCGCCTCCTGCCCCGTCGTCGCCATCGGCGACATCAACAGCCTGGTGTCCTCCTGGGTGTAGCCGAAGGCCTGCTGGCGATCGCGCAGCGACACGTCGCGGCGCAACGCCCGCGGTTCGACCGGGCCGAGTTCTTCCAGGATGATCTGGGTGTTGCCCAGCCAGTCGCGGTAGGGATGCTTGGAGGCGAGCGCAGACTTCACCTCGTCGTCGGAGATGACGCGGCCCTCTTCCATGTCGATGAGCAGCATCTTGCCCGGCTGGAGACGCCACTTCTTGATGATGCTCTCTTCCTTGACCGGCAGCGTACCGGCTTCGGAGGCGAGGATGACGCGATCGTCATCGGTCACGAGATAGCGGGCCGGGCGCAGGCCGTTGCGGTCGAGCATCGCGCCGACCTGCCGGCCATCCGTGAAGGCGACGGCGGCCGGGCCGTCCCACGGCTCCATCAGGGCCGCGTGGTACTCGTAGAACGCCTTGCGCTCGGGGCTCATCAGCTGGTTGCCGGACCAGGCTTCCGGGATCAGCATCATCGCCGCATGGGCCATGGAGTAACCGCCGCGCACGAGGAACTCGAGCGCGTTATCAAAACAGGCGGTGTCCGACTGGCCCTCATAGGAGATCGGCCAGAGCTTGGTGATGTCGTCGCCGAAGAGCGGTGAGGACACGGAGGCCTGGCGGGCCGCCATCCAGTTGACGTTGCCGCGCAGCGTGTTGATTTCGCCGTTGTGGGCGACCATGCGGTAGGGGTGCGCCAGCTTCCAAGACGGGAAGGTGTTGGTGGAAAAGCGCTGGTGCACGAGGGCGACGGCCGATTCGAAGCGCGGGTCGGCCAGGTCCTTGTAGTAGGCACCCACCTGATAGGCGAGGAACATGCCCTTGTAGACGATCGTCGTCGAGGACAGCGAGACCGGGTAGAAGTTGCTCTCCTCGCCCTCGTATTCGTCATAGATGCGGTTGGAGATCACCTTGCGCAGGGTGAAGAGGCGACGCTCGAATTCCGCATTGGTCGCGGCTTCGCGGCCGGCGCCAACAAACACCTGGACATGGCGCGGCTCGGTGGCGGCGATTTCCGGCGCCTTCGAGAGCGAGGCATTGTCGACCGGCACGTCGCGGAAGCCGATGAGGACCTGGCCCTCCTCGGCAATGACGTCGCCGATGACCTTCTTGAAATAATCGACGAGCTTTTCGTCCTGCGGCATGAAGATATGGCCGACGGCATATTCGCCGGCCTTCGGCAGGGTGATGCCCTGTATCGCCATCTCCTCGCGGAAGAAGCGGTCCGGGATCTGCACGAGGATGCCGGCACCGTCACCCATCAGCGGATCGGCGCCGACAGCGCCACGATGCGTCAGGTTTTCGAGCATGAAGAGCCCGTCCTTGACGATCTGGTGCGACTTCTGGCCCTTCAGGTGCGCGACGAAGCCGACGCCGCAGGCATCGTGTTCGTTGCGCGGATCATAAAGGCCCTGTCGTTTCGGCATGCCTGTCGTGGAGGGACGCGTTTTGGCGTCCGTCGCAGTAATCTGCGTCCGGTTCTGCCTAAACCCGTTTGATGGCGTCATGTCCGTCATCGTCGTCCCTCCTTCTAGGCCCGGCATCGTGCGGGCAACCGTTTTCGCCCACGTGGCAGCCGTTTGCCTTGTCGCAAGTACGGCCACGCGAGCGTCTCTTGTATGGACCTGATCCGACCGTAAAAAGACGACGGCCGACCAGACATGTCATCGGAACCGTCAAGGCGGCGGGCTTTTCAGGAGAGAACCTCTCCATCACCCGGCGCCGTGTGCGGCACTCTCTCGCGGTCGCGGGAGGCGCCTGCTCGGTCTCTTGACCGAAATAGGACAGCAACACTGTCCTATTTCATGTGTTCTATGCCAGAAACACCCCAGCCCTGCAAGGCCATCATGCCAAATAATCACCATGTCATGAAGAAAAATTGCCCGCACCGTCGAAGGCTTGAAATTAAATTACGACACTTCGACGTTTTGTTTCCGTTCCTTTCATTCTTCGGGAGGATGGCGCTTTCTGCCGATTCCGGCGATTGATCGCCATCATTTCTCCATTATGGTCCCTCGAAGACCCATTTTCGCATTGGAAACCGCATGTTTTTCGCTTCCGACAACTGGGCAGGCGCCCATCCCGACATCGCAAAGAGCCTGGTCGATGCGGCCGGCGGCTTTGCCTCCGCCTATGGTACCAGTGATCTCGACAAGCGTGTGGAAAAGACGTTTTCCGAAATTTTCGAGCGCGACGTCGCGGTGTTCTTCGTCGGCACCGGCACGGCGGCGAATTCGCTGGCGCTCGCGAGCTTCAACCGTCCCGGCGGGCAAGTTTTCTGCCACCGCGAAGCCCATGTGAATGTCGACGAATGCAACGCCCCGGAATTCTTCGCGACCGGCGCCAAGCTCGTGCCGATCGACGGCCAGGCGGGCAAGCTGTCGCCGCAGGCGCTCGCAGCCGCGATCGGCCGCTTCCCGCCGGATTTCGTGCATGGCGGACAGCCGATGGCCGTCACCATAACGCAGGCGACGGAAGCCGGCACCGCCTATACGCTGGACGAAATCGCCGCCCTCTCCGGCGTCACGAAGAAGGCCAACCTGCCGCTGCACATGGACGGCGCGCGTTTCGCCAACGCGCTTACTCATCTCGGCACGACACCGGCAGACATGACCTGGAAACGCGGCGTCGACATCCTGTCCTTCGGCGGCACGAAGAACGGCTGCTGGTGCGCGGAAGCCCTGGTGCTCTTCGATCCGGGCAAGGCGCAGCAGATGCATTTCCTGCGCAAGCGCTCGGCCCAGCTCTTCTCAAAATCCCGCTTCATCGCCGCGCAGTTCGACGCCTATTTCCGCGATGGCCTGTGGCTCACCCTCGCCCGCCACTCCAACGGCATGGCCGCCCGCCTCGCGGCCGGCTTCGCCACGTCCGACAAGGCCCGCCTCGCCTGGCCGACCGGTTCGAACGAACTGTTCGCCATCATCCGCAACGACGCGATGAAGGCTTTGCAGGACAAGGGCGCCGTCTTCTACGACTGGCCGGCCGGCCCGGACGTGAAGGCGACCATGCGCGACGACGAGACCCTGATCCGCCTCGTCACCAGCTTCGCCACCACCGAAGCGGATGTCGACAATTTTCTCTCGGCACTTTGAGACACAAAAAGTCCGCGCCCTCTCCTCCGTCATGGTCGGGCTTGACCCGACCATCCACCTTCGAAGACGTCGATGGATCCTCGGGTCAAGCCCGAGGATGACGTGGTGGGCGGGGGATCGCCTTGCACACCAAGAAGACCGACAACAAAAAAGGCGGCGCCCTGCGGCACCGCCCTTCTTCATTCCCGAACGAAGCAGAGATTAGCTGGTCTGCGCTTCGATCTGCTTGGCTTCGCGGTTGACGGCTGCAATCTCGATACGGCGCGGCTTGGCGGCTTCCGGGATTTCGCGCAGGAGATCGATGTGGAGAAGGCCGTTCTTCAGCGAAGCGGCGCGCACTTCCACGTGATCGGCGAGTTGGAAGCGGCGCTCGAAGGCGCGTTTGGCAATGCCGCGGTAAAGAAACTGGGTTTCCTCGGCCGCATCATCCTTCTTCTCGCCCTTGACGGTCAGCGCATGTTCGCGCGCTTCGATCGACAGTTCGCTTTCGTCGAAACCGGCAACCGCCATGGTGATACGGTAGGTGGTCTCACCGGTGCGTTCGATGTTGTAGGGCGGATAGCTCGGGGCCTGCTCGGGCTGGCCGAGGCTGTCGAGCATGGTGAAGAGACGGTCGAAACCAACGGTGGAACGGTAGAGGGGGGAGAAATCGACGTGACGCATGGTGTCCTCCTTCAGAGCAACGGTTGCGATCTTTCTGAAGGCTGCCCCTGATTTCCGAAGGTGCAGCCCGGTTAACCGGTCCCCGACCCTTTTTGGCGACGAAGACCTCGACGGACCCTTTCGGCGCCCGTGAGGATGAGATGGGAATGCCGTTTTCGCTGTTCAAGGGGGCAAACAACGGGCGAATCAGAACATATTTGCCGTGCGACGGAGGGATGCTCGAAAATGACTGTTTTGCAGACGACGCAGTTGACGCTCAGTCCCTGCTGCCCGCGTGACCGCACTGACTTCATGGCGCTTGAACTCGATCCGGAGGTGATGCGCTTTCTCAACGGTGGACACGCCGTAAACCACCAGGAGATCGATCCGAACGCAACGTTCCTTATGCCGAGGGGAACGGAGCCCTATGTCTGGGCGGCGCGCCGCACCACGAACGACGCGTTCGTCGGCTGGTTTTGCCTGTGGCCGGAAAACGAGACCCTCGCCGAACTCGGCTACCGCCTGCATAGGGCGGATTGGGGTCAGGGATTGGCCTCGGAAGGGGCTTCTGCACTTGTCGACTGGGGATTCAGGAATGGTGGATACGAGAAGGTCGTCGCGACCACGATGGCGGTAAACCAGGCGTCGCGCCGCGTCATGGAAAAGATCGGCATGCACCACGCACGCACGGTCTCCGTCGACTGGCCCGACCCCATTCCCGGCAGCGAGCACGGCGAGGTTTGGTACGAGGTGACGCGCGAGCAATGGGTCGGCGGTTAACCGCTCCCCCACCTTGGCAGCGATCGTCCCGAATTCTTTACGGATGAACGCCGGATGAACGATGGCTTCGGACAGCGTTCAGCTTGCCCTTGCTAAAACCGCAGCATCGGAAGCGAAAACTTTCGACGACTGGGGTGTAACGTCCCTTCCTCCCCGGTCAAATTGCGCCGGACTGCATGTGTTGTACCCCCGTGCCGCATGCAGCCGGCTTTTTTCTTTGACGGCTCAAGGGCGAGCGCCTATCCATCAATCATCGACGCCTGCCGAGACCTCATCGCCCGATGGATTCCATCCTGCACGCCACCGCCGACAATCCCGTTCCGGAAAACCACGTCGCGGGTTTCCTGGAAGGTCGCGGCGGCGTGAAAATCCGCTATGCCGTGTTCCGCTCGAAGGAACGCCAGGCGAAGGGCACGGTCGTGCTGCTGCAGGGTCGCAGCGAGTGCATCGAGAAATATTTCGAGACGATCAACGACCTCACCGCCCGCGGCCTCTGGGTCGCGACATTCGACTGGCGCGGCCAGGCCGGTTCCGACCGGCTCATCACCGGCAGCCGGGCGGGCCATGTCGCGCGCTTTGCCGATTACGAGGCAGACCTCTCGCTCTTCCTTGAAAAGATCGTGCTGCCGGACGCCCGCCTGCCCTTCTTCATCGTCGCGCATTCCACCGGCGCGCTCGTCGCACTCTCGCAGGCGCCGGCGCTGGAGAACCGCATCGAGCGCATGGTTCTCGCCGCACCCTTCGTGGCGCTTGCCGGGCAATCGATGAGCCAGCGCAAGATCGCGATCATCGCGCGCCTCGCCTCGCTCACCGGCCTTGGCAACCACACCTTCCGCAAGGGTGATCCGACATTCGATTTCGCCAACAACGTCGTGACGTCCGACGCGCGCCGCTTTGCCCGCAACGCCGCTATCTACGCCGAACATCCCGAGCTTTCGATCAGCTGGCCGAGCGCGCGCTGGCTGAACGAGACCATCGCGACCATGGCCCGCGTGACGCATCAGGACCACCTGACACGCATCCGCATCCCCACGCTGCTGCTGTGCCCGACGGCCGACATCCTCGTCCCGCGCAAGGCAATCGGCAATCTCGCACGCATCTTCCGCGCCGCACGCCTGATCGAGATCGACGGCGCACGCCATGAGCTCTTTCAGGAAGCCGACCGGTTCCGCGCGCAGGCGCTTGCCGCAATCGAGGCCTTCATTCCGGGAAGCGACGCCGAGGAAACCGGCCTCGGCGCCTGAGTTGAATCAGCTTCTCAGAAGCGCCATTGCCTCGTCATAGACCTTGCGGCTGCCGGCCGCGATGATCTCGCCGCCCATTTCCGCCGGACCGCCGTCCCAATTGGTGATGATGCCGCCCGCCTGCTCGATGACCGGAATGAGGCCGCCGACGTCATAGGGCTTCAGTCCGCATTCGACCACGAGGTCGATATGGCCGGCGGCGAGCAGCGCATAGGCGTAGCAATCGCAGCCATAACGGAAGAGCCGCACCTTGTCCTGCACCGCCTCGTAGCGGGTCTTGGCCGTATCGGTGAAGAGATGCGGCGAGGTGGTGAACATGATCGCATCCGACAGGCTGTTGCACGGCCGCGTCGAGAGTTTCCTGGTGCCATCCGGCCCGGAATAGTGCGAGACCTTGCCGTCGGCG
>NZ_CP016450.1:3492500-3707500 GCF_001713395.1 Sinorhizobium sp. RAC02 | reverse complement strand
CCAGAGCGCGATCGCCAAAGGCGTCAAGCCGGGGGTAAAAGTGCGCCAGGGCCAGGTCATCGGCTTCGTCGGCACGACCGGCCTTTCGACCGGCCCGCACCTGCACTACGAACTGATCGTCAACGGCAACAAGGTGGATGCACTGAAAATCCGCCTGCCCGGCGGAAAGTCGCTCGAAGGCAAGGCCCTTGCGCAGTTCGAGATCGAGCGCAAGCGCATCGACGACCTCTTGGGCCGCGGCGAAGGATCGACGGAAGTCGCCGAGACGCACTGACCGCTTCGCTTCAGATTGACGGAAACAAAAAGCGCGGGCCGAAACCCGCGCTTTGCTTTTTCTTAGGTCAGTGACCGGCCTTAAGCGGCCTTGCTTACCGTCGCCGTACGCGGCGAGAAGAGCAGCCGGTCGGACCCGGCGGTTACCTTGACGTTCGAACCGTCCGGAATATCGCCGGAGAGGATCTTCTCCGCCAACGGATCCTGGAGGTGCTTCTGGATCGCCCGCTTGAGCGGACGCGCACCATAGACCGGATCGTACCCCTTCTCGGCCAGCCAATGCACGGCATCATCGTCGAGATCGAGAGCGATCTTGCGATCCACCAAAAGCTTGCGCAGGCGCTCCAGCTGGATGGCGACGATGGCGCCCATTTCCGACCGCTTGAGGCGGTGGAACAGGATGATCTCGTCCACGCGGTTCAGGAACTCCGGCCGGAAGGCCATCTTGACGACATCCATCACCTGGTCGCGAACGCTGTCACTGTCCTCGTTCTCGCCGAGCGCCGTCAGATATTCGGCACCGAGGTTCGAGGTCATGATGATCATCGTGTTGCGGAAGTCCACGGTGCGGCCTTGGCCATCGGTCAGGCGGCCGTCATCGAGAACCTGCAGCAGCACGTTGAAGACATCCGGATGCGCCTTTTCGATCTCGTCGAACAGCACGACCTGGTAGGGCCGGCGGCGGACGGATTCGGTCAGCGCACCGCCTTCCTCATAACCGACATAGCCTGGAGGCGCACCGATCAGCCGGGCCACGGAGTGCTTCTCCATGTATTCCGACATATCCATGCGCTGGATCGCCGTCTCGTCATCGAACAGGAAGCGGGCGAGCGCCTTGGTCAGCTCAGTCTTGCCGACGCCGGTCGGGCCGAGGAAGATGAACGAGCCGATCGGCCGGTGCGGATCCTGAAGGCCGGCACGCGACCGGCGGACGGCACGGGAGACCGCCTGAACGGCATCCCCCTGGCCGACGACCCATTTCGCGAGCTCGTCTTCCATGCGCAACAGCTTGTCGCGCTCGCCTTCCAGCATCTTGTCGACCGGAATACCGGTCCAGCGCGACACGATATGGGCGATGTTGTCAGCCGTCACGACTTCCTGCACCATTGGATCGACGTCACCGGCATCGCGGCCTTCCGCGTCCTCCAGCTCCTTTTCGAGCTTCGGAATGATCCCGTAGGCAAGCTCGCCGGCGCGCTGGAACTCGCCCTTGCGCTGGGCAATGGCCAGTTCGTTACGCAGCTCGTCAAGCTGGCGCTTCAGGTCGGCGGCGCGGCCGAGCTTCGACTTTTCCGCCTGCCAGCGCACAGTCAGCGCATCCGCCTGCTCTTCAAGCGCGGTAAGGTCGAGTTCGAGCTTTTCGAGCCGATCCTGCGACGAGCGGTCGGTTTCCTTCTTCAGGGCCTCGCGCTCGATCTTCAGCTGGATGATGCGACGATCGAGTTCGTCGAGCTCTTCCGGCTTGGAATCCACCTGCATGCGCAAGCGCGCGGCGGCTTCATCCATCAGGTCGATGGCCTTGTCCGGCAGGAAGCGATCCGTGATGTAGCGGTTGGAGAGCGTCGCGGCAGCAACGATCGCCGCATCGGCGATGCGGACCTTGTGGTGCTGCTCGTACTTCTCCTTCAGTCCACGCAGGATCGAGATCGTGTCCTCGACGGTCGGTTCTTCGACCATGACGGGCTGGAACCGGCGGGCAAGGGCTGCGTCCTTCTCGACATGCTTGCGGTATTCATCGAGCGTGGTGGCGCCGACGCAGTGCAGTTCACCACGGGCAAGCGCGGGCTTCAGGAGGTTGGAGGCGTCCATCGCCCCTTCCGCCTTGCCGGCACCGACCAGCGTGTGCATCTCGTCGATGAACAGGATGATCTCGCCGTCTTCTGCCTGCACTTCGGTAAGCACGGCCTTGAGGCGTTCCTCGAATTCACCGCGATACTTCGCACCGGCGATCAGCGCGCCCATGTCGAGCGCCATCAGCGTCTTGTCTTTCAGGCTCTCCGGCACATCACCATTGACGATGCGCAGCGCCAGGCCCTCGGCGATCGCCGTCTTGCCGACGCCGGGCTCACCGATGAGAACCGGGTTGTTCTTGGTGCGGCGCGACAGAACCTGGATCGTGCGACGGATTTCATCGTCGCGGCCGATCACCGGGTCGAGGCGGCCTTCGCGCGCATCGGCCGTCAGGTCACGGGCGAATTTCTTCAGCGAATCGAAACCCTGCTCGGCGCTTGCCGTATCGGCGGTGCGGCCCTTGCGGATATCGTTGATGACCTGGTTGAGCTTGGTCGGCGTGATGCCGGCCTTCGCCAGGATCTCGGACGTTGCTGCGGATTTTTCGATCGCGAGTGCCAAAAGCAGGCGCTCTACGGTGACAAAACTGTCGCCGGCCTTCTTGGCAGCGTCTTCGGCGGTCGAGAAGACCTTGGCGAGCGGCTGCGAAAGATAGACCTGCCCATTGCCGCCTGTGGTTTTCGGCTGCTTGGCAAGGGCGGCGTCGTTGGCGGTGCGCGCGTCGCGTGCGCTGCCACCGGCCCGTTCGATCAAGGATGCGGCCATGCCCTGCTCGTCATCGAGCAGCACCTTCAGAACGTGTTCCGGCGTGAATTGCGGATGGCCGTCCGCAAGCGCCTTCGTCTGGGCGGATTGCAGGAATCCGCGAACGCGCTCGGAGTATTTTTCAATGTTCATCATCTACCTCCAGTACTCGGCCGGCCCTTCAAGGCACCGGTCGACGATTAGGATAAGGCTCCCATCAAGGCGAACCTTTCATGCGCGCGGCGCCTTGGCCTGTGACCAGGCAACCGCCTGATGGGAATATGGTGGAGGGATTTTCCAAATTAAAGGGAGGCTTGAACCGCGCATGGCGATTTTTCGCGGCACACCTTCCAAAACGCAAGAACCCGGCTCAAGGCCGGGTTCTTCGATGCATGGCAGAGGGTGTTATTCCGACGCTTCGAGCGCCGGAGCATCTTCGCCGGCGAGCTGCGCATCGCCGCCTTCGGCAGCGGCTTCGCCACGGCGCGGACGACGCGGGCGTGCCGCAGTGCGACGGCGCGGTGCGCGGCCAGCGGGAGCTGCAGCTTCCTCTTCGAGCGAGACTTCGGCCGGCGTGCCTTCGATCACCGGCTGCGGGCCGGAACCATCGATGACGGGCTGTTCGACCGGGACGGCCACCTGGGCAACAACGGCAACGGGTGCCGGCTCATCAACGGCCGTCGAATCGACTTCGTCCTGATCGCGGTCGTATCCGTCCCGATCATTATAGTCATTGCGGTCGGTGTTGTCGGACCGTTCATCGCGCGGGAAGCGCTCCTGCATCTGCGCCTGTGCGGCGGCGATGATGCGGTTGTAGTGCTCGGCGTGCTGGAGATAGTTCTCCGCAATGACGCGGTCGCCAGCACTCTGGGCATCCCGGGCAAGCGTCGAGTACTTTTCCGCGATGTGCTGGGCGGTGCCCCTGATCTTCACATCCGGACCTGAACTGTCATAGGTCCGCGTCAGGGGATTTCCGCCCTTCCGCTGATTGTTGTGGTTGCTGCTAGTGCTGTTGTTATTATTATTGTTATTGTTGTTATTACGCCCGCGGCCGCGCTTGTTTTGCTGTCCTGGCCTCATATGTCACTCACCTAACGTATCGTGTCTTGATGATCATGTGTCTGCACGCTTGATCGGGACACGCCAGATCAAGCATCCTTACCCGCGGGCAAACCACGCCGGTCGGTGGTCCTGTCGCCGTAAGACGTCAAATTAACAGGTACCCGCACAGGGCAGTCTTCAATCCTAGCAACTCTTCAGAGAGAGAAACCCTCGAGATCGGGTCATGCAGCAACGAATCTCTGTGCTATGACCTCTTGCCCAGTGCGTGCCCGCAACGTATCCCGCTTCCTTCACAATTCCAAGCCTTTTCTTTGCGGCTGCGGAATTTGCTGCGCTGCCGCAGAAAAGCTTACAGTAAGACCGCTTTTGAAAAGACGAGGACGCGATCGTTGCCGCCAAGATCCTCGACCGCCGCAATCCGCGCAAAACCGTTTTCGCGCATGATCGCGGTGACCTGATCCTTCTGGTCGTAACCGATTTCGTAAGCCACCAGGCCGTTTTCCCGAAGATGATCGCCCGCCCCGGCGGCAATGGCGCGGTAGGCATCGAGCCCATCTTCGCCGCCATCCAGCGCCAGGATCGGATCGTAGAGCCGGACTTCATCGTCCAGCGTTCCGACCACCGAACGGACGATATAGGGCGGATTTGACACGATGATGTCGAACGCGCCGTCTATGCCTGCAAACCAGTCGCTCTCGACTGTCTCAAAGCGGTCGGCGACCCCATTTAGTTCGGCATTGCGCCTTGCCGTTTCAAGGGCGCCTGCCGAAAGATCGGCCCCAACGCCGGTCGCGCCCGGTACCAGGTCGAGCAGCGCGAGACAGATCGCACCAGTTCCCGTGCCGAGATCCAGGATGCGGCAGCGTCCCGTCTCGGCAAGGATGCGCTGTGCATGCGGCACGAGCGTATCGACGAGGATTTCGGTATCCGGCCTTGGCTCCAGCGTTTCGGACGAAAGCGCGAGGTCTAGCCGCGAGAAAGCCCGGTGGCCGAGGATGCGGTGCACGGGCTCACGCCTGATGCGCCGTTCGATAGCATCATCGATCACCTGCCGTTCCGCCCGATCGAGTATCCGGCCGCCTTCGGTTATGAAAGACGTCGATGTCAAAGCAAGCAGGCCCATGATCAAGGCCCGCGCATCTCCGGCGGCATCATTGACGCCCGCTTCGGACAGTCGGCGGCGCGCCGCCAACAGCACCTCGGCGAGCGTGTTGCCGCTCATCGGCCCTGTTCGCCAAGCTGCGCCAATTGACCGGCCTGATAGTCGGCGACCAGCGCATCGACGATTTCATCGATCTCGCCGATCATCATCCGGTCGAGCTTGTAGAGCGTCAGGTTGATGCGGTGGTCGGTCACGCGCCCCTGCGGGAAATTGTAGGTGCGGATGCGCTCCGAGCGATCCCCCGAACCGACCTGGCTCTTGCGGTCGGCGGAGCGTTCGTTGTCTGCGCGCTGGCGCTCGATGTCATAGAGCCGAGAACGCAGCACCTGCATCGCCTTGGCGCGGTTCTGGTGCTGCGATTTCTCCGAGCTCGTGACGATCAGGCCCGTCGGCAGGTGCGTGATACGCACGGCCGAGTCCGTCGTGTTGACGTGCTGGCCGCCGGCGCCGGACGAGCGCATCGTGTCGATACGAATGTCTTCCGGCCGGATTTCGATGTCGATCTCCTCCGCCTCCGGCAGCACCGCAACCGTCGCCGCCGACGTATGGATGCGTCCGCTCGCTTCCGTTTCCGGAACGCGCTGGACGCGGTGCACGCCCGATTCGAACTTCAGCTTGGCAAACACGCCGCGGCCGGTGATCGTCGCGATGATTTCCTTGAAGCCGCCGGCCTCGCCCTCGCTCGACGACAGAACCTCGACCTTCCAGCCATTGGCGGCCGCATAGCGCTCGTACATGCGGAAAAGGTCGCCGGCGAAGAGTGCGGCTTCGGAGCCGCCCGTGCCGGCGCGGATTTCGAGGATCGCGCTCTTCTCGTCGGCGGCATCCTTGGGGAGAAGCAGGATCTGCATCTCCTTTTCCAGCCCCTCAAGACGCTCCTTCAGCTCCGGCAGTTCCATGTCCGCAAGATCGCGCATCTCGCGGTCGGTCGTCTTGTCCTCGAGTAACGCCTCGAGGTCGGCAATCTCGCCGCTCACCTTCTGGTATTCGCGGATCTTCGTCACGACCGGCTGAAGCTCGGAATATTCCGAGGCAAGACGCACATAGGTCTCCGAATCCGGACCCGCCGACATACGCGCCTCGATCTCGCCGAAACGGCGTTCGAGTTCACGCATCTTTTCAACGGGAAGCTTCGCCACCGTTCAAACTCCAATCAAATCTTTAAAACGGGATGCCGTTCTCAGCCGCGAAATCGGTGAGAATCTGGCGGATCGAAGCCGTCGGCTTCAAATCGTCCAACGCCGGCATCAGCACCGCTTCGAGTTTTGCGGCATCAAGCGACAGCAGCATCGACTTCACCGGGCCGATCGCCGCCGGCGACATGGAAACGGAGCGGAAACCGATGCCAAGCAGCGCCATGGCGGAGATCGGCTTGCTCGCCATTTCGCCGCACAGCGTCACGGACGTATCGTTGCGCACGCCGGCGCGCACGATATCGCGCAGGATGCGCAGGAACGGGCGGCCAAGCGTATCGAAACGATCGGAGACGCGAGCATTGCCGCGGTCGACCGCCATCGCGAACTGGAAGAGATCGTTCGAGCCGACGGAAACGAAATCGACCTCGGCCATCAGCTCGTCGAGCTGCCACAGCAGCGCCGGCACTTCCAGCATCGCGCCGAATTGCAGCTTCTTCGGCAGCTGTTCGCCGAGCTTCGACTGCCGCTGGATTTCCTTCTGGAGAAGGTCGCGAACCTCCTTCAGCTCGGAGACCTCGGTCACCATCGGCAGCATCATGCGCAGATCAGCGCCCGCCGCGGCGCGCAGCATGGCGCGCAGCTGGGTGCGCAGCAGGCCCGGGCGATCGAGCGACAGGCGGATGGCCCGCCAGCCGAGCGCAGGGTTTTCTTCCTCCGCCGCGCGGAAATAGGGCACGACCTTGTCGCCGCCGATATCGAGCGTACGGAACGTCACCGGACGGCCGCCTGCCTGCTTCAGGACATTGCGGTAGAACGCTTCCTGCTCCTCTGCCTTCGGCATGGTCGAGGCGATCATGAACTGCAGTTCGGTGCGGAACAGGCCGATGCCGGAGGCACCTGATTCGTTAAGATGCGGCAGGTCGACCAGCAGGCCGGCATTCATCTGCAGATTGATCGCCTGCCCGTCCCGCGTCACCGGTTCGACGGCGCGTAGCGCGCGGTACTGCTCCTGCCGGCGGGCCCGGAAACGGACCTTCTCCTCGTAGGAGCGCTGGAGATCCTGCAACGGCCGCAAATGTATCCGTCCGTCTTCCCCGTCGACGATGATCGGATCGCCGTTTTCAGCAAGCGCCACCGCGCCCGCCGCCTGGCCAACCACCGGAATGCCCATGGCGCGTGCCACGATCACCACATGGCTGGTGACGGCGCCATCTTCCAGCACGAGGCCGCGCACATTCTCACGCGGATAATCGAGCAGTTCCGCAGCACCCATGGCACGGGCGACGACGATCGCATCGTTCGGGAAGTTGCTGGCGGAGAGTTTCGCGCCGTAGCCGGTCAGCTGCCGCAGCAGGCGGTTGGCCAGGTCGTCGAAATCATGCATGCGCTCGCGCAGATAGGGATCCGTCAGGCGGATCATGCGCGCCTTGGTCTCGCTCTGCACGCGTTCGACCGCCGCTTCCGCCGTCAGGCCGTTGCGGATCGCCTCTTCGAGCTTTCTGACCCAGCCGCGGTCATGCGCGAACATGCGGTAGGTTTCCAGCACCTCGCGATGCTCGCCCTCCATCGAAATTTCGCGGCGCGACAGCATGTCGTCGATCGAGATGCGCAGCGACCCGAGCGCTTCGGCCAGTCGACCGAGTTCGTGTTCGGAATCCTCGTTGAGCAGGTTGGTGACGACGATGCGTGGCTCGTGCAGCACGACATAGCCAAGGCCGATGCCCTCGCCAAAGCTCGAACCCTCGATCGAAACGGGGCGCGACAGGTCCAGCTCCAGGCCGGGCTTGGTGAGCTTCTTCAGCTCGCCGGTCGCCACCATTTCCGCAATCACCATCGCTGTCGTTTCGAGCGCCTCCACCTCGTCTTCGCGGTAGGTGCGGCTCGCCTTGTTCTGCACGACAAGCACGCCGAGCGCCCTGCCGGTTCGCAAGATAGGAACGCCGAGGAAGGAGTGGTAGATCTCCTCGCCCGTTTCCGGCAGATAGGTGAAGGCGGGATGGGACTGGGCGTCGGAAAGGTTCAGCGGCCGGGCGGATGCGGCAATCGTGCCGACGAGGCCCTGGCCCATTTTGAGCTGGGCCAGGTGAACGGCGCCGGGATTGAGACCTTCGGTCGCATAGAGTTCAAGGACACCGTCGGAGCGCAGCACATAGACCGAGCACACTTCCGCGACCATGTTCTGCGCGATCTGGCGCACGATCTGGTCAAGGCGCTCCTGTGGCTCGAGCGGCTCCGCCATCAGTTCGCGTAGCCGCTTGAGAAGAACGCGCGGACCCGCGGAGAGATCTCTCATCGCGTGGCGTCTCCCGAAAATGACGTTACCTCACCAGCGCTTGTCCGCGCTGGCGATCACAAGATCGGCGCCGACTCGGCTGGTCATTACTTCTTATCGAGACCGTACACGGAATGCAAAGTCCGAACAGCGAGTTCGGCATAGGCACCGTCGATCAGAATGGAAATCTTGATCTCGGAGGTGGTGATGGCCTTGATGTTGATGCCCTTGTCGGCCAGCGCCCGGAAGGCGGAAGCTGCGACACCCGCATGGCTGCGCATGCCGATGCCGATGACGGAGACCTTTACCAGGCCCGTCTCGTGCTGGATCACGTCGAAACCGACCTGTTCCTTGGCGCCTTCGAGAACCCTGAGCGCCTTCTCCATGTCGCCGGACGGCACGGTGAAGGTCATGTCCGTCTTCGAGCCGTCCTCGGAAATGTTCTGGACGATCATGTCGACGTTGATATGCGATTCGGCAAGCGGGCCGAAGATCGCGGCCGAAACGCCCGGCCGGTCGGCGACGCGGCGGAGCGAGATCTGCGCTTCATCCTTGGCATAGGCGATGCCGGTTACGACTTCCTGTTCCACGATCTCATCCTCATCACAAATCAGCGTACCGGGCGGGTTCAGAAGATCGCCCATGCCCGGCGCATCGGGGTCCTCGAAAGAGGAGCGAACGAAGGTGCGCACCTTGTGCACCATGGCGAGCTCGACCGAGCGCACCTGCAGAACCTTGGCGCCGAGGGACGCCATTTCGAGCATTTCCTCGAAGGCGATCTTCTTCAGGCGGCGGGCCTTCGGCTCGATGCGCGGGTCGGTCGTGTAGACGCCATCGACGTCGGTATAGATATCGCAGCGGTCCGCCTTGACGGCAGCGGCAATGGCGACGGCAGAAGTGTCCGAGCCACCGCGGCCGAGCGTGGCGACGCGGTTGTCCGGGCCAAGCCCCTGGAAGCCGGCGACGACGGCAACCTGGCCCTCGGCCATGCGGCGGATGATTTCCGTGCCGTCGATATCGAGGATGCGGGCCGCACCATGTGCGCTGTCGGTCTTGATCGGGATCTGCCAGCCCTGCCAGGAGCGCGCATTGATATCCATCGACTGGAGCGCGATGGCCAGAAGCCCGGCCGTCACCAGTTCGCCGGAAGCGACGATGGCATCGTATTCGCGCGCATCGTAGAAGGGTGAATTGGCGCCCGTGACCTTGGGCATGCCCTGCACCCAGCCGACGAGTTCGTTCGTCTTGCCGGACATGGCGGAAACGACGACGGCCACCTCGTGGCCGGCAGTGACTTCACGTTTCACATGGCGGGCCACATTGTGGATACGGTCGAGGTCAGCGACGGACGTTCCGCCGAATTTCATCACGATGCGTGCCATGAGTGTATACCGCTATTCCATATATACGCGCGAGCGCGCGGGAGAAACCGCGGGGTCTCTTAGCGGAAGACCCCGCGGTGTGCAATGCATGGAATCCGGCAAAAGATTTTGGGTCGCGCACTCAGGCCTTGCGGCCGATCCGGTAAACGAAGGCGGGCGGCACATTGCGCAGCGTGCCGCCGACCCTGACTGCCGACAATCCGAGACTATCGAGCACGGCGTGCGGCACCGGGCAGCGAAGACCATAGGTGAACTGATAGAGCGCCGCGCCCGCGCCGAGCCGGGCAAAGGTGCCCTCGAGGATCGCATGAACCGTCTGCGGCCGCATCGAGAGCAGCGGCAGGCCGCTGATAGCGGCGCCTGCATGATCCGGGCAGAACCGGGCGACATCCGTCGCGTCGATGCAGGCGATCTTCGCCTTCGGGAAACGCTGCTGGAGGAGAGCTGCAAACTCCGCCCCCTTCTCGACGAGCAGGATGTCCTCCTCCGCAACGCCACGCCGCAGCAATGCGCGTGTGAAAACGCCAGTGCCCGGGCCGAGTTCGATGACACGACCCGTTTCCGGTCCGATCTCGCGCACGATAAGGTCCGCCAGCGCCTTGCCCGACGGCGTGATAGAAGCGACCCGCAGCGGATCGCGGATCCACGCTCGGAAGAAATGGCAGCCATCCATCGTCAGTTCGGTCATTGCACGCGCTCCGGTCTCGCAGGGAAGGTCAAATGGGTCAGGTCTTCGGAAAGCCGCCAGAACCTTGCGGCGAGCTCGGGATCGGTCGCCGCGGGCAGCGGATGCACCAGGGACGGCGAACCGCGCATCTCGCGAAAACCATCCGGGCCGATGAATTCGCCGCCGAAAAGGCCCGCGGCGGTGGCCGCATAGAGCTGGTTCAGCACACCCTGCTCGGCATTCTGCGCGAGGAACCGGTTGCCGATGCGCATGAAAAGGCGCAGCACGCCAGAGGTCGCGTTGGTCTGGAGATTGGTATCGGAATAGCCGGGATGGGCGAGAAGGCTGATGATCGACAGGCCGGCCGCCTTCACGCGCCGGTCGAGTTCCAGCGCAAACAGCGCATTGGCGAATTTCGACTGGGCGTAGAAGGCCATGCGGCCGTAGTTTTTTTCGCCTGTCAGGTCCTCGAAATGGATGCGGCCCCGGCGGTGCAACTCCGAACTCACGGTCACCACCCGCGCATTGCTCGATGCGGAAAGCAATGGCAGAAGCCGCAACGTCAGGGCAAAATGGGCGAGATGATTGACGCCGAACTGGGTCTCGTGCCCCTGCCGCGTCAGCCCGTGCGGCGGCATCATGACGCCGGCATTGTTGATCAGGAGATCGAGCGGCCGGCCATCTGCGAGGACCGTATCCGCGAAGCCGGACACGTCGTCGAGGTCGGCAAGGTCGAGCCGCCGCAGCTCGACCGCTGCATCGGGTAGCTCGGCGCGGATACGGGCCAGCGCCAGCTGCCCCCTGCCCTCGTCACGCGCGGTCATTAGGACCCGCGCGCCCTTCCTCACCAGTTCCCGCGCCGTCAAAAAACCGAGGCCGCTGTTGGCCCCGGTGACGACGGCAAATCGCCCGGCCTGCTCAGGCATACCGGAGAGCGTCCACGGTTTCGTACCGGCCACGCGATCCGTGGTTGCCATGCCGTCTGTGCGCATTATGATACCTCGGACAAATCTGAACAGTGTTTACATTCTGCTAGCGCATAATCTTTACACTGTAAAGATAACAATCGCGTGAGACTGACGATGAACGAGAAAAAGACCGCCGAACGCGGCTATCACCACGGCGACCTGCGTGACGCGCTGATCAGGGCTGCCGATGCGCTTCTGGCCGAACGGGGCCTGGAGGGATTTACGCTGCGCGAAACCGCGCGCCGCGCCGGCGTCTCGCCCGCAGCCCCGTCCCATCATTTCGGCGGCACGGCAGGCCTGCTGACGGAAGTTGCAGCACTCGGCTATCAGGAACTCGCCAATCGCCTAGCCAGGGCGGGTAAAACGGGGACAGCCGCCGATCGTCTCAAGGCGCAGGGTGTTGCCTATGTGCGCTTCGCCGTGGATTTTCCCGGCCGCTTCCACCTGATGTTCCGCCACGACCTCCTGGTGAAGGAGCAGCCGTCGCTGGAACAGGCGACCGGACAGGCGTGGGATGCGCTGGAAAAGACCGTGCTGGCCATTCGTGGACAGCCCGAGGGCGCCGAACTCGACGCGGAGGGCGAGGCCATGCTGATCGGCATCTGGTCGACGGCGCATGGATTTGCCCACCTGACGCTCGACAAAAAACTCGCGCGCATCGACGCGTGCGGCGGCAGCGAAGCCGACATGCTGGAGACCATGTTCCCCGCCATCATCGATACGCTCTGGGTGAAAAAGCTCGGCTGAGACGAAAAGGCCCGCGCACCTTTCGGCACGCGGGCAAGGGATCGGATGATGATGGTTGCGGGCGCGCGAACGCCCGCTTACCGTCTTGCGTTACTTCTGCCAGCTCTTGACGAGTTCGTCATAGTTGACGGTGAGCGGCTTTTCCTTCTCGTTCTCGATCTTGAGCTGCGGCGCAATGTTGCCCTTTTCAGCGGCATCCTTGTTCCAGTAGGCAAGATCATGCTCTTCGGCGAGCTTCGGGCCGATATCGCCCTGGACGCCGGCGCGCTCGAGGCGTTCCAGCACCTTTTCCTGCTCGGCGCACAGCGAGTCCATCGCTTCCTGTGCGGTCTTGGCACCCGACGACGCATCGCCGATCGCCTGCCACCACAGCTGGGCCAGCTTCGGATAGTCCGGGATGTTCGTACCGGTCGGCGACCACTGCACGCGGGCCGGCGAACGGTAGAACTCGATCAGACCACCAAGCTTCGGTGCGCGTTCCGTAAACGACGGATGAGCAATCGAGGATTCGCGGATGAGCGTCAGGCCGGTATGGCTCTTCTTGACGTCAACCGTCTTGGAGACCACGAACTGCGCATAGAGCCAGGCGGCCTTGGCGCGATCGTCCGGCGTGGACTTCAGAAGCGTCCAGGAACCCACGTCCTGGTAACCGAGCTTCATGCCGTCCTTCCAGTAGACGCCATGCGGCGACGGCGCGAAGCGCCACTTCGGCGTGCCGTCCGCGTTGACGACCGGCAGACCATCCTTCACGAAGTCGGCGGTGAACGCCGTATAGGTGAACATCTGCTGGGCGATCTCGCCCTGCGAGGGAACCGGGCCGGATTCCGAGAAGGTCATGCCCTGGGCGGATGCCGGTGCATAGGCCTTCAGCCAGTCGAGATACTTCTGGATGGCATAGACCGAAGCCGGGCCATTGGTGTCGCCGCCGCGCGCAACGCACGAGCCGACCGGACGCGACTTCTCGTCGACCTTGATGCCCCATTCGTCGACCGGCAGACCGTTCGGCAGGCCCTTGTCGCCGTTGCCGGCCATCGACAGCCAGGCATCGGTGAAGCGCCAGCCGAGCGACGGGTCCTTCTTGCCGTAGTCCATGTGGCCATAGACCTTCTTGCCGTCGATCTCGCGGCCGGTGAAGAACTCGGCAATGTCCTCGTAAGCGGACCAGTTGACCGGAACACCGAGGTCGTAGCCGTACTTCGCCTTGAAGTCCGCCTTGTTCTTCTCGTCGTTGAACCAGTCATAGCGGAACCAGTAGAGGTTCGCGAACTGCTGGTCGGGCAGCTGGTAGAGGTCGCCATCCGGAGCGGTGGTGAACTTCAGGCCGATGAAGTCCTCGAGGTCGAGACCCGGATTGGTGACGTCCTTGCCTTCGTTCGCCATCCACTTGGTGAGCGAACGGGCCTGCTGGTAGCGCCAGTGCGTGCCGATCAGGTCGGAATCGTTGACATAGGCGTCATAGACGTTTTCGCCCGACTGCATCTGGGTCTGCAGCTTTTCGACGACGTCGCCCTCGCCGATCAGGTCGTGGGTGATCTTGATGCCGGTGATCGCGGTAAAGGCCGGAGCCAGCACCTTCGATTCGTATTCATGCGTGGTGATCGTTTCGGAGACGACCTTGATTTCCATGCCGGCAAACGGCTTGGCTGCGTCGACGAACCACTGCATTTCCGCTTCCTGGGCGGTGCGGTCGAGCGAGGACATGTCGCCGATTTCCGCGTCCAGGAACTTCTTGGCAGCATCCATGTCCGCGAATGCGGAGCCGGTAAACGCCAGCAGCATGGCCGCCGTCGTCGTCAGAAGTTGCTTTCGCATATTGATCCTCCCTTAGGGTTTTGCGATTGCATGCGATGAAGACCCCATTTCTCCCCGGGGCCTCCCTTCCCGATTGCCTAGACGAAGCGGAACACGCCGATGGCGTAGACCACGGACAAGGCAAGAGCCCACCACAGGTTGGCGCCGATCAGCCCCAACCATGCGAGATGAATGAACGCCGATCCGAGCAGCGACACGAACAGCCGGTCGCCGCGGGTCGTCTCGAAGCGCAGTATGCCGACGCGCGGATTGCCACCGGGGCTGGCATATTCCCAGACGCCCATCAGCGCGATCAGCGTGAAGATCGTCAGGAAGAACATCGCCGTCGGGAACGACCAGGCCATCCAGCCGCCGGTGATCAGCGGCGCGAAGAAATCGCGCTCGCCGTCCTTGACCGGAAGCCCCAGGAACAGGGCGCCGGCGATGACGACATAGAGGACGAGCACGGCAGCGAGTGCGACGGGCCAGCGCGTGTTGCGATTGACGATGGCAGTCATCAGACCCTCCCCAGGGCAAAGCCCTTGGCGATGTAATTGCGGACGAAGTAGATGACGAGCGCGCCGGGGATGATGGTCAGCACGCCGGCAGCGGCGAGCACGCCCCAATCCATGCCCGACGCCGAGACCGTGCGCGTCATCGTGGCGGCGATCGGCTTGGCATCCGTCGTCGTCAGCGTGCGGGCGATCAGGAGCTCGACCCAGGAGAACATGAAACAGAAGAAGGCGGCGACACCGATGCCGGACGCGATCAGCGGCACGAAGATCTTGGCGAAGAATTTGGGGAACGAATAACCGTCGATATAGGCGGTCTCATCGATCTCCTTCGGCACGCCCGACATGAAGCCTTCGAGGATCCACACGGCAAGCGGCACGTTGAACAGGCAATGCGCGATCGCAACGGCGATGTGCGTGTCGATCAGGCCGAAGGCCGAATAGAGCTGGAAGAAAGGCAGCGCGAAGACGGCCGGCGGCGCCATGCGATTGGTCAAGAGCCAGAAGAACAGGTGCTTGTCGCCGAGGAAACGGTAGCGCGAGAAGGCGTAGGCCGCCGGCAGCGCCACCGAGACCGAGATCAGCGTGTTCAAGACCACGTAGATGATCGAGTTGATGTAGCCGGAATACCAGGCCGGATCGGTGAAGATCACGGTGTAGTTCCGAAGCGTCGGGTTGACCGGCCAGAGCGAGAACGCCCCGGTGATTTCCGCATTCGTCTTGAAGCTCATGTTGACGAGCCAATAGATCGGCAGCATCAGGAAGACGATGTACAGCGTCGGAACCAGCCAGGACAGGCTGCGCTTGCTGTTGGCCCCGGCCCGGCTGCCGGCGCTGCTAGCAACGCTCGTCTGGATGGTGTTTGCAGTGGTTGCCTGTGAGGTCATGGTTTCCTCCCTCACGCCTGTTCGTCGCTGCTGGTCATGACCGTGTAGAAGATCCACGACAGCAGCAGGATGATCAGGAAGTAGATGATGGACATTGCCGCGGCGGGGCCGAGGTCGAACTGGCCGATCGCCATCTTGACGAGGTCGATCGACAGGAATGTCGTCGAGTTGCCGGGACCGCCGCCGGTGATGACGAAGGGCTCGGTATAGATCATGAAACTGTCCATGAAGCGCAGCAGGAAGGCGATCAGCAGCACGCGCTTCATCTTCGGCAGCTGGATGTAGCGGAACACCGCCCAGCGCGACGCGCCGTCGATCTTGGCGGCCTGGTAATAGGCCTCCGGGATCGACACCAGGCCGGCATAGCACAACAGCACGACAAGGCTCGTCCAGTGCCAGACGTCCATGACGATCAGCGTCATCCAGGCGTCGAAGACATTGTTGACGTAGTTGTAGCTGATGCCGAGCGCATCGAGCGTGCGGCCGAGCAGGCCGATATCGACGCGGCCGAAAACCTGCCAGATGGTGCCGACGACGTTCCACGGAATGAGAAGCGGCAGTGCCATCAAGACGAGGCAGACCGGTACGCCGAGACCCTTCTTCGGCATGTTCAGCGCAATCAGGATACCGAGCGGAATCTCGATCGTCAGAATGATGCCGGAGAACAGCAGATTGCGCCCGAGCGCCTGCCAGAAGCGGTCGGATTCCAGCACGTCGGAAAACCAGCCGACGCCGTTCCAGAAGAACTGGTTGTTGCCGAACGTGTCCTGGACCGAATAGTTCACCACCGTCATCAGCGGGATCACCGCCGAGAAGGCGACGAGCAGCAGAACGGGCAGGACCATGAACCAGGCCTTGTTGTTCCAGGTCTTGTTCATCGTCAGCCCTCCCTGCCGACACGCCAAGAATCGGCGTAGATGTTGATGGCGGTGGGATCGAAGGTCACGCGCGGATCGGCGGGAATTTCGCCATCCTCCGGCACGACGATGGCGATCGGCTTGCCGGCGAATTCGGCGCGCACGATCTTCTGCCGGCCGATGTCCTCGACCTTGTTGATCGAGACAGGCATGCCGTCACGCGAAAGCGCGATGAATTCCGGGCGGATGCCGAGCTCGGTCTTGGCACCGGCGGCGATCTGCGGCTTGTAGCCGAGGTCGAGCGTCTGCTCACCAACCTTGATGCTGCTGCCGTCGATGGCGGCCGGCAGCACGTTCATGCCCGGCGAGCCGATGAAGTAGCCGACAAAGGTGTGGCTCGGCTTCTCGAAGAGTTCGGCCGGCGTGCCGATCTGCACGATCTGGCCGTCATACATGACGACGACCTTGTCGGCGAAGGTGAGCGCTTCGGTCTGGTCGTGGGTGACGTAGACCATGGTGAAGCCGAACTGGCGGTGCAGCTTCTTCAACTGCGAGCGCAGTACCCACTTCATATGCGGGTCGATGACGGTCAGCGGCTCGTCGAACAGGATGGCGTTGACATCGTTGCGCACGAGGCCGCGGCCGAGCGAGATCTTCTGCTTCTGGTCGGCGGTGAGGCCGCGTGCGGTCTTTTTCGCCCAGCTTGCGAGATCGATCATCTCGAGGATTTCGCGCACCCGGCGGTCGACTTCCGGTTCCGCAACGCCGCGGTTGCGCAAGGGGAAGGCCAGGTTGTCGTAGACCGTCATCGTGTCGTAGATGACCGGGAACTGGAAGACCTGCGCGATGTTGCGCTGCTGCGTCGACAGGTACGTCACATCCTTGCCATCGAACAGGATGCGACCTTCCGACGGCTGCAACAGGCCCGAGATGATGTTGAGCAGCGTGGTCTTGCCGCAGCCGGAGGGCCCGAGCAGCGCGTAGGCGCCGCCATCGTTCCACTCGTGATGGACTTCCTTCAGCGAATAGTCCGCTTCCGACTTCGGCTTTTCGCCGTAGGCGTGGCGGATGTGATCGAGGGTGATGCGTGCCATGGTCTCCTCCTCAGGCCGCCGCGGCAGCCGGTTCGGCGATCGTCCTGCCATCCGTGCCGAACGCCATCAGGTGGCGCGTGTCGACATGGACGGTGATGATCGCGTCCGGCTCGATGTCGTGGATACCCGGCGAGAGCATGACCCAGCGGCTGCCCTCGAATTCGATGTAGATAAAGCTTTCCGAACCGGCGATTTCCGAGATCGCGGTGCGCACCTGAAGGTTTGCCGAGGTCGGATGCCGGCTCGTCAACGCCAGGTGATGCGGATGGAAGGCGATGGTGCAGGGGCCGTCCGGCAATGCGGCAAGATGCACCGGTACCGGCAGCACCGGTTTGCCACCCACTTCGAAATTGCCGCCGTTCTTCAGGACCTGCATGGTGTTCAGCGGCGGGTCTGCGAAAGTGCGCGCCGTGACGAGGTCGCTCGGATGACGATAGACGTCGATGGTGCGGCCGAACTGGGTGATGCGACCTTGCGACAGCGTTGCCGTGTTGCCGCCGAGAAGCAGCGCCTCGGAGGGTTCGGTCGTCGCATAGACGAAGATCGCGCCAGATGCGGCAAAGATCTTCGGCAGTTCGAGGCGCAGCTCCTCGCGCAGTTTGTAGTCGAGATTGGCGAGCGGCTCGTCGAGCAGGACGAGGCTGGCATTCTTGACGATGGCGCGGGCGAGCGCCGTACGCTGCTGCTGGCCGCCGGAAAGATTGAGCGGCGTGCGGTCGAGATAGGGCGTCAGCTTCAGCAGATCGGCCGCCTTGCGCACTTCACGATCGATCGTCGCCTTGTCCGCACCCTTGATGCGCATCGGCGAGGCGATGTTCTCGTAGACGGTCAGCGCCGGGTAATTGATGAACTGCTGGTAGACCATGGCGACGCCGCGCTCCTGCACGCGCACGCCGGTGACATCCTTGCCGTCGAACCAGACGGAGCCGGCGGTCGGCTTGTCAAGGCCAGCCATCAGGCGCATCAGCGATGTCTTGCCAGACAGTGTCGGGCCGAGCAGCACGTTGAGCGAGCCACGCTCGAGCACGAGGTTGGTCGGGTGGATATGCGTCTCCGCCCCCACCACCTTCGCGATGTTTCTGAGTTCAAGCATTCATAGTCTCCAATGTTCCTCCCAGCCACCGGATAAAGGGCGCTAGTGGGGAGCCGCCTGCGCGGCCACCATATAGTCCTCTAGCGCAGCCGCTTCCGCAGCCGAGAGATGCAATCCGCGTTTGGTCCGCCGCCACAGCACGTCCTCCGCGTGCCGGGCCCATTCTTCCTTCATCAACCAGCGCACTTCGCACTCGTAAAGGTCGCTGCCGAAATGCCGTCCAAGATCGTCGATCGTCTTCGCACCGTCCAGCATTGCCATCGCCCTTGTACCGTAGAGCCGGACAAGCCGGCGGGCATGGGCGGGCGCCAGAAAGGCAAAACGCGATGAAAGTGCCTTCACCTCGGCATCGAAACCATCGACCTTGAAGTCCCCGCCGGGCAGCCGGGACTGCGCGGTCCAACGGTCGCCCTTCGCGCCGATCGATTCCGAAATCTTCTCCAGCGCCGATTCGGCGAGACGCCGGTAGGTGGTGAGCTTGCCGCCAAAGATGTTGAGCAACGGCGCCTGGCCATCGCCACCCTCGATCTTCAGCACGTAATCACGCGTGGCTTCCTGCGCCTTGCTGGCGCCGTCGTCGAAGAGCGGACGCACGCCGGAATAGGTCCAGACGATATCCTCGCGCGTCACCGGCTCGGCGAAATATTCGCTCGCCGAAGCACAAAGATAGTCGATTTCCGCGTCGCTGATTCGAACATCTCGGGGATCGCCCTGATAGTCCCGGTCGGTCGTGCCGATCAGCGTGAACTCTTCCTGATAGGGAATGGCGAAGATGATACGCCCATCCGGGTTCTGGAAGAAGTAGGCGCGCGGATCGGAGAATTTCTTCTTCACGACGATATGGCTGCCCTGCACGAGGCGGACATTGTGCACATCGTTGCGGCCGAAGGCGGAGGAGAGAACCTTGTCCACCCAGGGACCGGCCGCGTTGACCAGCATGCGGGCGCGAAACGTCTCGCGGGTGCCGGTCTCGACATTCTCCGTCTCGACATTCCAGTGGCCGTTTTCGCGACGCGCGGTCACGACCTTGGTGCCGGTGCGGATGTCGGCGCCGCGATCGGCGGCGTCACGCGCATTCAGCACGACGAGGCGGGCATCATCGACCCAGCCGTCGGAATATTCGAAGGCCTTGCGGAAGAGTTTCTTGAGCGGGCCACCGGCGGGGTCCTTCGCGAGGTCCACCGTGCGGGTTGCCGGCAAAAGCTTGCGGCCACCGATATAGTCATAGAGGAACAGGCCGAGGCGGATGAGCCAGGCCGGACGCGGCCCGCCCTTCTGGAACGGCAGCACGAAACGCATCGGCCAGATGACGTTCGGCGCCATGGCCCAGAGCACTTCGCGCTCCATCAACGCTTCGCGCACCAGACGGAATTCATAATGTTCGAGATAGCGCAGGCCGCCATGAATGAGCTTGGTCGAGGCGGAAGACGTACCGGACGCAAAGTCCTTCATCTCGGCAAGCACGACCGAATACCCACGGCCCGCAGCATCGCGTGCAATGCCGCAGCCATTGATGCCGCCACCGATAACAAAAATATCGCGGATCACGTTGCCGTCCAAGTTCCCCTCCCATTTCGCATTGCACAATTCTGCGCAGTTGCGAAAGCATGAGGAGTTAAAACGAAAACATTTCGAATGTCAAACGAATGTAAGACTAATGCTGCTTTTGTGGTCTCATCCCTGCGAAGACGTTTCGATCAGGCGCACGTCATGCTCCTGGCAAATGTCGCGAATGCCCTCGAAGGGACAGGTATCGGTGATGAAGGTATGGACCTGCGACAGGTGGCCGATGCGCACCGGCGCGGTCCTTTCGAATTTCGTCGAATCCGAAACCAGGATGACATGGCGCGCATTCGCGATGATCGCCTGCGCCACCTTCACCTCGCGATAGTCGAAGTCGAGCAGCGCGCCGTCCTCGTCGATCGCCGAAACGCCGATCACCGCGTAATCCACCTTGAACTGCCGGATGAAGTCGACCGCCGCCTCGCCGACGATGCCACCGTCCGCACCGCGCACGACGCCGCCGGCAATCACCACCTCGATCGAGGGGTAGACGCGCAAGCGATTGGCAACGTTGATATTGTTGGTGATGACCATCAGTTCCTTATGGTCGAGCAGGGCCTCGCCGACGGCCTCCGTCGTCGTGCCGATATTGATGAACAGCGAGGAGTTGTCGGGGATCATGGTGGCGGCGGCGCGGCCGATCGCCTGCTTTTCAGGGGCTGCAATCGAGCGGCGCGCCTCATATTTCACATTCTCGTTGCCGCTCGGGAAGAGCGCGCCGCCATGAATGCGCGTCAACGCCTTGCTGTCGCAGAGGTCGTTGAGATCCTTCCTGATGGTTTGCGGCGTTACGGAGAAGCGCGCCGCAAGGTCCTCCACGAGCACGCGGCCCTCGACCTTCGCGAGATCGAGGATCTCCGCCTGGCGACCTGTGAGAAACATAGACCCCTCCCATTGCTTTCGTTTGGTTTCATAATATGCAAAAACGAAAGCACATCAATTGATCCGCTCTTCCTTCTTGGAGTGCGGGCATATTTTTGTGATACTGGCCGGGCATAGCAGACCACGGAGAGCACCGGGAGGACAACCATGTTTCATCCAGCCTTGTTCAAGGGCGCGAATGTCGTCGTCACCGGCGCAGGGCGCGGCATCGGTCTGGAGATCGCCCGGCAGTTCCTCGATTGCGGCGCCCATGTGCTGCTGCACGGCGGGCGCGCCGCTTCCGGCCCCCTGCCCGACTTTCTCGACATCGCGGTTGCTGAGGCCCGCGCCCATATCGTCTATTCGGATTTTCTCGTCGAAGGCGGCATCGGCGCGATCCTGCAGCGGGTGGACAGCCTCTTCCCGCATATCGACGTGCTCATCAACAATGCCGGCACCATGGTCGGACGCTTTCCGGCGGCGGACCTGACGGACGAACAGTACGACACCGTCGTGCGCCTCAACCAGACCTCCGTCGTCGAGGTGACGCGCGCGCTGCTGCCGTCGCTGCGCCGCGCGCCGCATGCCGCGATCGTCAACACGGTCTCGATCTCGGCGCTCACCGGCGGCAGCCCGGGCTCCGCCATCTATTCCGCCACCAAGGCCTTCGTCTCGACCTATTCCAAGGGGCTTGCCCGTGAATTGGCGCCGGACGGCATCCGCGTCAATTGCGTCTCGCCGGGTACGATCACCACCGACTTCCATGCGCGTTATTCGTCTGCGGACAAGCTGGAGGCGACGCGCAAGACAATCCCGCTGCAGCGCCTCGGCACAGCGGAAGACTGCGCGCCCGCCTATCTCTTCCTCGCTTCTGAGGCGCTGTCCGGCTACATCACCGGCCAGGTGCTGGAGGTCAACGGCGGTCAGCTCATCTGCTGAACGGCTCGCCCCGCACCCTCCCAGTCGATTCGCGCGGCGAAATTCAGCACCGGCTGCATCCTCGCCCCGATGTGTTGCGCGCTTGCGCCACACGCCCTTAACTGCGCTTAAAATCCGAGCACGCGCGCAATTTCCCTTTAAAAATTAACGTGTCGCGACACGTCGCCTTCGCCTGCAAATCCAGCCGTTTGCCGCATGCTCACAACACGTTTTGACGCGGCATGCCTCGCGCCAGCCAGGCCTGCAATTAACCCTTTGTTAACCATTTCTTCGATACACCGAAGCAACCGAAAATTAACCAAGATGACCGACGTGTTAACACAGCCACGGCCTATCCGCCTCAAGGGGCGATCCTTCCTTGCACTGTCCCTGACCCCGGAGCTTCCCTTCGAGGACTGGCTGGCACGGCTTGATGATCTGGCCCGGCGCTCCGCCGGTTTCTTCCTGCGCCGGCCGGTGATTCTGGACGTCGAAGGACTGGATATCGACCGCCAGCAGCTGCGCGACCTCGTTGGCGAACTCAGCGTCCGCAACGTGCGCGTCATGGGCCTCGAGGGCGCACGCTCCGCCCTGCTCGGTCCGGACCTGCCGCCGGCAATGACCGATGGCCGGCCGGCCGCGGATATCGAAGCGCCCGTCAGCGACCAGGCAGACCGGAGCCAGCACGTCGAAGCCGTAGCGCCCTCCAGCCCGCCCCCAACGCAGGCACCGGCACCGCAGGCCTCGGTCATGCCGTCGATGGTCGTCAACCGGCCGGTGCGCTCGGGACAGTCCATCTTCTTCCCCGAAGGCGACGTCACCATCGTCGGCTCGGTCGCATCAGGCGCGGAAATCGTCGCCGGCGGCTCGATCCATGTTTACGGCCCGCTGCGCGGCCGGGCGATGGCCGGCACGACGGGCAACGCGTCGGCGCGCATCTTCTGCCGCAAACTCGAAGCGGAACTGATTGCCATCGACGGGTTCTACAAGACCGCCGACGACCTGGAGCCGGACCTGCGCGGCAAGCCCGTGCAGATCTGGCTCGATGGCGAAACGATCAAGGCAGCGACACTCGGCTGAACCGAAACACATACACAGAACTGGAGAGGTCCATGGGCAAGGTAATCGTGGTCACATCGGGTAAAGGCGGCGTCGGTAAGACGACGTCGTCAGCCGCACTCGGCGCCGCGCTGGCACAGAGCGGCGATAGGGTCGTGGTCGTCGATTTCGACGTCGGCCTGCGCAATCTCGACCTCGTCATGGGGGCCGAGCGCCGCGTCGTCTATGACCTCGTCAACGTCATCCAGGGCGAAGCCAAGCTGACGCAGGCACTGATCCGCGACAAGCGCGTCGAGACGCTCTACCTGTTGCCCGCATCGCAGACCCGCGACAAGGACAACCTGACGCCGGAAGGCGTCGAGCAGGTCATCGCCGCCCTGAAGAACGCTTTCGACTGGGTCATCTGCGACAGCCCGGCCGGCATCGAACGTGGTGCCACGCTGGCCATGCGCCACGCGGACGTCGCGATCGTCGTCACCAATCCCGAAGTCTCTTCCGTGCGCGATTCCGACCGCATCATCGGCCTGCTCGATTCCAAGACACTGAAGGCGGAGAACGGCGAACGCGTCGAAAAGCACCTGCTGCTCACACGCTACGACGCGGCCCGCGCCGAGCGCGGCGACATGCTGAAGGTCGACGACGTGCTCGAAATCCTGTCGATCCCGCTGCTGGGCATCATCCCGGAAAGCATGGACGTGCTGCGCGCGTCGAACGTCGGCGCGCCCGTGACGCTCGCCGACGGCCGTTGCGCCCCCTCGCTCGCCTATTTCGAAGCGACACGCCGCCTCAAGGGTGAAAACCTCCCGGTCACCATTCCCGGCGACAAGCGCAGCTTCCTGGGCAAGATCTTCGGAAGGAAAGCGGCATGAACCTGTTCCGTTTCTTCTCCCGCACCCAGTCGGCCCCGGCCGCCCGTGAGCGGCTGCAGGTGCTGCTCGCCCATGAGCGCGCCTCCACCGGCGATTCGGACCTCGTCAACAAGCTGCGCGACGAGATCCTCAAGGCCATTTCCAAGCATATGCAGATCGACGACGAGAAGGTCAGCATCAAGATGGAACGCGGGGCCCAGGTCTCGACGCTCGCCGTCGATATCGAAATCCCGTTCAACGGGAACAAGAAGGCGGCCTGAGGGCCGCCTTTCCCATAGATCCGCATAGGGTGCCGCCTCGTTGCGGCCCACCGCGCACCACATCCCGGCGCGCGACGATGATCATGCGAATCTGCTCGCGCTTCCTTTCGCGCGAGCATTGTCGCCAGGGGCAGCAAAACCACAGTCAAAGGTTGCATTTTTTCACGATTGCTGGTTAACTCTCTCCTAATGTTGGGAGGTGGGTCATGGCAGTTGCAGAGGTTCTCGGCGCAGTCTTCCTAGGCGGCGTCATGGGGTTGATCGGCCAGGGTGCGCGAACAGTCATCGGCCTCAAGAAGCTTCACGACGAAAATGCCGCGAAGGGTCCCAACGAGCAGGATAGCTTCATTGCCAGCAGGCTGGTCATCAGCCTGTTCATCGGCTTCATCGCGGGCGTGGCAGCCGCGCTGCTGCTCGATCTGGGCAAGCTTGCCGCCATCACAGTCAACGACATCGACCTGCTGCTCGGCCTGGCGGCAGCCGGCTATGCCGGCACGGACATCATCGAGGCCTTCGTCGCCCGCCTGCCGACGCCGGCCGGTGGCGGCTCTCCGGGGGGCGGTGAAGGCGCGGCAACGGGCACTACGCCGACAAAGCCGCCATCGACCGTTGTCGTGAACGTCGCCGGCCAAACGCCCGCTGCCGACGTGCTTACAACTGCTGCGGTCACGGAGGCCGCCTTCAAACTCGACCTGGCCGACATCAAGACCAAGCTCGGTTCGATCACATCGATGATAACCGCTCCGGCGGTGGGAACGGGTGCCGCCGCCGCGGATGACGACAGCACCGATCTCATCAGCCCGACCCTGGTCAAGAGCATTTTCAACCCGGCGACACCGCTCGCCAATATCAAGACGCACCTGCCGTCCGTGCTTGCCGGCCTGCGCGAAAAGGGACTTGTCGACCGGGAAATGGTGCTGATGGCACTGGCGACCATTCGCGCAGAGACCGAAGGCTTCGTGCCCATCAACGAATTCGTCAGCAAATACAACACCAGCACGGTTCCGTTCGATAAATACGAACCGGGCACGAGCGTCGGCAAGAATTTGGGAAACACCCAGCCCGGCGACGGCGCACGTTTTCGCGGCCGTGGCTTCGTGCAGTTGACGGGCCGCTACAACTACAATCGAATCGGGGCCCAGATCAGCGCCAATCTGATCGTGACGCCGACATTGGCCAATGATTCCACGCTGGCCGGCCTCATCCTGGCGCAATTCCTGTTCAACAAGCAGGACGTCATCCGCAACGCCCTGTCGAGTGGAGACCTGAAGGCGGCGCGCCGGGCCGTCAACGGCGGCACTCATGGGTTCGATCGTTTCGAGGACACCTATACCAGGGGAGACGCGCTGCTTCCGGAGACCGCCACGGCGTGAGCCATCCAGCCGCCCTCGCGCGGTGACTTGCCGCCGGCGCCCCAATGCGCATATTTCACCTCGTCAATGATGAGGACTATGCGGCATGGCTGTTACCGATATTGCGACCCGTACCCATGATCACAATTTTCGGCTGGACCCTATCGTCCGCAGCCTGCTCGATACCGATTTCTACAAATTGCTGATGCTCCAGATGATCCGGCAGCTGCACCCGGACGTCGAAGCGACGTTCTCGCTGATCAACCGGACGAAGAGCGTGCGGCTGGCCGACGTCATCGACGAGGGTGAACTGCGTGCCCAGCTCGACCATGCCCGCAGCGTACGGTTCACCAAAAAGGAGCTGATCTGGCTGGCCGGCAACAGTTTCTACGGCAAAGCACGCATGTTCGGCCCGGATTTCATTGCCTGGCTGGCGGCATTCCGCCTGCCGGACTACGAACTGCGCAAGATCGACGGGCAATACGAGCTGCATTTCGACGGGCCTTGGACGCACACCACGATGTGGGAGATTCCGGCACTCGCTATCATCAACGAACTGAAGTCGCGCGCCGCGATGCGCGACAGGGGCCGCTTCACGCTCGATGTGCTCTATGCCCGCGCCAAGGCCCGGCTCTGGGAAAAGGTCGAGCGGCTGCGCCAGCTGCCGGATCTCGTCATCTCGGATTTCGGCACGCGGCGGCGACATGGTTTTCTTTGGCAGCGCTGGTGCGTGGAAGCCCTCAAGGAAGGTTTGGACGATCGTTTCATCGGCACGTCCAACGTGCTGCTTGCCATGGATGCCGATCTGGAAGCGATCGGCACGAATGCACACGAACTGCCGATGGTCGCCGCCGCACTCGCCGATGGCGATGCAGCGCTGGCCCAGGCGCCCTACCAGGTGCTGGAAGCATGGCAGCAGCACTATAACGGCAATCTGCTGATCGCGCTGCCCGACGCCTATTGCACGACCGCCTTCCTCGCCAACGCGCCGGACTGGGTTGCTGACTGGACCGGTTTTCGCCCGGACAGCGCGCCACCGATTTCCGGCGGCGAACAGATCATCCGCTGGTGGAAGGAGAAGGGCCGCGATCCGCGCGAAAAACTGCTGATCTTTTCCGACGGCATGGACATCGACACGATCGAGGAAACCTACCGGCATTTCCACGGCCGCGTGCGCATGAGTTTCGGCTGGGGCACCAACCTGACCAATGATTTTCGCGGCTGCGACCCGGACGGCGGCAATGGTCTCGACCCGATATCGCTGGTCTGCAAGGTGACAAGCGCCAATGGCCGGCCGGCGGTCAAGCTCTCCGACAATCCCGCCAAGGCGACCGGGGACCCGGCCGAGATCGAGCGCTACCAGCGCGTCTTCGGCGTGACGGACCAGGAAGCGCGACCGGTGCAGGTCTAAACCACATGGGCTGCCGGAATTGCCCTAAGCGCGTACATCGACGACGACGCGCCCCTTGACCTTGCCGTCGAGAATGGAGTTGGCCAGTTCCGGCAGATCCGAGAGCCGATGCTCGACCACCATGGATTCCAGCTTGTCCATCGGCAGGTCGGAGGCGATGCGGTTCCAGGCGTCGACGCGCTGGTCGTAGGGCCGCATCACGGAATCGATGCCGAGAAGGCTGACCCCGCGCAGCAGGAACGGAATGACCGTAAAAGACGGCACGGCAGCACCCGCCGCAAGGCCGACAGAGGCAACGGCGCCGTCATACTTCATCTGCTTCAGCACACGCCCCAGCATCTCGCCGCCAACCGCGTCGATCGCACCGGCCCAGCGCTCGGATTCGAGCGGCTTGCTGCTTGCCTCCGACAATTCGTCACGGCCGACGATCGTCTCCGCGCCGAGGCTCCTGAGATAGTCCGCCGTTTCCGGACGGCCTGTGACGGCGGCGACCGAATAACCAAGCCGTGCCAACAGTGCGACGCCAACTGAGCCGACACCGCCGGCGGCCCCCGTCACCAGCACATCGCCTTTCAGCGGCGAAAGCCCGGCCTTTTCCAGCGCGACGACGGAGAGCATCGAGGTGAGCCCCGCCGTGCCGATCGCCATCGCATGGCGCGTCGAAAGCGTGTCCGGCAGCGGCACCAGCCAGTCGGCCTTGACCCGGGCACGCGTCGCATAGCCGCCCCACCAGACCTCGCCGACGCGCCAGCCGGTCAGCACCACCCGGTCACCGGGGCGGTAGCGCGGATCGTCCGAGGCTTCGACGGTGCCGGCGAAATCGACGCCCGGCACATGCGGAAAGGCGCGCACCAGCCCGCCCTTGCCGTTGATGCAGAGCCCGTCCTTGTAGTTGAGCGTCGAATATTCCACCGCGACGGTGACATCGCCATCGGGAAGCCGCGAATCGTCGAGTTCCTGGATGGCTGCGGAGACTGCGCCATCCGCTCCCTTCTCGACCAGCAATGCTTGAAACGTCATGGCGTCCTCCTCGTGATCCTGTCGCTACGCCAGATATAGGGCGCGGGGCATTGGTGTCGCCACTGTTCTTTTGTATCAAGAGCAGGGAGGCGCGGTTCGCACATGATAGACAAGCTTGAATATTTCATCGCGCTCGCCCGCGAACGGCATTTCGCCCGGGCCGCGGAGGAGCTCGGCATTTCGCAGCCGACACTTTCGGCGGCAATCCGCCAGCTGGAGGAGCAGCTCGGCGTAATGCTTGTTGTCCGCGGTTCCCGCTTCCAGGGCCTGACACCGGAGGGCCAGCGTGTGCTCGAATGGGCGCGCCGCATCGTCGGCGACACCCGCACCATGCGCGAGGAAATGCGCGCCGCGCGAAAGGGCCTTTCCGGGCATATCCGCCTTGCCGCCATCCCGACGACGCTCGCCATGGTGCCGCACATCACCGCGCCGTTTCAGGAAAAGCACCCCGACGTCACCTTCTCCATCCTCTCGACGACCTCGATCAAGATTCTCGGCCTGCTGGAAAACCTCGAGATCGATGCCGGCCTCACCTATCTGGAAAACGAGCCGCTCGGCCGCGTCACCAGCGTGCCGCTCCTGCACGAGCACTATTGCCTCGTCACCGCCAAGGGTAACGCCTTCGCTGATCGCGAAACCGTGACCTGGCAGGAGGCCGGCAATATTAGGCTTTGCCTATTGACTGCCGACATGCAGAACCGTCGCATCATCAACCGCCACTTCGCCGAAGCAGGCGTTACAGTCGAGCCGTCGCTCGAAGCGAACTCGATGATCGTGCTGTTCTCGCATGTGCGCACCGGACGCTGGTCCAGCATCATGCCGAGAAATGTCGCAAAATCATTTGGATTTCCTGACGAAATAAGTATAGTTTCTCTTGTCGACCCTGAACCGCACCACACTGTCGGTCTCGTCGCCACCCACCGTGAGCCTTTCACGCCGCTCGTTTCCGCCTTGCTGCACGAAGCCCGTGTGCTGGCGGAAAAAGGGATCGATTGATAGGATTTTCCTATCAGCCAACGGCTTTGCTTTATTGACCCGCCGCCTCCGGACTGAGAAGCTGTCCGGATAGTCCGCGTGGATCGACAGGGTTCCGGTCTTCGCCGAGCAGTTTCAATGGTATCGGCGCGCCAGAACCCGTATAATCCTTGCGGTTCATTCGTGTCGGTTGGGAGGCCTGACCATGAATGTGCACGTGACCGGCGATATCGGAGCGAGAACGCTGGCAATTGTCAGCGACCTAAAGGGGCTCGAAGGGCCGCTTCTTCCCATCCTGCATGAAATCCAGGCCGAGTTCGGCTATGTCCCGCAGGAATGTCTGCCGGTCATCGCGACCGAACTGAACCTGTCGCGCGCCGAAGTGCATGGCGTCGTTACCTTTTATCACGATTACCGCGACCACCCGGCCGGACGCCATGTCCTGAAGCTCTGTCGCGCCGAGGCCTGTCAGTCGATGGGCGGGGACGAAATTGCCGAGCGCGTCAAATCGCTGCTCGGCATCGATTTCCACCAGACCACGCTGGATGGCGCCGTGACGCTCGAACCGATCTACTGTCTCGGACTCTGTTCGTGCGCACCCGCCGCGATGCTCGACGGCGAGGTGCATGGGCGGGTCGATGCGGACCTTGCCAGGGAACTTGTTGCGGAGGCACGCCGATGACCGTTCGCATCTACATTCCCCGCGATGCCGCCGCCCTTGCGCTCGGCGCCGACCGCGTCGCCAAGGCGTTGGCCCGTGAGGCGGATGCCCGCAAGCTCGACATCAAAATCGTGCGCAACGGTTCACGCGGCATGCATTGGCTGGAGCCGCTGGTCGAGGTCGAGGCCGCCGAAGGCCGCATCGCCTATGGGCCGGTAAAGCCATCCGATGTTGCCTCCCTGCTCGATACCGGCCTCCTTGAAGGCAAAGCCCATGCGCTCTGTCTTGGCGGAACGGAAGACATTCCGTTCCTGAAAAACCAGACCCGCCTCACCTTCGCCCGCTGCGGCGTCATCGATCCCGTCTCGCTGGACGACTACAAGGCCCATGGCGGCCTGAAGGGCCTGGAAAAAGCCATCACCATGGCCCCGGTCGAGGTCGTCAAGGAAGTCACCGACAGCGGCCTGCGCGGTCGCGGCGGTGCCGGCTTCCCGACGGGCATCAAGTGGAAGACCGTGCTCGATGCACCCGGCGACAGAAAATACATCGTCTGCAATGCCGACGAGGGCGACAGCGGCACCTTTGCCGACCGCATGATCATGGAGGGTGATCCCTTTGTGCTGATCGAGGGCATGGCGATCGCCGGCCTCGCGACCGGTGCCACCAAGGGCTACGTCTACACCCGCTCGGAATATCCGCACGCCATCGCCGTCATGAACGAAGCCGTCACCGTCGCGCGCGCCGCCGGCGTGCTCGGCCCGTCGGTGCTTGGCTCGGGAAGAGCCTTCGACATGGAAATCCGCGTTGGCGCGGGCGCCTATGTCTGCGGCGAGGAAACCGCTCTGCTCAACAGCCTCGAAGGCAAGCGCGGCATCGTGCGTGCCAAGCCGCCGCTGCCCGCGCTCCAGGGTTTTATGGGCCGTCCGACGGTCGTCAACAACGTCATCTCGCTCGCCTCCGTGCCCGTCGTCATGGACAAGGGTGCCGCCTATTACCGTGACTTCGGCATGGGCCGCTCGCGTGGCACGATCCCGCTCCAGATCGCCGGCAACGTCAAACATGGCGGCCTCTACGAAACCGCCTTCGGCCTGACGCTCGGCGAGATCGTCGATACGATCGGCGGCGGCACGGCCTCCGGCCGCCCGGTTCGCGCCGTGCAGGTGGGTGGCCCGCTCGGCGCCTATTTCCCGCGCGCGCTGTTCGACACGCCCTTCGATTACGAGGCCTTCGCGGCCAAGGACGGCCTGATCGGCCATGCCGGCATCACCGTGTTCGACGAAACGGTCGATATGCTGAAGCAGGCGCGCTTCGCCATGGAATTCTGCGCCGTGGAAAGCTGCGGCAAGTGCACGCCCTGTCGCATCGGCTCGACGCGCGGCGTCGAGACCGCCGACAAGATTGCCCAGGGCATCGAGCCGGAGAAGAACCGCGCGCTGCTCGCCGATCTCTGCAACACGATGAAGTTCGGCTCGCTCTGTGCGCTGGGCGGTTTCACGCCCTATCCGGTGATGAGCGCCATGACCCATTTCCCGGAAGACTTTTCGCCGGCCCCCCTGGTGGAGGCTGCGGAATGAGCGAGACAGAAAAGGTCAAAGGCCCGGCCTCCTACTTCCCGGCCATCGAGAAGAAGTACGGCCAGCCGATCGAACACTGGAAAGCGATCGTTCGCGCGCAGGACGGCAAGGCTCATATGCAGATCGTGGCGCTCCTCAAGGAAACGCACGGTCTTGGCCATGGCCATGCGAATGCACTGGTTGCGGCAACCCTCGCCGAGAAGACGTCGTAGAAACAACCCAAGTCGCCCGAACCCCTTTCGTGGCGCAAGAATTGACTGGAGGTTCCCATGTCCCTCGTCCCCGAAATCGACTACGGCACGCCCGCCTCTCGCGCGGAAAAGATGGTGACGCTCACCATCGACGGGAACGAGATCACCGTTCCGGAAGGCACCTCCATCATGCGCGCCTCGATGGAGGCTGGCATCAAGGTGCCGAAACTCTGCGCCACCGACATGGTGGATGCGTTCGGCTCCTGCCGTCTCTGTCTCGTCGAGATCGAAGGCCGCAACGGCACGCCTGCCTCCTGCACGACACCCGTGGCGCCCGGCCTCGTCGTCCACACCCAGACGGGCCGCTTGAAAGATATCCGCAAGGGCGTGATGGAGCTCTATATCTCCGACCACCCGCTGGACTGTCTCACCTGTGCTGCGAACGGCGACTGCGAATTGCAGGACATGGCCGGCGCAGTCGGCCTGCGCGACGTGCGCTATGGCTATGAGGGCGACAACCACGTCAAGGCCCGCAATAGCGGCGAGATCAACGCCAAGTGGATGCCGAAGGACGAATCGAACCCCTATTTCACCTACGATCCGTCGAAATGCATCGTCTGTTCGCGCTGCGTGCGCGCCTGCGAAGAGGTGCAGGGCACCTTCGCGCTGACCATCGAGGGCCGCGGCTTCGGCAGCCGCGTGTCGCCAGGCATGCATGAACATTTCGTCGAATCGGAATGTGTGTCCTGCGGCGCCTGCGTGCAGGCCTGCCCAACGGCGACGCTCACCGAAAAATCCGTCATCGAGATCGGCCAGCCCGAACATTCCGTCGTCACCACCTGCGCCTATTGCGGCGTCGGCTGCTCCTTCAAGGCCGAGATGCGCGGCGAAGAACTGGTCCGCATGGTGCCGTGGAAAGATGGCCAGGCCAATCGCGGCCATTCCTGCGTCAAGGGCCGCTTCGCCTATGGCTATTCGACCCACAAGGATCGCATCCTCAATCCGATGATCCGCGAAAAGATCTCGGATCCGTGGCGCGAAGTGACCTGGGACGAAGCCTATGCCCATGTCGCCGCCGAATTCCGCCGCATCCAGTACCAGTATGGCCGCGATTCGATCGGTGGCATCACCTCGTCGCGCTGTACGAACGAAGAGACCTATCTCGTCCAGAAGCTGATCCGCGCCGGCTTCGGCAACAACAACGTCGATACCTGCGCCCGCGTCTGTCATTCGCCGACCGGTTATGGTCTCGGCCAGACCTTCGGCACCTCCGCCGGCACGCAGAATTTCGATTCGGTCGAGCACACGGATGTCGTCATCGTCATCGGCGCCAACCCGACGGACGGCCACCCGGTCTTCGCCTCGCGCCTCAAGAAGCGCTTGCGCCAGGGTGCCAAGCTCATCGTCATCGATCCGCGCCGCACCGAGCTCGTCTCCTCGCCGCACATCAAGGCCTCCTATCACCTGCCATTGAAGCCCGGTACGAACGTTGCCATCGTCACTGCCCTTGCCCATGTCATCGTGACGGAAGGCCTTTATGACGAGCGCTTCATTCGCGAGCGTTGCGACTGGTCGGAATTCGAAGACTGGGCCGCCTTCGTCGCCGAACCACGGCACAGCCCCGAGGCGATCGAGCAGTTCACCGGCGTGGAGCCGGAAGCGCTGCGCGGTGCTGCACGTCTTTTCGCCACCGGCGGCAACGGCTCGATCTATTACGGCCTCGGCGTCACCGAGCACAGCCAGGGTTCGACGACGGTCATCGCCATCGCCAACCTCGCCATGGCGACCGGCAATATCGGCCGCGAGGGCGTGGGCGTGAACCCGTTGCGCGGTCAGAACAACGTGCAGGGCTCGTGCGACATGGGCTCCTTCCCGCACGAACTGCCGGGTTACCGCCATATCTCCGATGACGCGACCCGCGAGATCTTCGAAAAACTCTGGGGCGTCAAGCTCAACAACGAACCGGGCCTGCGTATTCCCAACATGCTGGACGCCGCCGTCGAGGGCACGTTCAAGGGCCTCTATATCCAGGGCGAGGACATCCTCCAGTCCGATCCGGACACCAAGCACGTCTCCGCCGGCCTCGCCGCCATGGAATGCGTCGTCGTGCAGGACCTCTTCCTCAACGAGACGGCGAACTACGCCCATGTCTTCCTGCCGGGCTCGACCTTCCTGGAGAAGGACGGCACCTTCACCAATGCCGAGCGCCGCATCAACCGCGTTCGCCGTGTGATGACGCCGAAGAACGGCTATGCCGACTGGGAGGTCACGCAGAACCTCGCCCAGGCAATGGGCCTCAACTGGAATTATACCCATCCGTCCGAGATCATGGACGAGATCGCCGCGACGACGCCGAGCTTTGCTCTCGTCTCCTACGACTATCTGGAGAAGATGGGCTCCGTGCAGTGGCCGTGCAACGAGAAGAACCCGCAAGGGTCGCCGATCATGCACATCAACGGCTTTGTGCGCGGCAAAGGTAAATTCATACGAACGGAATATGTCGCAACCGACGAGAAGACCGGCCCGCGCTTCCCGCTGCTGCTCACCACCGGCCGCGTGCTTAGCCAGTACAATGTCGGCGCGCAGACACGCCGTACGGAAAACGTCGTCTGGCACGAGGAAGACAGGCTGGAGATCCATCCGCATGACGCCGAAAACCGCGGCATCCGCGATGGCGACTGGGTGCGGCTTGCCAGCCGCGCCGGCGAGACGACGCTGCGCGCATTGGTCACCGACCGCGTCGCGACCGGCGTCGTCTACACGACCTTCCATCATCCGACGACGCAGGCAAACGTCATCACCACCGATTTCTCCGACTGGGCGACGAACTGTCCGGAGTATAAGGTGACGGCCGTGCAGATCTCGCCGTCGAACGGCCCGTCCGACTGGCAGATCGAATATGACGAGCTGGCACGCCGATCGCGCCGGATCGCCGGCAAGCTGGAGGCGGCAGAATAGGAACGCGCGTGCCGGAATTTTCCACCACGACCAAGGTTTCCGAGATCGCCCGCCGCAACGGGCGACTTGTCGAGGGAGAGCGTTTTGTGCCGGAGGAAACCCCGGTCGCCTTCTCCTATCTCGGCTCGACCCATGCCGTGATGATGGCGACGCCCGCCGATCTCGAGGATTTCGCCGTCGGCTTCAGCCTGACGGAAGGCATCATCAGCGATCCCGGTGAGATCGAAACCATCGAAGTGCTGGCGGAAGACAAGGGCATCGACGTGCAGATCCGTCTTGCCGATGTGCAGAACGATGCATTGACGGCCCGCCGCCGCCACATGGCCGGCCCTGTCGGCTGCGGCCTGTGCGGCATCGAATCGATCGAACAGGCAGTTCGCGTGACGCCATCCGTGCGTGCGTCAGAACTTACGCTCAGTGAGGATGAAGTGGCCGAGGCCGTGCGCCTGCTGAATGGCCAGCAGCCGCTGCACATGGTGACGCGCGCCGTGCATGGCGCCGGCTTCTACGTGCCGGGCACTGGACTGATTGCGGTACGCGAGGATGTTGGGCGGCACAATGCGCTCGACAAGCTCGTCGGTGCCGCGCGACGCGCCGGCCATGCCGGCAGCACGGGTGCTGTCGTCGTGACGAGCCGTGTGTCCGTCGAGATGGTGCAGAAGACGGCGATCATCGGCAGCCCCTTCATCATCGCCATTTCCGCACCGACGGCGCTCGCCATCCGCACCGCGGAAGAGGCGGGCATGACGTTGATCGCGCTGGTGCGCGGCGAGGAATTCGAGATTTTCACCGGTGCGGAACGCATCGTGTCCGGCGCCGGGCGGCGCATGGGCAACGCTTAGGAGATCAGCATGTCGGAAGGCAACAAACTCGTCAGGATGGCGAACCAGATCGCCACCTTCTTCCACTCGCAACCCGCCAGCGAGGGGCCGAACGGTGTGGCCACCCACATCAACAAGTTCTGGGAACCCCGTATGCGCCGACAGCTTTTCGATATCGTCGATAACCACGGTGGCGAAGGCCTCGATAGTCTCGTCCTGCAGGCCGTGCCGCTGATCCGGCGTCCAGCGCCTGCGGAAGTGCCGCCCGCTTTGGCCAACAGCGCGCCCGCTGCACACTGAGGCCCTGCCCTGAAACACCAACGGCCGGCATTGCTGCCGGCCGTTTTTTCATGCCGCGGTTCGCGCTCAGAACTCTTCCCAGTTCTCCGCTGCCGACGCCGTGGAGCCACGCGGCGCCCGCAGGGTGCGCGCTACGGCATGAAGCTGTGTTACGTGTGCCGGCGCTGAGGCTCGATGCGTCGGCTGCGCATTGCCGGCAAGTTTGAACCGGCGAATGAGCCCATGCAGTGCATCCGCCTCGCGGGCCATGGCGTGGCTTGCCGCCGTGCTTTCCTCAACCATCGCCGCATTCTGTTGCGTCGCCTGGTCCATCGAGTTGACCGACTGGTTGATCTCGCGAAGCCCGGTGGATTGCTCGCGCGAGGCCACGACGATCGCCGCCACATTGGTATGCACGTCATGGACCTGCGTCAGGATTTCCTGCAGGGCCCGCCCCGTCTCGTCGACCAGGGCGACACCGCTCTTCACTTGCTCGCCGGAGGTGGTGATGAGCGCCTTGATGTCCTTCGCAGCACTTGCGGAACGCTGTGCAAGCTCCCGCACCTCCTGCGCCACGACGGCAAAGCCCTTGCCGGCCTCGCCCGCCCGGGCCGCTTCCACGCCGGCATTCAGCGCCAGAAGGTTGGTTTGGAAGGCGATGTCGTCGATGACGCCGATGATGTTGGAGATTTCGCGCGAGGACTGTTCGATCTGCCCCATCGCGCCGATCGCCTTCTTGACGACCTCACCGGATTTCTCCGCACCCACCCGGGTCTTGGTGACCAGCGAACCGGCCTCGTCGGCCCGCCGGCTCGAATCGGCAACCGTCGTGGTGATCTGGTCGAGCGCCGCTGCAGTCTCTTCCACGGAGGCGGCCTGCTGTTCGGTGCGCTTGGCAAGGTCGTCCGCCGCCGAGCGGATTTCCTGCGCGCCGGACGCGATGGCATTGGCGTTGGTTTCGACTGTCCGCATGGTCTCGTGCAGGCCGGCGACCGCTTCGTTGAAGTCCCGGCGCACGGCTTCCATCGAGGGCACGAAGGGCGTGGCAAGGTTTTGCGTGAGGTCGCCTTCCGACAGCGCCTTCAGCGCGCCGCCAAGCGCATTGATCGCCGACATGCGCTCGGTGACATCCGTCGCGAACTTGACCACCTTGTAGACCCGGCCATTCAGGTCACGGATCGGGTTATAGGCGGCCTGGATCCAGATTTCCCGTCCACCCTTGCCGTAGCGCACGAATTCATTGGAGATGAATTGCCCGGCGGCGAGGTTCTTCCAGAAGTCCGAATAGGCCTGTGTCTGCACATAGGCGGGATCGCAGAACATACGGTGGTGCTTGCCGCGAATTTCCGAGAGATCATAACCGAGCCCGGCACAGAAATTCTCGTTGGCGTTCAGGATTTCGCCGGTCGGCGTGAACTCGATCACGGCCTGCGAACGGGAGATCGCATCGAGCTTGCTGGCATCCTCCGCCGCCTGCATCTTCGCTTCGGTGATGTCGGTGGCGAACTTGACGACCTTGTAGGCCTTGCCGCGACGAAAGATCGGATTGTACGACGCCTGGATCCAGATTTCTCCGCCATCCTTGCGCAGGCGCTTGTAGCTGGAGGCGTCGTATTCACCGCGCCCGAGGCGCGCCCAGAACTGCCGGTATTCCTCGCTCGCCGCGTAGCCCGCTTCGCAGAAGATGCGATGATGTTTGCCGACAATGTCCTTCAGGTCGTAGCCGAGTGCCCGGCAGAAGTTTTCATTGGCAGTGAGGATGTTGCCGGTAAGATCGAACTGGATCACGGCCTGCGAGCGCGACAGCGCGTCGATGATGTGGCCCGCATCCATGGATTTCGCGATTGAAAGCATGACCTGTCCCCTTGTGTGACAGCCACGGACCGCGTGGCGATCGTCGGTTGATGCGTTGGGGCACGGTCCGTGGCGAGGACCGTGTCTTGACTCTCAGAGATTCAATCCATGCGGGAGGTTTTTTGCCGGCCGCCGAAATGCGTGTCTACAATCCAAGATGGAGTGGCAGCCTTAACAATTGATGAAAGCCAGATGGCGAGTTTTAGATCTATTACATAACAATAACTTACAGAGTACGCTGGATAATAACGCTAACGTAACGTCAGGGAGACGGTTCTTTTCCGGTACGCTAATTCACTAAAAAGTTGCACTCGCTTCGGACAGAAAAAAACCGCCGTGCACAGGCACGGCGGTTTTTTCTCAAGCGAAACGGATGATTGCGTAGGGCGATCAGGCCGCCATGTCTTCCATGTCGCGTTCCTTGAACATGCGCGAAAGATTGAGGAAGCAGATCATGCCGTTCTCATGGGCAATAATGCCTTCGGCATAGGCCTTGTCGAAGGAGGTCGTTACCTCCGGCACCGGCTGGAGCTGCTCGCTGCGGATGGTCAGGATGTCGGAGACCCGGTCGACGACGAGGCCGACGACCATGCTGTGCACTTCGGCCACCACGATGGCGCTGCGCTCGTTGGCTTCCGTGCTCTTCATGCCGAGCTTGTGGGCAAGGTCGATAATCGGGATCACCGTGCCGCGCAGGTTCATCACGCCGATGACGTCCGGCGGCGAATGCGGGATCGGCGTGGACGGCGCCCAGCCGCGGATTTCGCGGATCGTCGTCGTCTTCACGCAGAATTCCTGATCATGCAGGCGGAATGCGATGATTTCGAGGGTGTCGCCGGCAAAGCTGGCCGTATTGATGGAGGTCATCGGGATCTTTCCAGGTTGGTCTGCGTCTTGCTCCAATCCTATGCACGCCCTGGTTAAAATCTTTCAAACGCCCGAACGATTGTTACGCCCCGAACGAAAGAAGGCCCCGCAATGCCGCGGAGCCCCCGGTTTTTCCAACCTCTGCAAACATCAGGTCCGCAGCACGGCCTCGAACTGTTCGAGCGCCCAGTCCACCTGGTCGCCGGTGATGACGAGCGGCGGCGCGATGCGGATCGTATCGCCATGGGTGTCCTTGGCAAGGATGCCACGCTCCTTCAGCGCCTCACAATATTTCCGCGCACCGCCAGCAGCCGGGTCGAGTTCCACGGCCAACATCAGGCCGCGGCCGCGCACGCCCTTGATGAGGTTGGAGCGGATGCCCTTGAGGCCGCCCTGGAAACGATCGCCCATGCGCTCCGAGTTGCCGATCATGTCTTCCTCGACCAGCACCTTCAGCGCCGCACGGGCAATGGCGCAGGCGAGCGGGTTGCCGCCGAAGGTCGAGCCGTGCTGACCCGGCTTCAGCACACCCAGCACTTCGCTGTTCGAAAGCACCGCCGAGACCGGATAGAAGCCGCCAGACAGCGCCTTGCCGACCAGCGTCATATCCGCCTCGATACCCTCATGCTCTTCGGCGAGCAGTTTCCCCGTGCGGCCAAGGCCGGTCTGGATCTCGTCGAGGATCAGCGTGATGCCATGTTGGGTGCAAAGTTGACGCACGGACGAAAAATAGCCGGCCGGCGGGATCAGCACACCCGCCTCGCCCTGGATCGGCTCAATGAGGAAGGCAACCGTATTTTCGTTGATCGCATCGCGGAAAGCCTCGAGATCACCGAACGGCACGTGGCGGAAGCCCGGCGCGAAGGGACCGAAGCCGGTGCGCGCATCCGGATCCGTCGAGAAACCGACGATGCCCATGGTGCGACCATGGAAATTGTTGTCGCAGACGATGATCTCGGCCTGGCCCTCCGGCACGCCCTTCACCTCGTAACCCCACTTACGCACCGCCTTGACCGCGGTCTCGACCGCCTCGGCGCCGGAATTCATCGGCAGCACCTTGTGCGAACCGGTGAGTGCGGCGATCTCTTCGTAGAAATGTGCGAGCTGGTCGTTGCGGAAGGCCCGCGAGGTGAGCGTCAGCTTTTGAGCCTGCTCGACCATCGCTGCAAGAATCTTCGGGTGGCAATGCCCCTGGTTCACCGCCGAATAGGCCGAAAGGCAGTCCAGATAGCGGTTGCCATCGATATCCCAGACATGGACGCCCTCGCCGCGCGCCAGCACCACATCGAGCGGCTTGTAGTTATGGGCACCGAGACGGTACTCGGTTTCGATCAGGCTTGCAGTCGACGGCGTCATAAAATCCTCCAGGGTTCAGGCGCTGCGGGTCGGCCGGTCGAGAATGCGGCGCCCGAAAAGGCTTGCGGTCAGTTCGACGAGAATGCGGGCGCTCTTGCCGCGGTCGTCGAGGAAAGGGTTCAGCTCGACCACGTCGAGTGAGGAGACGAGGCCGCTGTCGCAGAGCATCTCCATGATGAGATGAGCCTCGCGGAACGTCGCGCCGCCCGGAACGGTCGTGCCGACGCCGGGCGCCAGTTCCGGATCGAGGAAATCGACGTCGAGGCTGACATGCAAGAGGCCGTTCGCCGCTTTGATGCGCGCGATGATGTCGTGCATGATATGCGCCATGCCGGTCTCGTCGATCGAGCGCATGTCATAGACATTGACGCCGTGCTCGGCGATCTCTTCGCGCTCCCGCGCATCGACGGAACGGATGCCGACCTGGAAAACGTTCTTCGGATCGACCATCGGGCGACCGGCTTCGAGGATCGGCGCGAATTCGGCCTGGCCGCAGAAGAAGGCGACCGGCATGCCATGCATGTTGCCGGAGGGCGAGGTCGCCGGCGAATTGAAATCCGCATGCGCATCGAGCCAGAGAACGAAGAGCGGACGACCCTGATCGGCCGCATGCCGCGCCATGCCGGAGACGGACCCCATCGAAAGCGCATGGTCGCCGCCAAGTATCAACGGGAACTTGCCGCCACGGGCCGCATCATAGACGGCCGCGTCGAGCGCGCGCGTGAAGGCGGCGACGATCTGTAGATTGTTCGCCTTGGGATGGTTGGCAAGGTCACGCGCCGGTACCGGACGCAGATCGCCTTCGTCCGTCACCGTGTGCCCAAGCTCGATCAGGGTTGAATCGAGACCGGCGATACGTAGCGCCGTCGGCCCCATCGCCGCGCCGCGGCGGCCGGAGCCTTCTTCCAGAGGTGCGCCGATCAGCGCGATATGCTTGTTATTTTCAGCCATGGTTTCCCCGCAGATGCGTGCGTGCCGGTTTTCCGGTTTTGACCGATTATTGCCGGTCTCCTTGTTGGCAAAAAGATGAAAAACTGACAGATAGACGGTCGAATTCAGCAATTTGCAAAGCACTGGGGGACACAATGGTAAGTCTCGACGACCTAGACCACGCATTGATCGGCGCGCTGCGCCACAATGCCCGCACCCCTGTCTCCTCCCTTGCCGCGCTGACGGGCGCCTCGCGCGCGACGGTGGCGGCGCGGATCGACCGGCTGGTCACCTCCGGCACCATCGCCGCCTTCACCATCAAGACAGGTTCGGAACTGACGGGCAGTGGCGTGCGCGCCATTGTGATGATCGAGGTACACGGCAAGATGGCCGACCGGGTGGCTGTGCAGCTTCGCGGCCTGCCGCAGGTGCGCGCCCTTCACTCCACCAACGGCCGCTGGGATTTCATCGCCGAACTGGAAGACCGCGACCTCGGAACCTTCGACGAGACGCTACACCGCATCCGCCTCATCGACGGCATCACCGTCACCGAGACGAATATCTTGCTGAAGACGACGAAGAACGCGCTGACTTAAGCAAACGCCCCGGCTTAGGTCGCTCCCTCTCCTCCGTCATCGTCGGGCTTAACCCGAGGATGAGGCTACGTGCACGTGCACGGCCGCCTCAATATTCCTTCTCATAGAAGATACCCGCACCGGCGCTGCCGCCGCTGCCGGCCTCGCCGCGCAGCTTGAGTCCGCGGCCGACGTCGAGGTTGATCACCGCCTTGGCGCCGTTCGTCTCCGGATCCTGCTTCAGTTCGATATAGGTTCGCTCATTGAGATATTTTCCCGCCGAAACCGCCGCCCGGCCTTCCGAATCCGTCGTGATGTCGAGATCGTCGACGCCGAGCTTGCTGCGCAGGCTGTCGAGCAGGCCGGTCGAGCTGCCGCCGGCAAGCTGGCTGGCAGCCGAGGCGAGCTGGGCGATCTGTATCGCCGAAAGGTTCGACATCGACCGGTTGAAGATGAGCTGTGCCAGGATTTCATCTTGTGGCAGCGATGGCGATGAGGCGAAGGTGACCGTCGGATTGTTGGCCTGGCCCGCCACCGTCACCGTGATTTCCGTCGTGCCTGCCGAGCTGCCTGCAACGAGGTTGACCGTCGGCACCAGACCGCCGGCAAAGCCGATATGCGCGCTGGTGAAATCGAGGCGCCGCGTCAGGATTTCCATGCGCCCGCGCTCCAGCTCGAAGCCGCCCGACACGACGGGCGACGAGGACGTGCCGGTGATCTTCAGGCTGCCGCCGAGTTCCGCGTTGATGCCGCGGCCGCGCACGAAAAGCTGCCCGGGGGCTTCTATGGTCAAATCAAGCGCAATGCCACGCGAGGCGCCCCCGCCGCCGCCCTGATCGCGCTGGACGTCCGCGGTCATGCGCTTGACGTCGGCCGGCGCATTGCGGTGCTTGATGTCGATCTCGGAGAGCGAGGCCGGCAGTTTTTGCGGAATGGTGATGTTCGCCTTGTTGATACGCACATTGCCGCCCAGCGCCAGCGCGGCCACAGGCCCCTTTAGCGTCAGGTCACCGGCGACATTCGCCGTCACCAGCGTGCCATCGACATAGGTAATGTCGCCGAGCTTGACGGCCACATCGACCGGGAAGCCGCTTGCCGGGTCGATGCCGACGCGGCCACTCGCCGAAAGCTGGCCGCCGCTCGCAAGCTTGCCGGAAACGGTTTCGATCACCGCCTGGCGCCCGTCCATGGTGACGCGGATCGTCAGGTTTTCGACCGCGAGGTTGCGACGCACATCGACAAGGCGTGCGCCGCCCGCCGTGATGCTGCCGGTGATGGAAGGGGCTGCCGCCGTACCGCCGATGGAGACATCGACATTGGCATTGCCTGTCAGCACGAACCCCTGCGCGGACAGCTGGCCCTGCAGCAGGCCGAACGGCACCGTGCCGTTGAACTTGAGCCCGAGCGGCGTTGCACCACCGATGCCGACCGTGCCGCCGCCGCGGAAGGACAAGCCGCCACCCCCGGTGAGCACCGTATCGAGCCGCACCTGATTGTTGGCGAACTCACCCTTCGCATTGATTTTCAGTGCGCCGATGCCCGCGCCGCGGGTCTGGCTCGTGACGGCGCCGTCCCAGTCGAGCGCATAGTTGACGACGGGTGCCGCCGCCTTGCCCTTGACCGTCACTGTGCCGCCGATCGAGCCATCGGCCCCCAGGCCAGCCGCGAAATTGTTGACGAGCGCCGCCGGTAACGCATTGAGCCGCAGCGACAAATCAAGTGTCTCGCCCGCACGGCCGGAGATGGCGACGGAGCCGCGGCCCGCCTGGATGGTCAGCCCATCAAGCGCCGCAACGCCGTTGGTGACTTTGATCGTCGTCGGCTTGGCAAGCTTCAGCGCAATGCGCCGGGGTGCCGCCTCGACCGTCTGCAAGGCGATATCAAGGCCGCCGTCACGTTGGAGGACCTTACCCTTCGTCACGAGCGGCGCGCCATCGAGCCGGCCGGTCAAATCGAAATTGGTCGCCTGTCCTTCGCGCGAAAAATCGAGGCGCAGGGCCTCAATGCGGTTTTCACCCGAGGCAACACGTTCGGCGCGAACCGAGCCGGTGATCGCGGCGGTGGCAAGGTCGGCAATCTCGAGATCGACCGCGGGTTTGGTGATGCTCACTGCATCGCGCCGGATGGCGGAGCCCGAGGCCTGCACTGTGGCCGAGGTCTTGCCGTTCGTCGTCGCGATTTCCACGAGACCGGAAAGATCGCCGGCCGCCTGCTGGCCGGCCATCGCCGCGAGCAGGCCGAGATCCGGGAAGTCGAAGCGGATCGTACCATCGGGCATGAAATTCTGCGCGAGCGCCAGAGAGCCCTTCAGCGTGTTCGGGCCAATCTCAGCCTCAAGCACCGGTACGGAAATGCGACCGCCTTCCGATGTGATGCTGGAGCGCACGTTGATCGGCTGCCCATCGAGCGCGCCAGTGGCCGTCAGTTCACCGGAGGGGCTATCCGCAACGGCCTTGCCGGTCAGCGTCACCACGAGGTCACTCAGGGTGCGGCCGGACAGCGTCGCGCCGCTTGACGTGACCTTGGCCGAGACGTCGAGCCCCTGCACGGGGCCGGTGACCGACAGCTCGAAGGCTGCCTCGCCGGCGGCATCGGCAAGCAGCTTGCCAAGGTTCAGCACCTTGCCGGTCAGCGCAGCCTCCAGATTGCCCTTGCCGAGCGACACGGACCCCGCCGTTTCCAGCGTGCCGGACTTGACCTGGAGGCCTGAGACCTGAACCGCGCCATCGCTCGCCAGCTGAACCCGGCCTTCCATCGCAATCGTCGTATCGAACTTACCGGAAAGCGCCGGCGGCAGCACTGCAGGCAGTGCAAAGAGACGGAAATTGACGTCCGCCTCACGGCTTTCGATGCCGTAACGACCGGACAGCGTGCCGCCGATGCTGGCGCTTTCAAGCGTCGCGGGATCGAAGGCGATCTCGCTGGGCGAGACGTTCAGCGTGGTCACTAGCTTTACAGGCCCCTTCACCATGCGGTCGACATTGGCATTGGCAAAGGTCGTCGTGCCGGTTTCCAGCGTCGCGTCGATGCGGCCGGACTGGCTGGCCACATTGAAGGCGTCGCTCTTCGCCGAAAGCCGGATGTTTTCGATACGGCCGGCCGGCAGCTCCGCCGAAACGACGGTTGCGTTCGCCTCCAGCGCTGCGGCCGTCGCCTCGCCGGTCAGAGAAATATCGGCGCCCTCGATCAGCACGCGCGCATCGCCATCGGCAAGCGGCCAGCGGAAATCGATCGGGCCATCCTTACCGGCAAGCTTGACGTCGAGATCGTTCGCGCCCTTGGCGCTGACCGTGCCCGAGGCACCGAGCGTCATGGCGCCGGTCGAGATCGACCCTTTTTCGATGCGCAGCATGTCGGAACCGTCGAAGGCCGCGACCACGTCGATGCCGGTCTCGCCGGCAAACAGCGGGCGAAGCTGCGGCGGCATGAGGGCGTCGAAGGTGCCGCCGCCATTCAGCGCAACCGTATGCAGGCCCTCAGTCGAAAGATCGTGGCGGCCGTCGACCCGCAACATTTCGGTGCCGTCGAGGGATGCGGCAAGGCGCCCCGTCCATCGCGAGAGCGGACCATCCCCCGTCAAGCGGATCGCCACGGCAGGATCGTTCGGCAGCTTGAGCAGGGCGGCCAGCAGGCCCCCTTTCGGCTCGGCGACATCCGCTTCAAGCCGCAGCACGTTGTCGGCCGGATTGAACACGATATCCGCCACGACACGCGCATCCGGTCGCGCCATTTCAGAGGCGGAAAGTTTTACGGCGACGCTATCGGCCGTCGCGTTGCCGCTGCCGGTCACGACGAGGCGCTGGTCCCGTTTCGCGACCGTGCCGGAGACGAAGAGTTCCGGCACTTCCAGCCTGCCGATATGCACTTCGACCGGCAGGGTGAACGGCGTGTCGGATTTCTCAGTGTCGGCCTTCGGCTCCGGCAGGCGCAGCAGGGAAATGGAAGAGGCCGAGACACGCGTCGCATCGAAGCTGAAGAACAGCAGCTGGAGCGGCGACCAGTCGACGGCGAGGTCGCGGATCTCCGCATAGGTGCCCTTCGCGTCGCCGACGGTGATGGTGCCGGCCCGCAGCCTGCCTGTCAGCAGTCCGGACGGTTCGCTGATCGAAATGACCTGCCCGCTCGCCGCAGCGATCTTCTCCGCATAGGACACCGCAAACCGCGCGCCGGCATCGGTAAAACCGACAAAGCCGATGAGCGCGACAAGAACAACCAGAAGAACGGCAAGGCCGTAGCCGATATAGCGGAGCGTGGCGCGGAGAATTCGGGACAGCCTGTTCATGCTTCATCCATTTCGCGTGTGGGGAGCGCTGGGAATCGCTCCTCAACGTCTTGAATCCGAATCGCGCAGACGATCAAGAGTCTAGACGAAAATTGGGGCGGCAGTCAGAAGGACTGACCGATGCCGGCATAGATCCCGAACGAGGTTCCGCCGGGGTACTTGTTCAGCGGTACCGCCACGTCGAGCCGGAGCGGGCCGAATGGCGTCGCGTAACGCAGGCCGATACCGGCGCCCGCCCGGATGTCGCTGAAATCCGGCACTTCGTCCGTCGAGACCGTACCGACATCGATGAACGGCACCACGCCGATCGTCTCGGTCACGCCGATGCGAACCTCTGCCGAGGCCGCCACATAGGAGCGCCCGCCGAGCAGCTTGTCATCGCTGTTGCGTGGCGAGATCTCCTGGTAGCCGTAACCGCGCACCGTACCGCCGCCGCCGAGGAAGAAGCGCCGCGTCGCCGGAATGTCGGAAAGCTCGTTGCCGCCGATGATCGTGCCACCGGCGAGCTTGCCGGCGAGAACGACGCGATCTTCCGCACCGAGCGCCTGGTAGCCGGTGATCGCGCCTTCGAAGCTGGAGAAGAAGGTGCCGCGATAGGTCTCGTAGCTCGGCTTGGCGTTGAGCAGCAGCCGGTAGCCTTCGGTCGGGTTCAGCTTGTCGTCGCGGGTGTCGCGCACATACTCGATCGGGATGCTGGCCGTCAGGTACTTGTTCTTGCCGAAGGCGTCCTCGACATCGCTCCACATGAGCTCACCACCGGCACTCACCGTATCCCTGTCGGACAGCTCGACGCTGACACCAGCGGCAGCCGTGGTGGTGAACGCCTTGTAGGCGTCGGGATCGACGATCGAAGCCTTGAGGCTCGCATTGAACGTCGAGGCCGGGCCGAAGGCGCCGGGCTTGGAGAAGAGGATGGCCGTCGAATAGTCGAGATTGCCCAGATCCGACTCGCCGATCCGGTTGACCGATCCCTCGAGACGCAGCGACTCGGCTTCGCCAAACAGATTGCGGTGGCCCCAATAGCCCTGCAGGCCGATGCCGTCCGTGTTCGAATATTGCGCGCCGACACCGAAATAGCGGTGTTTGCCTTCCGAAACCTCGATGGTCATCGGCAGCGAACCGTCCGGCGCGAGCTTGTCGGCTTCGCGGATCGTCACACTGGAGAAGACGCCGAGCGTACGCAGCCGCTCCGCCGCTTTAGTCAGCGCCTCCGGCGAATAGGGTTGGCCGGCATTGATGCGGGAATAGCGCTGCACGAAATTCGCATCGACCGTCTTGGTGCCGGTGACACCAACCTCGCCGACGGGCGCCACCGGCCCGCCTTCGGCGGCGATGACGACATCCACCGTCTGCGTCTTGTGGTCTGCGGTCGCGTTGCGTTCGATCAGCTTGGCAAGCGGCCGTCCCTCGGCCTTGAGGTCCACGACGACCTTCTCGCCGGCCTTCAGGATGATGGTAGAATCTGCACGCGCGCCCGGCACCAGGCCGTAGTCCGCCGGATTGCGTCCCTCGGCATCGCCGGAAAACGCGACATCGCCGAAGGTGAAGACCGGGCCGGGCTCGACGCTGATCGTCACGGGGATTGCCCCACGCTGGCCGAATTCCGGGCTCGGTGGCAGGGAATCGAGGTCCTGTCCGTCGATGGTGACATTCACCACGCCGCCATAACGGGCGTTTTCGTAGAGGGCGGCGAGGATCCGGTCGCGATCATCACGCGCCTTGATGACGAGGCCGAGATCACCGGACACCGGCGTGCCTTCATCCTGCTTGAGACGCGCTGTGTTCTCGATGGCCTTCTTGAGGTCGTCGTCGTCGGTGCCGGGATTGAGCGTCAGCGTATAGTTGACCGGATCGATGACCGAGGTCGTCTCTTCCTCGTCCTCGAAGAACTTCATGCCGAAGATCTCGAAAGCCGACACCTGTCTAACGGATATCGGGCCGAACGCAAGTGCTGCAGCAACCGCGAGGGCGGTGCCAGCTCTCAGAAACGCAAAACTCTTTTCCGGCCGGTTCACTTTATCCCGCATCCGCAGCTATCCGTCGCCTTTTCCTTGGGTGCGGTGCGCGCGGCAGACCGACATGCTTCCGTCACAGACTTCAGGCGCTCCGATTCATCCGGAGCTCTCAGGCTAGAAAAGACCCTAACGCGTTAGGTTTTCTGTAATGTTAACGGCGGTTTTACACGGGCGGGAACGAGATTTGAAGCGCTTATCGGGATTTTCTGCTCCCGCGGAAAAGCAAAAGCCCCGGAACATGCCCGGGGCTTCGCATAGGTTGCGTGTATCGGGTTTCAATAACCCGACGGGCAACGGTCGATATAGCGACGGCCGTAGCGGTCACGATAGTAGCACTGGCCGGGCTGCTCGGAGACGCTGCCGATGACAGCACCCGAAACACCGCCGATGGCTGCGCCGACGGCCGCACCGCGAACGTCGCCGGTGATGGCGCCACCGATGATCGCGCCGGAGACAGCGCCGATACCCGCACCCTTTTCCGTCTGCGTGCAGCTGGCGACGGCCAGGCCGACCAGAACGAGCGCAATGACTTTCTTCATGAAGATGTTCTCCAAAGTTGAGTGGCGGCCGCGTTTTCCGGGGTCCGCACTATCCCCTTCTACTCAGATAACATACCGGGGCCGTCGTCGACGGTCAGGTTTGTCCGACGTTGAAAATATAGCCGGAAATAGGGAAGTCCATGGCGTACAACTATTTTTTTGCAGGTCGAATAAATATCGTTTCCGCTTCGTTTGCTTAGCCCCGGCAAAACCGGTCACGAGAAATTTCGCACCTGCCTGAAAGTACCGGTTGATCGGCGCGGCAAAACATCAAATGATATGACTGTTGAGGTTGCGCTGGCGGTGGAGGAACTGTCGTCGCATCCCTCGTTGCCGGAATGCAATGCACGCGAATTGAGAATGCTGGTGTCGTCTGATCCCCAGCCCGCGTCGTGAAGGCGCCCGCTGCATACTACCTTCGGATCGATCGACCCCAGCGGACAGGAACCGCCAGGGAGGAACGAATGGCGAAAGTGGCAATGACCGTCAATGGCCGGAAGGTGAACAAGGAGTGCGAGGACCGCACGCTGCTTGTCCACTTCATCCGCGACAATCTAAGCCTCACCGGAACCCATGTCGGCTGCGATACCTCCCAGTGCGGAGCCTGTGTCGTGCATATGGATGGCAAGGCGGTGAAAAGCTGTTCCATCCTCGCGGCCCAGGCCGCGGGGTCCGACATCCTGACCATCGAAGGCTTGGCTGCGAACGGCGAGCTTCACCCCGTCCAGGCCGCCTTCAAGGCCAATCACGGCCTGCAATGCGGCTTCTGTACGCCCGGCATGGTGATGACCGCGGTTGACATGATCAACCGCTACGGTGCGGAGCTCGACGAGAAGACGGTGCGCGAGAACCTCGAAGGCAATATCTGTCGATGCACCGGCTACCATAACATCGTGAAAGCCATCCTTGCTGCCGCCCAGGAAATGGGTGCGGCAGGGCGACAGGCTGCGGAATAACGCGCCGACGGCGGTCTCGCCGATGGCCGTGGCTGTGACGCAAGCGCCCGGCACCATTCGGCAGATCGCCTTCAGCAGGCCACGCAAACGATATCTCGGAGGAGATCAAGATGGGTGTCGAAGGCATCGGCGCGCGCGTCGCGCGAAAGGAAGACAAGCGGTTTCTCATGGGCCAGGGCCGCTATACGGACGATATGTCCGTGCCGGGCATGCGCTATGCCGCATTCGTGCGCTCGCCGCACGCCCATGCGAAGATCAGGAGCATCGATGCGTCCGCGGCGGAAGACATGCCGGGCGTCATCGCCGTGCTCAACGGCAAACAGATGCTGGACGACGGCATCGGCAACCTGATCTGTGGCTGGATGATCCACTCCAAGGACGGTTCGCCGATGAAGATGGGCGCCTGGCGTCCGATCGCGCATGAAACGGTGCGCTATGTCGGTGACGCCGTCGCCGTGGTGGTGGCCGACACGATGGGCGAGGCGCGCGACGCCGCCGAAGCCGTCGTCGTCGACTACGACGTGCTGCCCGCCGTCACCAGCGCGGTCAAGGCGCTCGAAGCCGGCCAGCCGCAGCTGCACCCGGAGGCACCCGGCAACCTGATCTACGACTGGCAGATCGGCGATGCCGACGCAACGGACGCAGCCATTGCCGCGGCAGCCCACGTCACCGAGATGAAGATCGTCAACAACCGGCTGGCGCCGAATCCGATGGAGCCGCGTGCCGCACTTGGCATCTACGATTCCGCCGAGGACCACTATACCTGCTACACGACGAGCCAGAATCCGCATGTCGCCCGCCTCGTGATGAGCGCCTTCTACAATGTCGCGCCGGAAAACAAGCTGCGCGTCATCGCCCCGGATGTCGGCGGCGGCTTCGGCTCGAAGATCTTCATTTATCCGGAAGAAATCGTCTGTCTCTGGGCCTCGAAACGCTCGGGCGTTCCGGTGAAATGGACCTGCGATCGCACTGAGGCCTTCCTGACCGATGCGCATGGACGCGACCATGTCTCGACGGTCAAGATGGCCTTCGACGCCAACAACCGCATCACGGCACTGAAGGTCGACACGATCGCCAATTTCGGCGCCTACATGTCGCTCTTCTCCTCCTCGGTGCCAACCTATCTCTATGCAACGCTGCTGTCGGGCCAGTACAACATCCCGGCCATCCACGCCAATGTGCGCGCGGTCTATACCAACACGGCCACCGTCGACGCCTATCGTGGTGCCGGGCGGCCGGAGGCAACCTATCTGGTGGAACGCACCGTGGAGACGGCGGCACGCGAACTTGGCGTCTCGCCGGCAGAGCTGCGGCGCGCCAACTTCATCCGCTCCTTCCCACACCAGACGCCGGTGATCATGAACTATGACGCCGGCGACTACGAAGCCTCGCTGGAGGCCGCCATGCAGGCGGCCGACTGGAACGGTTTCCCTGCCCGTAAGGCGGAAGCCGCAAACCGCGGCATGAAGCGCGGCATCGGCATGAGCTGCTACATCGAGGCCTGCGGCATCGCGCCCTCGGCTGCGGTCGGCTCGCTCGGCGCCGGCGTCGGCCTGTGGGAATCGGCGGAGGTGCGCGTCAATGCCGTCGGCACGATCGAGGTGCTGACCGGCTCGCACAGTCACGGCCAAGGCCATGAGACGACCTTCGCCCAGCTCGTCGCCGAACGCTTCGGCGTGCCGATCGACAGCGTCTCCATCGTGCATGGTGACACCGACAAGGTGCAGATGGGCATGGGCACCTACGGCTCGCGCTCCGGCGCCGTCGGCATGTCCGCCATCGTCAAGGCACTCGACAAGGTGGAGGCCAAGGCGAAGAAGATCGCGGCCCACCTGATGGAAGCCGACGAAAGCGACATCGTCATCGAAAACGGCGCGCTGAAGGTCGCCGGCACCGACAAGACGGTGCCATGGTTCCAGATGGCGCTCGCCGCCTATACCGCCCACAACCTGCCGTCCGGCATGGAGCCGGGCCTCAAGGAGGGCGCCTTCTACGACCCGGCCAACTTCACCTTCCCGGCGGGCTGCTACATCGCGGAGGTCGAGGTCGATCCGGACACCGGCAAGACCGAAATCATCCAGTTCGTCGCCGCCGACGATTTCGGCAACATCATCAACCCGATGATCGTCGAGGGACAGGTGCATGGCGGGATTGCGCAGGGCATCGGCCAGGCAATGCTGGAAGGCGTGCATTACGATCCGGAAACGGGCCAGCTCCTGACGGCAAGCTACATGGATTACACCATGCCGCGCGCCGACGACCTGCCCTCCTTCAACGTCTCGCACCAGAACACGCCCTGCCCGAACAATCCGCTCGGCATCAAGGGCTGCGGCGAGGCCGGCGCCATCGGTTCGCCGCCGGCGCTGATCAACGCCATAACCGATGCCATCGGCAACAACGACCTCAGCATGCCCGCAACGCCCCAGAAGGTCTGGGCGGCGGCGCGTGCTGCGGCCAACTGACGGAGGAAGCCATGTACGCAACGAATTACCATCGCGCATCCTCGATCGCTGACGCCGTCAAGCTGCGGTCCTCCTCGGACGAAGCGAAATACGTCTCCGGCGGCATGACGCTGATCCCGACCATGAAGCAGCGGCTGGCCGCTCCCTCCGACCTCGTCGATCTGCGCCACATCGCGGACCTCAAGGGCATCTCCGTCAATGGCAGCCGGGTCCGCATCGGTGCCGGCACGACGCATGCCGAGGTCGCCGCCTCGGGCGAGCTCAAAGCCGCCTGCCCGGCGGTCTGCCACCTCGCATCCCTTATCGGCGATCCGCATGTGCGCCATATGGGAACGATCGGCGGCTCGATCGCCAACAACGATCCCGCTGCCGACTACCCCTCCGCCATGCTGGCGCTGGGGGCGACGATCGTCACCAATGCGCGGGAAATCCTCGCCGACGACTTCTTCACAGGCCTCTTCGAGACAGCGCTGGAGGACGGCGAGATCGTCGTGGCGGTCACCTTCGACGCGCCCGCCAAGGCCGGCTACGCCAAATTCCCGAACCCGGCCTCGCGCTATGCGATGACCGGCGTCTTCGTGGCGAAGGCGGGAGATGGCGGCGTGCGGGTAGCGGTAACCGGTGCCGGCTCCGACGGCGTCTTTCGTCATGCCGGACTGGAGCAGGCGCTTTCCGCCAACTGGTCGGCGGATGCCGCATCCGGTGTGACTGTCGATGCCTCCAACCTGCTCTCCGATATCCACGGCAGCGCAGAGTATCGGGCGAACCTCGTGAAGGTCATGGCCAAGCGGGCGGTCGCGGCCGCCTGACTTCCACGAAAAAGCTGAAACTGGTTCGATTAAAAGGGCGGTTGAGGCCGTCCTTTTTTCATGCAGACTTGACATGCATCAACAGGAAATGGCCTTTGGGTGCCTAAGATACTTTGGAATGGTTCAAAGGTGGCGCCGATTTGCCGCAGCGGATACCGTTGCAGCGAAAGGGCGTCTGATATAGCCGATTGAACGACCGCCAACGACGATGGTGTCCGGCATCTGACCGGACAGGAGACTTCGGATGGACTTCGAGACCTACTTCAAGAACGAGCTGGATGGCCTGCATCAGGAAGGCCGCTACCGCGTTTTCGCCGACCTGGAACGCCAGAAGGGCAGCTTCCCGAAAGCGACCCGCTACACGGCGGATGGTCCGAAGGACGTCACGGTCTGGTGCTCGAACGACTATCTCGGCATGGGCCAGCACCCGAAAGTCATCGAGGCGATGAAGCTCGCCATCGACCAGTGTGGCGCCGGTGCCGGCGGCACCCGCAACATCTCCGGCACCAATCATCACCATGTGCTGCTGGAGCGCGAACTCGCCGACCTGCATGGCAAGGAATCGGCGCTGCTCTTCACCTCGGGCTACGTGTCCAACTGGGCCGCCCTCGGCACGCTCTGTTCGAAGATCCCCGGCATTATCTGTTTCTCCGATGCCGGCAACCACGCTTCGATGATCGAGGGCATCCGCCACTCGAAATGCGAGCGGGTGATCTGGAAGCACAACGACCTGAAGGATCTTGAAGCCAAGCTCGCCGCCGCCGACCCGCGTGCGCCGAAAATGATCGCCTTCGAATCGGTATATTCGATGGATGGCGACATCGCCCCCATCAAGGACATCTGCGACCTCGCCGACAAATACGGCGCGATGACCTATCTCGACGAAGTGCACGCCGTCGGCATGTACGGCCCGCGCGGCGGCGGCATTGCCGAACGCGAAGGCCTGATGCACCGCCTGACCATCATCGAAGGCACGCTAGGCAAGGCGTTTGGCGTGATGGGCGGTTATATTACCGGCTCGACCGCGCTTTGCGATTTCGTCCGCTCGTTTGCCTCGGGCTTCATCTTCACGACCTCCCTGCCGCCGGCGATTGCAGCCGGCGCCTGCGCCGCCATCCGCCATCTCAAGGAAAGCAAGGTCGAACGTTTCGCCCATCAGGAGCGTGTACGCCGCCTGCGCTCGGCGCTTGACCGCAACGGCATTCCGCACATGCCGAACCCCAGCCACATCGTGCCGGTGATGGTGGGCGATGCCGCCAAGTGCAAATGGATCTCGGACCTGATGCTCGACAATTTCGGCATCTACGTCCAGCCGATCAACTATCCGACCGTGCCGAAGAAGACCGAGCGCCTGCGCATCACGCCAACGCCGCTCCACACGGACGCCGACATCGACCACCTCGTGGGCGCGCTACATTCGCTCTGGTCGCGCTGCGCGCTCGCCCGCGCCGTCGCCTAAGCGAACGTAAGCAAAGCTTATCCGATAAGCCCGGCGGCCACCCGTCGGGCTTCTTCGTCTGCGGCAAAGACATCGTCCATGGAAGAGGCCGCCGGCAGATGGGTGAGCCTGTCCATCACCTGCTCGGCAATATCGGCCATCGACAGGAAACCGAGGCGCCCGCTGACAAAGGCGTGGAAGGCGACTTCCTCCGCCGCATTCATGATCGCGCCCTGCAAGCCACCACGTTCGAGCGCGGTGCGGGCAAGACGCAAGGCCGGGAACCGCTCCTCGTCCGGCGCTTCGAAATCGAGCCGCGAGAGTTTTGCAAAATCCAGCCGGTCGACATTCAGCGCCGAGCGCGTCGGATAGGTCAGCGCATAACCGATCGCCGTGCGCATGTCGGGTGCACCGAGCTGAGCGAGCACCGAACCGTCGATATACCCGACCATCGAATGGATGATCGACTGCGGATGCACGACAACCTCGATCTGGTCCGGGCGCACATCGAAGAGGTGCTTCGCCTCGATCATCTCCAGCGCCTTGTTGAACATCGAGGCGCTGCCGATCGAGATTTTCAGGCCCATCGACCAGTTGGGATGGGCGCGTGCGACATCTGCCGTGACGCCTGCCATCTGCTCGCGGCTCCAGGTGCGGAACGGGCCACCGGAGGCTGTCAGCACGATGCGCTCGACGGCGTGGCGCTGGTCGTCTTCCAAGGCTTGGAAGATCGCACTGTGTTCGCTATCGACCGGGATCAGCCGCCCGCCGCCCTGCGCGACGGCCTGCACGAAGAGATCACCGGCGGAGACGAGGCATTCCTTGTTAGCGAGCGCGATATCCGCGCCGCGCTTCGCCGCCGCAAGCGTCGGCGCAAGACCCGCCGTACCGACGATCGCCGCCATGACCCAGTCCGCGTCGCCGGACGCCGCTTCCAGCAGTGCTGATCGTCCCGCAGCCGCCTCGATACCGCTGCCCGAAAGGGCGTCCTTCAGATCCGCGTACCGGCTCTCGTCGGCCGTCACCACGAGGCGCGCACCGCAGTCGCGCGCCTGCGCGGCGAGCAGCTCGACATTGCCATTGCCGGTCAGCGCCACGACCTCGTAGCGCTCGCGCCCGCCGAGCTGGTGCACCACGTCGAGCGTGCTGGTGCCGATGGAACCTGTCGAGCCGAGAATGGTGATGCGGCGTTTCTGCCGCGCGTCCGGAGCCATGATGTTTTCCGCGGTTTTCTTGTTTTCTACAAATGGCTCTACAGGCGAAAGACGCCTGCAACAAGTCATCGAAATGCTGTAAAGCGAAGGCATGGCCGGTCTTCTGGAACCCGCGACTTGACCTTTTCGCCCGGTCGGCCATAACGTCCCGGCAAAGCGGTCTTCCGCCTGACGCGATTGGAGAAATCTGTGCACCGACGCCTGAGAGTATGGACCCTCGCATGCCTCGCCCTTTGGGCGGTGGCCCCGGCCTATGCCGACGAGCCGGTCCCGGGTGGTCTCGGCGGCACCTGGCTTGCCGAAGATATCGGCGGCAACGGTGTGATCGACGACCTTCAGACGACGCTGGAAATCAAGCCGGATGGATCCTATGGCGGCAATGGCGGCTGCAACACCTATCGCGGCAAGCTGAAGGTGCAGAACGGCAATATCGCCTTCGCCCCCGCCGCCGCGACGCGCAAGATGTGCGCGCCCGCCATCATGGACCAGGAGCAGAAGTTCTTCGACACGCTCGGCACCGTGACCTCGTGGCGCCTTGAAAACGGCATCCTGCATCTGACCGGCAAGGAAGGCGCCCCGGCGATCCGCCTAGCAGCCCTCAAGAACAACACGGACATCGTCATCCGCCTGCCCGGACCGGAACAGAGCGTGGCGCGCGAGACGCTGAACTACCAGTGTGACGCCGATCAGCGTGTGGTCGTCGAATACATCAATGTCGGCGCCAATTCGCTCGCCGTTCTGCGCATCGCAGACGAAACGATCATCGCTTCCAACGTCATGGCCGCCTCCGGCGCCAAATATACCGGCGACCGCTACGAATGGTGGACCAAGGGCGACGAGGCGACGCTTTACGACCTGACCAAGGGCGAGAACGCGCCGGGCGTCAACTGTAAGAAGACCGGCTGAACCGGAACCGGAGGGGACACGACATGCCCACATTCCAGGTCGGACAAAAGGTCGTCTGCGTCAACGATCGCTTCAAGAACGTCTCGATCGACCAGGGCATTCGCAAGGGGCAGGTCTACACGGTCCGCTGGGCCGGGCACTATCGCCACTATGTCGACGGTGATTTCTACGGCATCAAGCTGATGGAACTCTATCGCGGCAACGATGACGGCCCGGAAGGCTATGGCGCCACCGACATGCCCTTCCGCGCCAGCCGCTTCCGCCCGCTGGTCAGCGACCGCATCCGCAGCATGCTCGGCATAAAGGCGCCCACGCCGAAGGTCGTCGCCAAACCATCGGTCGTTCCGTCGATCAAGACCAAGCCGCGTGTCGTGACGCCCGAGCGCGAGAAGGAAGACGTCTGATCGTCTTCGTCCGGCACGCACCTCACGCCGGCAAACCTGACCTGACGACGTCGCCGGCCGACTGACGCACCACTTCCGAAATCTGCAAAAGCTGTTCGGCAAGGGGGCTGGTCTTGCGCCAGATCATGCCGATCGTTCTGGACGGTTGCGGAGCATTGAAGCGCGCGATCGATACGGTCGCCGAACGGGTTTCCACCGCCACGGCCATCTCCGGAATCAAGGTGATACCGATACCGGCGCCGACCATCTGAACCAGCGTCGACAGCGAACTCCCATCCATCAATTCCCGCGGGCGCTCCGTGTTTACCTTGCAGAAGGACAGTGCCTGCTCGCGAAAACAATGCCCCTCCTCAAGCAGGAGCAGCCGCATTTCGCTCAGCATGTCACGATTGGGAACCGGCTTCCCCTCGTCCTTGCCCGGCCGCACGAGCACGAAATCCTCGTTGAACAGCGCCACTTCGGTCAGCGATGGCTCGGAGACCGGCAAAGCGACGATTGCGGTATCGAGGCGGCCCTCCGTCAGCTCCTGCACCAGTTTCGCGGTTTGCGTTTCCCGCACATGGATGTCGAGCCCGTCATAAAGCCGGGTGAGATTGCCGATGATCGCAGGCAGCATATAGGGCGCGACGGTCGGGATGATGCCGATCCTAAGACGCCCTGCCAGCTGGTTCCTGGCCGCCCGTGCCACATCGCCCAGTTCGTCGACCGAACGCAGGATTTCCCGCACGCGCACGAGAAAGGCCTCGCCAAAGCTGGTGAGCCGGACCTGCCGCGCGCCGCGCTCGAAGAGATCGCTGCCGAGCTCCTTTTCGAGTTCCTTGATCTGCGTCGACAGTGCCGGCTGGGAAATCGAGCAGGCATCGGCGGCCCGTCCGAAATGATTGTGGCGCGCCATCGCTTCAAAATAGCGCAGTTGCCTGAGGGTAAAGTTCATCATAACCTTATCTTATCGCGCCGATCAATAAATCAAACTTAAATTTATGCCGGCCTTTTGCTAAGTCCCTATGTAAGGAGATGAACCTCAGGTCATCGCCCAGGGCGGGCGCGTCTTTTCGCATCCGCCAACACAACTCGGCCCCGGAGACGTGCCAAGGCCTCCGGCGGAACACCATTCAGATCAGACGGGAGAACAATCATGGATACGAAAGTCGAAACCGCGGGCAAGTGTCCGGTCGCCCATGGCGGGCGCATCGCAGCAGATTCGTCCATGCGGTCGAACCGCGACTGGTGGCCGAACCAGCTGAACATCAAGCTGCTGCACCAGTATTCCGCCCTGTCCAACCCGCTGGGTGAACAGTTCGATTATGCCGCCGAATTCAAGACCCTCGACTACGAGGCCCTCAAGGCGGATCTGCGCGCCCTGATGACCGATTCGCAGGATTGGTGGCCGGCAGACTTCGGGCACTACGGCCCGCTCTTCATCCGTATGGCCTGGCACAGCGCCGGCACCTACCGCATCTTCGACGGCCGCGGCGGCGGCGGCCAGGGCCAGCAGCGTTTCGCGCCGCTGAACAGCTGGCCGGACAACGTCAACCTCGACAAGGCCCGTCGCCTGCTCTGGCCGATCAAGCAGAAATACGGCCGGAAAATCTCCTGGGCCGACCTCTTCATCCTCACCGGCAACGTCGCGCTGGAATCGATGGGCTTCAAGACCTTCGGCTTCGCCGGCGGCCGCGCTGACGTCTGGGAGCCGGATGAAAGCACCTATTGGGGTTCCGAGACCACCTGGCTCGGCAGCGACAAGCGCTTCACCGGCGAGCGCCAGCTCGACAAGCCGCTATCGGCCACGCATATGGGCCTGATCTACGTCAACCCGGAAGGCCCGGAAGGTGTACCAGACCCGCTGGCAGCCGCACGCGATATCCGCGATACCTTCGCCCGCATGGCGATGGATGACGAGGAAACCGTAGCTCTCATCGCCGGCGGCCACACCTTCGGCAAGACCCATGGCGCGGGTGACGCAAGCCTCGTCGGCTCCGACCCGGAAGCCGGCACGATCGAACAGCAGGGCCTCGGCTGGGACAACAAGTTCGGCACCGGCAAGGGCGCCGACGCGATCGGCAGCGGCCTGGAAGTTACCTGGACGTCGACGCCGACGCGCTGGACCAACAACTTCTTCTGGAACCTTTTCGGCTACGAATGGGAACTGACGAAGAGCCCGGCCGGCGCCCACCAGTGGAAGCCCAAGCACGATGCCGGTGCGAACTCGGTGCCGGACGCCCACGATCCGTCGAAGCGCCATGCCCCCGCGATGCTCACCACCGATATCGCGCTGCGCGCCGACCCGGCCTACGAGAAGATCGCCCGCCGCTTCTACGAAAACCCGGATGCGTTTGCCGACGCCTTCGCTCGCGCCTGGTTCAAGCTGACCCACCGCGACATGGGCCCGCGCGCCCGCTACCTCGGCCCGGAAGTGCCGCAGGAAGAGCTGATCTGGCAGGACCCGGTCCCCGCCGTCGATCATCCGCTGATCGATTCCGCCGATATCGCTAGCCTGAAGCAGACGATCCTTGCTTCGGGCCTCAGCGTATCCGAACTCGTCTCGACCGCCTGGGCCTCCGCCTCGACCTTCCGCGGTTCGGACAAGCGCGGCGGTGCAAACGGCGCCCGCGTCCGCCTCAGCCCGCAGAAGGACTGGGCGGTCAACCAGCCGGCCCAGCTTGCCAAGGTTCTCGAAACGCTGGAAGGCATCCAGAAGGCGTTCAATGACGCGGCGAGCGGCGGCAAGAAGGTCTCGCTGGCCGATCTGATCGTGCTTGGCGGCTCCGCGGGTATCGAGACGGCGGCAAAGGCAGCCGGCCACGCTGTCGACGTGCCCTTCACGCCCGGCCGCACCGATGCGACGCAGGACCAGACCGACGTCGAATCCTTCTCCGTGCTTGAGCCGGTTGCGGACGGTTTCCGCAACTACGACACGTCGGATGCCAGCATCCCGGCAGAAGCCCTGCTCATCGACAAGGCCAATCTCCTGACCCTCACCGGTCCGGAACTGACCGTGCTGCTCGGCGGCCTGCGCGTGCTCGACATCAACCACGGCCAGTCCCAGCACGGCGTCTTCACCAAGCGCACGGGCGCGCTCACGAACGACTTCTTCGTGAACCTGCTCGACATGGGAACGGCCTGGAAGGCCGCATCGGACGACCAGACCGTCTTCGAAGGCCGCGACCGCCAGACCGGCGACGTGAAGTGGACCGCCACTCGCGCCGACCTCGTCTTCGGCTCGAACTCGCAGCTACGTGCTTTCGCCGAGGTCTACGGCGAAAGCGATGCGCAGGAGAAGTTCGTCAAGGACTTCGTTTCGGCCTGGAACAAGGTGGTCAACGCCGACCGCTTCGATCTCGTCCGGTCTTAAAGAAAAGCGGGCGCGGCTGGTCTCCAGCCGCGCCCGTCTTCATTTACCGCGATTACTCAGCCCGCAGCAGAGACATGCCTGAGGCGCGGTCGAAGAGATGCAGGGCCTCTTCCTTTGCGAAAAATGCGACCGGCGCGCCCGCCTTCGGCCGCACCGTTGCCGGAACCAGCGCACTGACCTCCTTGCCGCCGACCCGGAAGGACACAAGGGCGTCGTCCCCGTGGAACTCGACGAGGTCGATGACACCCGCAAGCCTGTTGGCAGCGCCTTCCACCCCCTCGCCTGCAACGAGCGCCGAGGGCCGCACACCGAGCGTGACAGCCTGCCCCTCCCTGAGATCGAAGCGCGCGCGGGACACCGTGAAGCGGACACCATCACCATCAAGCCGCCATGTCTCCGCATCCGCATGCGCCGTCACATCGACAAAATTCATGTTGGGCGTGCCGATGAAGCCGGCAACAAAAAGCGTGCGCGGCCGCTCGTAGATTTCCGCTGGCGTGCCGACCTGTTCGATCGCGCCGCCCTTCATCAACACGATACGGTCGGCGAGCGTCATTGCCTCCAGCTGGTCGTGCGTGACATAGACGGTCGTCGTCTTCAGCGCCTGGTGCAGGCGCGCGATCTCGACGCGCATGTGGTTGCGCAGCTTGGCGTCGAGATTGGAGAGCGGTTCGTCGAACAGGAAGACCCGGGGCGTCTTGATCATGGCGCGCGCAATCGCCACGCGCTGCTGCTGGCCGCCGGAAAGCTCCGTCGGCTTGCGCGAAAGGTATGGTTCCAGCCCGAGCGTTCCGGCCACGGCCTGGATGCGACTGTCGATCTCCGCCTTGTCGACCTTCATGCGCTTCAGGCCAAAGGCGATGTTGTCGTAGATCGTCATATGCGGATAGAGCGCGTAGTTCTGGAAGACCATCGCCACGCCGCGGTCGCGCGGCTCGAGATCATTGACGACGCGGCCGGCAATCGAGACCTCACCGCCGGAAATGTCCTCCAGTCCCGCGATCATGCGCAGTAGCGTGGATTTCCCGCAGCCGGATGGCCCGAGGAAGACCACGAATTCGTGGTCCGCGATCTCCAGGTTGAAATCGCGGATGACGTTGACGGCCCCATAGGCCTTGTCCACCCCGGCACAGACAATGTTCGCCATCAGTCAATTTCCCCCTTGTACGCGGATTTGCAGCTTCACATCCGTTGGCCGCGCCTCGGCCGCGCGCTCGAAGGCAGCGACGCTGTCGTGAAAGGCATAGGTGCCGGTGATCAGCGGCTTCAAGTCAACCTTGCCGGAAGCGATCAGCTCCAGCGCGCGGTCGAAGACATTGGCGTAGCGAAACACCGTCTCGACGCGGACCTCCTTGGAGATGGCGCCCGGCACGTCGAAGCGCACGGCATCGACCGGCAGCCCGACCAGCACGACGGCGCCGCCCGGCCGCACGAGATCGAACAGGCCCTCGAAGGCTTTGGCGCTGCCGCTCGCCTCGAATACCACGTCCGCACCCCAGCCCGTGGTCGCCTTGCCGATAGCCGCGGCGAAGGTTGTTTCCCTGAGGTTCACCGGCTCGATGCCCGGATAGGCCGCAGCAATGGCTAGTTTCTCAGCGCTGAAATCGGAGATCAGCACGCGGCTGCAACCGCCAGCCAACGCCGCCAGCGCAACCATGATGCCGATCGGCCCGGCACCGATGACCGCTGCCACATCCCCCGGCACGATGCGCGCGCGCGCCGCCGCCTGCATGCCGATGGCGAAGGGTTCGACCATGGCTCCCTCTGCAAACGAGACGTTGTCCGGCAGGCGATAGCTGAAAGCGGCGGGATGCACCGCATAGGGCGTAAGAATGCCATGCACCGGCGGCGTCGCCCAGAAGCGCACCGCCGGATCGACATTGTAGAGGCCAAGTTTCGAGGCGCGGGAGGACAGGTCCGGGATGCCCGGTTCCATGCAGACCCGGTCTCCGACTGCTAAGTGACGGACGTTTTCGCCAACCGCGACGATCGTGCCCGCCGCCTCATGGCCGAGCACCATGGGCGCGCGCACCACATAGGGACCGATCGCGCCATGGGTATAGTAATGCACGTCGCTGCCGCAGACGCCGACCGTGTGGATGGCGATCTTCACATCGTCCGGCCCGATTGCCAGCGGAAGATCGATATCGCGAAGGGCAAGCACACCCTTTTCTTCGAGAACCAAGGCTTGCATGGTTTAACTATCCTGTCGTCAATTGCTCTTGCGCCGGAAGGCATTGTTGAGGAGGCCGCTCAGGATGCCGATGAGCAGGAGCGGCGGGATGGAAAGCAGCACCACCGAGGCATTGAGAATGCCCCAGGGCACGTCACGGCCGAGCTGGGTGAGTTCCGAGGCGACGATCGGCAGCGTCTTGGCGTCCGAAGTCGTCAGCATCAGCGCGATCAGGAACTCGTTCCAGACCAGCACGAAGGCGAACGCGACGGCCCCGATCAGCGAACGTGAGGCAATCGGCAGCGCGATCAGCAGGAAGACCGCATAGGGGCCGTAGCCATCGACGCGCGCGGCCTCCTCGACCTCCTTCGGCACCCGGGCAAAGGCCGGCACGCCGAGCCAGATGACGGTCGCCAGCGTCAGCAGCGTATAGGTGACGATCAGCGACAGCCGCGTGTCGTAGAGGCCGAGATCGAGCCAGATGACCATCAGCGGGATGGCGACGGCCACCGGCGGCAGGAAGCGCAGCGACAGCACGAAGAACTGGATGTCGGCGGACCAGCGGTTCGGATAGCGCGCGATGGCGTAGGCCGCCGGCAGGCCGAGCAGCGCACCGATGAGGACCGAGCCGCCGGCGATGACAAGCGAGTTCACGAGGCCGGCCGAAACACTCTCCCGCCCCAGCACATAGGCGAAATTGTCGAGCGTCGGCGTGAAGAGGAAGAGCGGCGTCGGAGTAACGATATCCACCCGGTTCTTGAAGGCGTTGATCACCGTCCAAACCATGGGGAACACCGCGGAGAAGGCAGCCAGATAGAGCACCGACCTGCCGAGGAAGCGCGAGATGCTCATGGCTTCACCCTCTTCCAGATCACCGTGAAGATCACCGTCGTCGCGACCATCATCAGCACCGCCATGCTCGAGGCATAGGAGATGCGGCCTGACTCGATGAAGCCCTGCGAGAACGCGTACATGTCGAGCGTTTCCGTCGCGATGCCGGGGCCGCCACGGGTCATGACATAGATGAGGTCGAAGGCGCGCAGCGACTCGATCATCTTGATGAAGGTGAGCGAGATGAGCGGCGCCTTCAGCATGGGAATAGCGATGTGGGCATAGATTTCCCAGCTGCGCGCATGGTCGAGCCTTGCGGCCTCGAAAGGCTGCGGCGGCAGGGTTTCCAAGAGCTTCAGCACGATGACGGCGAAGAACAGGCCCCATTGCCAGACATCGACCAGCGCCACCGTCATCAGCGCGGTCACCGGGCTCGACAGGAGGTCGAGCGGCTGGCCGGTGATTGCCTTGTAGGGATAGGTGACGATGCCATAGAGCGGATGGAAGGCGAACTTCCACACGAAGGCCGCCGAGACGCGCGGCAGGATGACCGGAACCAGAAAGAGCAGCGTCATCACGGTGCGCATACGGGCAGAGGCGAACTCGAAGAGCAGGATGCCGAGCCCGACCGCGACGAGAAGGGTCAGCGTCACCGTGACGACCTCCCAGGTCAGCGACACGCCGACGGCATTGAGGAAACGGCGATCGGAAAACAGATCGAGATAGTTCTGGATCCTGACGAAGCTGCCGTCGGGACGGCTGAGTTCACGGTTGCGGAAGGAAATGTAGATGGCATAGGCCGTCGGCACGAAGGCGAGCACCGCGAGAATGGCAAGCGGCGGCACTAGGAAGACGGCGGGCAGGCTGGTTCTGGTTTTCATGGATGATCCCTCAGGATTGCGCGGCCGCCGTCTCGGGAGGCGAAAGCGGCCGCGCGGCTCAAAGGCTTATTGGCTGCGGGCGACGAGGTCCTTGGCGAAGCCTTCGAGTTCGCTCAGGCCATCCTTGATGTCCGTGCGCGAGCCGGCGATCAGCTCTTCCAGGATGATGCCCCAGCGGTCGCCGAGATCCGGCCACAGCGGGCTCTGCCAGAAGTTGACGGCGGTGACCTTGCCGGTATCGGCCAGCGCCTGGCCGAGATCCGGGCCATAGAGCTTGGCGAAGGTGTCGCTCGTCATGATGCTGGTGCGGTTCAGCTCGCTGAACTGGTTGGCTTCAAGACGCCGCTGCTCGTTTTCCTTCGAGGTCGCCCAGGCAATGAACAGGCCGGCGCAGGCCTTCGAAGCCTCGTCCGCATTGGCCTTCGTGCCGATGGCAAGCCCGTGGCCGTAACCACCGCCGGTCAGCGGCGTCGGCGGCGGCAGGTACCCCACCTTGCCAGCAACCTGCGAGGACTTCGGATCGATCGCCATGCCGACGAGCGGTGTGGATTCGATCAGGATCGCGACCTGGCCGGAGGTGAAGGCGCCGGTGGATTCGTCCCAGCCGCCGGTCTTCGTACCGGGTGCGGAATACTGGAAGAGGTCGAGATAGGTTTCCGTAGCCTTGATCGCCGCATCGCTGTTGAACTTCGGCGTGGTGCCATCGAACCACTCGCCGCCGAAGCCCTTGAAATAGGGCATCCAGCGCCAGACATTGGCACCCGAACCGCGCTGGCCACGCAGTGCGATACCGTAGATGCCCTTGTCCGGCTGATGCAGCGCCTTGACCGCGACCTTCAGCTCATCGAGCGTCGTCGGCGGCTTGATGCCGGCAGCCTCGAGCAGGTCCTTGCGGTAGACCATCAGGTCGCCGCCGCCGGTAATCGGCGCAAACCAGACCTTGCCGTCATAGGTCGCAACCTTCTGCCGGCCGGGGTCGAAATCGGCATAGTCGTATTCGCTCGGATAATAGTCCGTGAGCGGCGCGACCCAGCCCGATGAGGCAAAGAGCGCGATATTCGCCTCGTCAACATAGTACACATTGTACTTGCCGATGGTGGATGCGTCCGCCTTTGTCTTGGCGCGGCGATCGTTCTCGTTGAGATAGTCGATTTCGAAGGACGCGCCGCCGCTGAGCTTGCCGAACTCATCCTTGTAGTCTTCGAGAAGCGTCAGCCCGTCGCGCGGCTGGGCAAGAACGCGGATCGTGCCGGAGCACTCCGCGGCGAGCGCAATCGACGAGACCGAGCTGGCAAGAAGGCATGCGTAGGCGATGCTCGAAACGAGCGTCTTCACGGTTTTCATGGACATGAACCTCCCCTAAGGATTCGATGGTTGGCGCGACGCAACCTCCTCGCGCCGGCGTCAATCTGACAGCGAATATCTTCGCTAATGCTGATACTAGCGGAGGAAATGCGGCGAGCTAGCGCGCGCCATGCGACGATTCTATACTTTAATGCGAATTGTTATGCTGCACTGCGAAAAAACCCTGCTGCGTGCGCAAGGTTTCATCGGATTGCGACGACATCGTCGCGCAGTGACCGGCGATGCGGCGCCAGCCGCCGATAGGCCGACGGCGTCATGCGGTGTTGCCGCAGGAAGGTGCGGTTGAAGTTGGAGATGTTCAAATAGCCGACCTCGAAACAGATGTCGGTGATCGGCATCTCGCTTTCGGCCAGCAGCTTGCAGGCCTGCCAGATGCGCAGCTTGTTGACATGGTCGGTAAAGGTATTGCCGGTGTTCTTCTTGAAGAAGCGGGAAAAGGCGCTTTCGCTCATGCCGGCAAGGTCCGCCACGTCGGAGAGGCGGATGTCGGATGCGAAGTTGCGATAGATGAACACCAGCGCCCGCTGCAGCACGTCCAGCGTTTCCGCATCGAGCTTAGGCGAATATTCCGGCGAGGAGAGGATATCGAACTCGGAAGAACTACCGAGCAAATCGAGCAGTTGCAGGAACAGGGCAAGCCGCGCCATCCCCCTCATCTCGCCCATGCGCTCGACTAGATCGACGCCCTTCGCCAGCGTCTCGCCATGGAAGACGAGCCCACGCTGGGCGCGCGCGAAAAATGTCTCGAGCTGCGCGAATTCCGGCAGAAGCCGTGTCGCCTCGCGGATCCGGTCGGGATGAAACTGAACGACGATATCCCGCCCCTCGATGATCTCCCCGGGTGCCGTCATCGTCACCCAGTCATGCGGCAGATCGCTGCCGATGACCGTGAGATAGTTCGCGGAAAAGGCCCCGATATAGTCGCCGACAAAGGCGACGCCGCCGCCCTTGCGGATCAGATGGATCTCGAACTCGGGATGAAAATTCCAGACATTGCGCTCCCACGGATAATCATCGAGCCGCCAGAGAAAACTCTCGTCGGCCCCGGTGATGATGTGCTCGAAGGTCGGCGGGCTCGACGCCAGCGGCGACGGCCTTGCCTCCGGCTCGTCATCACGGTCGCGTTTTCCACCCAGGATCTGCAAGGCCTGCTCCGCACTATCGGGCGCCATGTCTCTTTGGTGATCCCGCCGCGATTCGAACGCGGGACCCCCAGATTAGGAATCTGGTGCTCTATCCTGCTGAGCTACGGGACCACTAACTGCACCCATACAAAAGCCGGGGCTCGAAGCCAAGAGATTTTCCGCGCGAACGTTCATACGTTCCATGCGGAACAGCGCGACGGGCCGCGCCATGCGACAGTCAGGTCATCGGATGGAGATGGCTCCACCCAACAAAACCCAAGGAGACTGTCCATGCGCAAGATCATGCTTTCCGCTGTCGTCGCAACCGTAGCGGCACTTTCCTTCGCCGCGCCCTCCCAGGCCGGCGGTTTTTCGATCGGTTTCGGCTTCGGCCATGGCTGGGGCCACGGCGCTCACGTCACCATCAGCGACGACTATGGCTACGACTGCTTCTGGAAGAAGGTGAAGCGCTACGACAAGTGGGGCAACCTCGTCATCAAGAAGATCCGTGCCTGCCACTGATCGCACGTATCCCATCCTCCCCGCCTCGCCCGGCTGACGTCCCTGCAGCCGGGCTCTTTTTTGTCAGGCAGCGAGCCGGCTTTCGGCGAGTTTCACCCAGTAGGTCACGCCATGCGGGATGGCGTCGTCGTTGAAATCGTAGGCCGGATGATGGAGGCCCGCCGTATCGCCGTTGCCGATAAAGATGAAGGCGCCGGGACGGGACAGCAGCATGTAGGAAAAATCCTCGCCGCCCATCATCGGATCAAGCGCCGGATCGACCGCAGCCTCGCCGGCAATCTCCTGAGCGACAGCGACCGCATGGCCGGTTTCTTCCGGATGGTTTGCCGTGACGGGGTAGTTGCGATGATAGCCGACCGTAATCTCCGCGCCGTGCGCGGCCGCAAGACCCGCGCAGATCTGGCGGATGCGGGCCTCGGCCTCCTCGCGCATCTCCGCACTCAGCGTTCGCACCGTGCCGGCAAGCTGCGCCTGCTCGGGAATGACGTTATGGGCAAAGCCGGCATTGAACTTGGTGACGGAGACGACGAGCGAGGCGATCGGATCGGCGACGCGCGACACGATGGTCTGGAGCGCCGTCACCACATAGGCGCCGATGACGATCGGGTCGACCGTCTTGTGCGGCAGCGCCGCATGGCCGCCGCGGCCCTTGACTGTGATGACGAACTCGTCGGTCGCCGCCATGATCGGCCCCGGACGCGTGCCGAAGGAGCCGACCGCCATGCCCGGCAGGTTGTGCATGCCGTAGACCTCGGCAATGCCGAAGCGCTCCATCATGCCGTCCTTGACCATTTCGTTGCCGCCACCGCCGCCTTCTTCGGCCGGCTGGAAGATGACCGCGACATTTCCGGAGAAGTTGCGCGTCTCGGCAAGATATTTTGCCGCGCCGAGCAGCATGGCCGTGTGGCCGTCATGACCGCAGGCATGCATCTTGCCCTTGGTGGTAGACGCCCAGGGCTTACCACTGGCTTCCTCGATCGGCAGCGCATCCATGTCGGCGCGAAGGCCGATCGTGCGTCCCTCGCCCTTGCCGCGGATGAGGCCGACGACACCGGTGCGGCCGATGCCGGTCACGATTTCGTCCACGCCGAACGCGCGCAGCTTCTCCGCCACGAAGGCAGCCGTTTTCTCCACCGCGAAGAGGATTTCCGGCTCGCGATGGATTGTCCGGCGCCATTCAGCGATTTCGTCCTGCATTTCTGCGGCGCGGTTGAGAATGGGCATACGTTTTTCCTGTCCTACTTGGCCGGAAATTTGGCCATCTGCATTCGATGGCTTTGCCATCACCGTGCCATATAGGTTAAATAGGGCGACGGTTCGAGACAACTCCCGATTTCGAGGACACACCCTTGCAGATGAACGGACGAACGACGCGCCGGAGCGCACGGCTTTTGAGCCCCGCCCTGCTCCTGGCAGCCTCCCTTCTGGCCACGACAGCAACGGCCGCCCCGCGCATGCTGGTGGACGTCAACACGCTCCAGGTCATCGAGCACGAAGATGCCTTCCAGCGCTGGTATCCCGCCTCCCTCACCAAGCTGATGACGGCGTACACGGTGTTCCGCGCCATCAAGGCCGGCGAGCTGTCGCTGGAAAGCCCGGTCGTGATGAGCAAACATGCCGCCGCCGAGCCGCCGAGCAAGATGTATTTCAAGCCCGGCCAGAAGATGACGCTCGACAGCGCACTGAAGATCATTCTCGTCAAATCGGCAAACGACGTGTCGGTCGCCATCGCCGAATCGATCGCCGGTTCCGAGCAGGGTTTCGTCGACCGCATGAATGCCGAGGCCGCCCGCATCGGCATGAGCTCGTCGCACTTCATCAATCCCAACGGCCTGCCCGGCAAGGGCCAGTACACGACAGCGCGCGACCTTGCCGTTCTCGCCGTGACGCTGAAGCGCGAATTCCCGCAATACGCGCCCTATTTCGCACTGGAAGGGTTTACGACCGGCAAGAAGCAGTACCCGAATTTCAACATGCTGATCGGCCGCTTCGATGGCGCCGACGGCATGAAGACCGGCTTCATCTGCGCCTCCGGCTTCAACCAGGTGTCCTCCGCCACCCGCAACGGCCGCAGCGTCGTTTCCGTGGTGCTTGGTTCGGACAGCCTCGGCGCTCGCGCCGACATCTCGGCCGGCATGCTGGAGAAGGGCTTGACGATGCGCGCGGGCAAAGTGCCGACGCTCGGCCAGCTCCGCCCCTATGGCGAAACACGCGACATCGTCACCGACGTCTCGCAGGAGATCTGCTCGAAGCACGCCGCCAAGGTGCGCAGCGAAGGCCGCGACGAAGCCGGTCGCCAAAAGCTGGTGTCACCCTATATCCACGAGCTGGACCGGCCGCTGAAGTTCGTCTTCGCCGGCCTTCTGAACGGCGAAGCGGCGAAGACGGCCGGCAACGACAAAGTTGCCTCAGGCGACATGGGCGATGTCGCCAATGTGCCGATCCCGATCCCGCGGCCCACTTACTGATTGACAGGAAAGACCATGACCCTCGCTGAGCGGCGCGTGCCGGTTTCCGTGCTCACCGGATTTCTGGGCGCAGGCAAGACGACTTTGCTCAATCGCCTGCTGAAGGACCCGTCGCTCACCGACACGGCCGTCATCATCAACGAATTCGGCGAAGTGGGCATCGATCATCTGCTCGTCGAGCAGTCGAGCGACGGCATCATCGAACTGTCCGACGGATGCCTGTGCTGCACGATCCGCGGCGAGCTGGTCGACACGCTGGCCGACCTGATGGACCGCATGCAGACGGGCAAGATCCAGCCGCTGAAGCGCGTGGTGATCGAAACCACCGGCCTTGCCGATCCTGCTCCCGTGCTGCAATCGGTCATGGGCAATCCGGTGCTCAGCCATTCCTTCACTCTCGATGGGGTGATCACCGTCGTTGACGCCGCAAACGGCCTGTCGACGCTCGCCAACCATCCGGAAGCGGTCAAACAGGTCGCCGTCGCGGACCGTATTCTGATCAGCAAGACCTCGCTCGCCGACGCGGCGACGGTGGAGGCCGTGAAGCGGGAGATCGCCGCGCTCAATCCACGCGCGACCGTATCAGACGCCGATACGCCTGGCCTGGTCGGTCCGGACCTGCTGGCCAACGGCCTTTACGATCCCGGCAGCAAGATTCCGGATGTCCGGCGCTGGCTGCACGAGGAAACGCACGAGCATCATGATCACCACGATCATGGGCATCACCATCATCACGACCACCATCATGACCATGGGCATCACCATCACGGCCACAGCCATCAGCACGCCCATGACGTGACCCGCCACTATGCCACGATCCGCTCCTTCAGCATCGTGCACGATCGTCCGGTCGATCCGATGGCGCTCGACATGTTCATCGACCTGCTGCGCTCTGCGCATGGCGAAAAGCTGCTGCGCATGAAGGGCATCGTGCTGATGTCCACCAGCCCGGAGCGTCCGCTGGTGCTGCATGGCGTGCAAAGCGTCTTCCATCCGCCGGAGCGCCTGCCCGCCTGGCCGGAAGCATCGGACCGCCGCACGCGGCTGGTGCTGATCACCAAGGACCTGCCGGAAGCCTTCGTGCGTGACCTCTTCGACGCCTTCACCGGCACGCCGAAGATCGACCGCCCGGACCGCGCCGCCCTGGAGGACAACCCGCTCGCCATACCGGGCCTGCGTCTTTAGAGCTTAAGCTTTCTTGCGGATCAGGAAACGGTGTCCCACTTCGACGCGCTCGCTCGCTTCGAGCGCGTGGCCATCCTCATGGCAGAAGTGCGGAATGTCGATGACGGCCAGTGGATCGGTGGTCTCGACCCAAAGCGCTGCCCCCGCTGTCATCGCCGACAGGCGTTTGCGCGTCTTCATCACCGGCAGGGGACATTTCAGCCCACGCAAGTCATAGACCTCGGGGCCATCGCGACCAGCCGCTATGGTCATTTCTGCCAGAATTTCCAGAAGGGTTTTTCCGCCTTCTTCTCGACGACTTCAACATTGGCGTTATCGCCCGGCACCGGGAGGGCGCCAGCGCCTTCCGCCGGTGTCTCCACACGCTGGCCGGCAGTCTCGGCGACAGAGGTGTGCGCTTCCTTGCGCGTCGCCTGCTGGCCGGTTTCGCTCGTCACCTGCTCTTGTGTCTGCTGGGTCTGCTGCGTCACGGTAGGGACAGGCTCAACCTTGCGCGGCTCTTCGTCCTTCACCCAGATCTTCCAGAAAGGCTTGGGCTCTTTCTTCTCGACGACCGCGACGCCGGGATTTTCCTCCGGCACCGGCAGAGCACCCTTGCCCTCTGCCTGCTTGGCCGCCTTCGCGGCAGCAACGTCGGCGGCAAAAGCTTCTGCTTCCTTGATCTTCTGCTGTTCGGCCGCAAGCTTGGCCTCTTCGGCCTCGCGCACGGCGCGTTCCGCAGCCTCGACCTTGCGCTTTTCCGCTTCTTCGGCCTTGCGCTTCTGCTCGGCGATTTCGTGTGCCGTCATCAGCTTGCCGGCATCGAGCGAATTGCCGGTCGGCGCATAGGCAAGTTCGCGGCCCTTGCGCTGGTCGGCGACGATCGCCTTGCGCTGGGCTTCCGAGGGCTCGATCCAGACCGTGCCATTATATTTCTGCATCGCCGTCGCGTAGGCGGCGGCATAGGTCTTGTTGTAGCTGTTCAGCGCCACTTCGAGGGCAGCGGGCGTCGTCGTCGCCGGGCAGGCGCCGGTCGGCGAGAATGGCTTGTCGGACTGCTGGTTGAAGACGTACTTCTTCTCGCAGACATTGACCTCGGGCGGCCGCTTGGTCAGCTCGAAATGGTCGTAGCCGACCTTCAGCATCTTCCAGAAGTCGATATGCGGATTGTCGCGGTGGCGCGCCATGTTTTCCGCGGTCATGCGGAAGGGGAAGGCCTGAAGCTGGATCGTCGACTGGCCGCCGCCGAAGGCGTCGCGGGCAAAGGCGAAGATCTCCACCATCTGCTCATCGGTCATCGAATAGCAGCCAGACGACGAGCACGCGCCGTGGATCATCAGATGCGTGCCGCTCGCCTTGTTGGCGCGGTCGAAGGTGTTCGGATAACCGGTGTTGATAGCGAGATAGTAGCTCGAATTCGGGTTCATGTTCGCCTTGGAGAGCGGGTAGAACCCTTCCGGCGCCTGGCGGTCGCCTTCCTTGGTCTTCGGGCCGAGCTTGCCGGACCAGGCGCAGATCTTGTAGTTGCGCACCAGCTTGAAGCGGTTCGCCCGGTCAGCCTTCCAGAGTTCCAGCCTGCCCTCTTCCTTGAAGATGCGCAGCAGCATCGGCGAGGAACGGTCGATGCCCATCGAGGAAAGCTTGCCCAGTACCGCCGACGACAGCTGGTAGTTGGTCTTGTTGGAAACCTTCGTGATATCGACGTCGACCTTGTCGAACGTGTCAAGCGTCTCGTTGGTGCAGCCGCTAGCGGCCACAGCGAGGAGCGATACAGCGGCAAGAACAGTCAGGCGCATTCGAAAGGTCCGTCAACAGTCGTCAGATCGCGTGCCGTCACGCCGGCTCGGCGGACGCGCAGTGGTAACCGGCTTATACTTCATAAATTCTTAACCGGAAATTTTTTCGCGCGCTGCCGGAAGACCGCAACGTTTCAGACACAAGGATTATGGCCGAGATTGGGCGGTGGCGACCCAAGGGCCGCCAATCGGCAACAATTCGCCAGAGACAACCGCCATTTGCAGCCCGGCATGGACCGAACGGCGATTGGTCTTAGAGCTGGCGTCCGATGTTGAGGTAGCGCTGGCGACGGTCTTTGCGAAGCTGGTCGCCCGGCTTGGCGCCGAGGTCCTTGAGTGCCGCCGCGATGACATCGCCGGTGCGGGCGATCACAGCCTGCGGATCACGATGCGCGCCGCCGACCGGCTCCTGGATGATGCCGTCGATGATGCCGAAGGCCTTCAGGTCTTCCGCCGTGATCTTCATGTTGCTCGCCGCTTCCTTGGCGCGGGTGGAATCGCGCCACAGGATGGAGGCAGCGCCTTCCGGCGAGATCACGCTGTAGATCGCATGTTCCAGCATGTAGACGCGGTCGCCGGTCGCAATGGCGATCGCGCCACCCGAGCCACCCTCGCCGAGCACGACGGAAACGATCGGCACGCGGACATTGAGACACATTTCGGTGGAACGGGCGATAGCTTCCGCCTGGCCGCGCTCTTCCGCACCGATGCCCGGATAGGCGCCGGCGGTATCGATCAGCGTGATGATCGGCAGGCCGAAGCGGTCGGCCATTTCCATGACGCGAATGGCCTTGCGGTAGCCTTCCGGCCGCGCGCTGCCGAAATTGTGCTTCAGGCGCGACTTGGTGTCGTTGCCCTTTTCCTGGCCGATGACAGCGACGGCTTCGCCGCGAAAGCGGCCGAGACCAGCCTGGATCGCTTCGTCTTCGGCGAATTTGCGGTCGCCGGCGAGCGGCGTGAACTCTTCGAAGAGTTGTGCTGCATATTCCAGGAAGTGCGGGCGCTGCGCGTGACGGGCGACCTGCGTCTTCTGCCAGGGCGTCAGCTTGGAATAGATGTCGGCCATCGCCTCGCGGGCGCGGACCTCCAGTCGGCCGACCTCATCCGTCGTGTCGATGCTCTCATCTTCTTCGGCGAGCTTCCTGAGCTCGTGGATCTTGCCTTCCAGATCCGAGATGGGCTTTTCGAAATCGAGGTAGTTGTGCATGAGATGCGTTTCCGATCGTTTGCTCAAACCGCGCCAGGATGCCGTCGGCCAGGGGCCGGTCGCACCGAGAGGGGTCCTAATCCTGTTTTTTTGCCTGTTTGGCAAGAGGGTGATGGGTTTGAACGAGCTGGTGGAGCCGTTCTTCCAGTACATGTGTATAGATTTGTGTCGTCGAAATGTCCGAGTGGCCAAGCAGTTCCTGCACGGCGCGCAGGTCCGCGCCGTTCTGCAGCAGGTGGCTGGCGAAAGCATGGCGAAGCACATGTGGCGACAGCGTCGAAGCGCGGATGCCGGCTCGGCCGGCAAGGGCCTTCAGGTCGCGCGCAAACACCTGCCGCGCCAAAAAGCCCTCCTTGCTCTGGGCCGGAAAGAGGAAGCGGCCTGCCGCCGGATCGTCGCCGATCTCCGCTGCCAGCGCCTCGCCATAGATTTCCAGCGCCGAAACGGCAGCGCGCGACAACGGCACCAGCCGCTCCTTGTTGCCCTTGCCCTTCACCACGAGGAACCGCCCCGTCTGCGCCAGCACGCTTGCCGGCAGCGAAACCAGTTCGCTGACGCGCATGCCCGTCGCATAGAGCAGTTCGACAAGCAGATGCATGCGCCGTTTGAGGAGAAGATTGCCGCCGGGCTCAACCACTTCGGCCTCTGCCCGAGCAATGAGGCGGGAGACATCGTCGACGCTCAGCGTCTTCGGCAGCGAGCGCCCCTTCTTCGGCGCATCGAGAATACCGGTCGGATCATCGCCGCGCAGGCCTTCGCCGTAGAGGAACTTGAAGAACTGACGGAGCGCGGAAAGCCGCCGCGCCTGCGACGACGCGGCAAAACCCTGCCTGGCGAGATGACCGAGATAGGCACGCAGGTCGTCCGGTGTCGCCTCGGTCAGGCGCACGCTACGTTCATTGAGGAAGGACCGCGCATCCTCCAGATCCCGCTCGTAGGACTGCAACGTATTCGTCGCAGCACCGCGCTCGGCGCTCATCATTTCGAGAAAAGACTCGACCTGAAGGGCGGAGGGGTCCCTCATGGCTGTGGATTCACCCGTTCGGACGGGATGCGGATCGTCACCTCGCGCTCCGTCGGCTCGACAAAGGTCACCAGCGCCACCATCGTGCCGTAGATCGACCCGGCGATCACGGCACAGACGAACAGGAATCGGAAAAGGGTGGGCATGGCATTCTCCGGGACGATGCCTTCCTATATCGCCTCCGCCTATCTCAAGCGCAAGACCGGCCATACGCCGGCACAAGAGATGAAGGCTCCGGCAGACTTGACGCTTCCGGCACTTTTGTCGATACGGAAGGGGACGAAACCCCGGAAAACGCAATGACCGAGCTGATCGAACCGGCCCCTCTTACGCTCGCCGAGCAGGCCCGGGCAGCGCTCGGCAAGCGCAACCTCGTCCTGATCGGCCTGATGGGCGCCGGCAAGTCGGCGGTCGGCCGCCTGACGGCGCAGGCGCTCGGCATTCCCTTCATCGATTCCGACCACGAAATCGAACGCGTCTCGCGCATGTCGATCGCCGATCTCTTTGCGGCCTATGGTGAGGCAGAGTTCCGCGCACTCGAAACCCGGGTCATCAAGCGCCTGCTACGCTCCGGCCCGCGGGTCGTGTCGACCGGCGGCGGCGCCTATATCAATGAGAACACGCGAAAACACATCCGGCGCGGCGGGCTCACCGTCTGGCTTAAGGCCGATCTTGATGTGCTGTGGGAGCGCGTCAACAAGCGCGACACCCGTCCGCTGCTGAAGACGGAAAACCCGCGCCAGACGCTCGAAAACCTCATGAACGCACGCTACCCGATCTATGCGGAGGCCGATCTCACGGTCCTGTCGCGTGACGTTAAAAAGGAAACCATGGTGGAAGAGGTGCTCGCCGCGATCACCGCCACCAGAAGAAGCTGACGAGATGACCATGACTGCCAATGCCACCGCCGGCCGCACCGTACGGGTCGAACTGGGTGATCGCGCCTACGATATCCTGATCGGCCCCGGCCTGATCGCTACTGCCGGCCGCGAGATCGCCAGCCGCCTCAAGGGCCGCAAGATCGCCGTCATCACCGATGCGTATGTCGCCCCGCTCTATCTCGACGGCTTCATGGCGTCGCTGAAGGCCGAAGGCATCGATTCTGTTTCGCTGGTGCTGCCGGCCGGCGAAAAAACCAAGAGCTTCGAGCATCTGATCAGCGTCTGCGACAGCGTGCTGGCCGCCCGCATCGAGCGCAACGACGCGGTCGTGGCACTGGGCGGCGGCGTCATCGGCGACCTCACCGGCTTTGCCGCCGGCATCGCACGCCGCGGCTCGCGCTTCATCCAGGTACCGACCTCGCTGTTGGCGCAGGTCGATTCCTCCGTCGGCGGCAAGACCGGCATCAACTCGTCGCACGGCAAGAACCTCATCGGCGTCTTCCACCAGCCGGATCTCGTGCTGGCCGATACGGACGTGCTCGATACGCTGTCCCTGCGCGAATTCCGCGCCGGTTATGCCGAGGTCGCCAAATACGGCCTGATCGACAAGCCGGATTTCTTCGCGTGGCTGGAAAAAAACTGGCAGGCGGTCTTTGCCGGTGGTGAGGCCCGCATCGAGGCGATCGCCACCAGCTGTCAGGCGAAAGCCGACGCCGTAGCCGCCGACGAGCGCGAGAACGGCCAGCGCGCGCTGCTCAATCTCGGCCACACCTTCGGCCACGCGCTGGAGGCCGCCACGCAGTATGACAGCGCCCGCCTCGTACACGGCGAGGGCGTTTCGATCGGCATGGTGCTCGCCCACCAGTTCTCCGCCCGCATGAACCTTTGCAGCCCCGATGACGGCAAGCGTGTCGAAGCCCATTTGCGCGAAGTCGGTCTGCCGACGTCGATGGATCAGATTCCCGGCGGCCTGCCGCCGGCCGAAACCCTGATGGACGCCATTGCGCAGGACAAGAAGGTCAAGGGCGGTAAGCTCACCTTCATCCTGACGCGCGGCGTGGGCCAGTCCTTCGTTGCCGACGATGTGCCGCAATCCGAAGTCATCGCTTTCCTCAACGAAAAACTGCCGCAATGAACAGCGATACGTCCATCGCGCTCGCTCCCTTCCCATGGCTGCTGATCATCGTTGTTCTCGGCCTGATCCCCCTCGCCATTTTGATCTTCCGCAGGCAGACGCCGCTCGCCGCACTCTGGCGCGGCCGTCAGGAAACGCGTGAAACGGAGAGTGATCGCCGGAACGGGCAAACCGCCCGCGACAATACCCCCACGAGGACCGACCGCGAAAAAACAACGGGCGTGCTCGACCTCGACGCGCTGGAAGTCTCCGACATCATGATCCACCGCACGACGATGCGCGCGCTCAATGCCGGCGATCGGCCGGAGGAGATCGTCAAGGCGGTGCTGGAAAGCCCCTATACGCGCATGCCGCTCTGGTCGGGTTCGGTGGACAATATCGTCGGCGTGGTGCACGCCAAGGACCTCTTGCGTGCGCTGACCGTGCCGGGCGTCGAGCCGAAAAACCTCGACATCACCGAAGTCGCGCAAAAACCCTGGTTCGTGCCTGACACGACGACGCTCAAGGAACAGCTCGCCGCCTTCCTGCGCCGCAAGGAGCATTTCGCCACCGTGGTGGATGAATATGGCGAGGTGCAGGGCCTCGTCACGTTGCAGGACATCCTGAAGGAAATCGTCGGCGACATTTCCGACGAGAAGGACCTCGACATGCAGGGCGTGCGCCAGGAGGCGGACGGCTCGCTCGTCGTCGATGGCAGCGTCTCGATCCGCGACCTCAACCGCGCCTTCGACTGGGCGCTGCCGGACGAGGAAGCGACCACCATTGCCGGCCTCGTCATCCACGAATCGAAGTCGATCCCCGAAGAGCGCCAGGCCTTCACCTTCTACGGCAAGCGCTTCATCGTCATGAAGCGGGTGAAGAACCGCATCACGAAGCTGCGCATCCGCCCCGTCGAGCCGGAGCAGCCGCGCGGCTGATCACCAGCGCGTCGGCTCGCCCGGTGCTGCCACCTCGACGGCCAGCGCATGCAGCCCCGCATCGAACTCCGCCTTCACCAGATCGTTGATCGCCCGGTGGCGTGCCACCCGGCTCATGCCGGCAAAGGCCGATGCCACGATGCGCACACGCATATGCGTCTCGCCTTCACCGTCGAATTCCGGCTTGTGGCCGGCATGCAGGTGGCTCTCGTTGATGACCTCGAGACGCTCGGGCGAAAAGGCGGCGCCGAGTTTTTCGGCGATGCTGGATTTCATGGACATGGGAAACCTCGGCAGGGTGAAATCATGCGCCGCGACGCAGAAAAAGGGTCCCACAAAGCCAGCAACATTCCGCTTTGTCAATTCTTGTTGCAGGCCGTCCGGAACCCCATAATGGGGCCATGAAACTCGATTCCAAATACTTTGACCGCATTCGCACGAAGCGGCGCGTGGAGCGTCCCGAACGCTCCGCGCCGACCTGTCAGTGGGATGGCTGCGAGGATAACGCCGTGCATCGCGCGCCCGTCGGCCGCAATGCCGAAGGCCAGTATTTCATGTTCTGCTTCGAGCACGTCAAGGAATACAACAAGGGCTACAACTACTTCTCCGGCCTCTCCGACGGCGAGATCGCCCGCTACCAGAAGGAAGCCATCACCGGCCACCGTCCGACCTGGACGATCGGCGTCAACAAGGCGTCCAAGAACGGCCCGGCACAGGGCACCGCGCGCTCCGGAACAGCCGGGGCAAATCAGCGCATCCGCGATCCTTTCGGCTTCGTCGACCAGGGCAAGGGACGTGGTCCGCGCATGGAACCGCGCGCCAGAAAGCTGAAAACACTGGAGGCAAAGGCCTACGACACGCTTGGTCTTGCCGCTACCGCGACGGCCCAGGACATCAAGACCGCCTACAAAGCCCTTGTCAAAAAGCATCACCCCGATGCAAATGGCGGAGATAGAGGCTCGGAGGAGCGTTTTCGCGCGGTCATCCAAGCATATCAATTGTTAAAGCAGGCCGGCTTCTGCTAGAGCATTTTTTCAGTCGGGCGGAATCGCCCGGTGCCGCATAAATGCGGTCAAACGGAAGAGCATAGTCGGCGCACAACAGGATATTGGGCAGACGCTCGGGTGGCGGCGGCCCACGGAGACGTGATGAGCAAGATGGATCTCGATATTTCCAACCTCCCCGATACCACGGTATCCGTCCGGGAGGTTTTCGGCATTGATACGGACCTTCGCGTCCCCGCCTATTCCAAGGCGGACGCCTATGTGCCCGACCTCGACCCGGACTACCTGTTCGACCGGGAAACCACCCTCGCCATCCTGGCAGGCTTCGCGCATAACCGACGCGTCATGGTCTCCGGCTATCACGGCACGGGCAAGTCGACCCATATCGAGCAGGTCGCCGCCCGCCTCAACTGGCCCTGCGTGCGCGTCAACCTCGACAGCCATGTCAGCCGTATCGACCTCGTCGGCAAGGATGCCATCGTCGTCAAGGACGGCCTGCAGGTCACCGAATTCAAGGACGGCATCCTGCCCTGGGCCTACCAGCACAATGTCGCGCTCGTCTTCGACGAGTATGACGCCGGCCGCCCGGACGTGATGTTCGTCATCCAGCGCGTGCTGGAATCCGCCGGTCGCCTGACGCTGCTCGACCAGAGCCGCGTCATCCGCCCGCACCCCGCCTTCCGCCTGTTCGCCACCGCCAACACGGTCGGCCTCGGCGATACGACAGGCCTCTACCACGGCACGCAGCAGATCAACCAGGCGCAGATGGACCGCTGGTCGATCGTCACCACGCTGAACTACCTGCCGCATGACCACGAAGTCAGCATCGTCGCCGCCAAGGTGAAGCGTCTCGCCTCTGGCAAGGACGGCCGCGACACGATCTCGCGCATGGTGCGCGTCGCCGATCTCACCCGCGCCGCCTTCATCAACGGCGATCTTTCGACCGTGATGAGCCCGCGTACGGTCATCACCTGGGGTGAAAATGCCGAGATCTTCGGCGATCTCGCCTTCGCCTTCCGCGTCACCTTCCTCAACAAGTGCGACGAACTGGAACGCACGCTGGTTGCCGAGCTGTACCAGCGCGCCTTCGGCGTCGAGCTGAAGGAAAGTGCCGCCAACATCGTGCTTGAGGCGACGGCCTGACGGTCGGTTAGGAAAGTCATGGCTGCTCGCGGAGACAATTCGAAGCCGAGGCCCGGCGGCGTGGTCGACATGGAGCCGTTCCGCCGTGCGGTAACGGGCTGCGTGCGCGCCGTCTCCGGTGATGCGGAGGTGGAGGTCACCTTCGCCAACGAGCGGCCCGGCATGACCGGCGAGCGCATTCGCCTGCCGGAACTGACCAAGCGCCCCTCGCCGACCGAAGTCGCGATCACCCGCGGCCTCGGCGACAGCATGGCCTTGCGCAAGGCCTGCCACGACGCCCGCATCCACGCGACCATGTCGCCGCAGGGTGCGGATGCGCGGGCGATCTTCGATGCCGTCGAGCAGGCGCGCGTGGAAGCCATCGGCTCCAACCGCATGCAGGGCATGGCGCAGAACCTCAACGTCATGCTGACGGAGAAATACGCCAAGGCCAATTTTGGCGCGATCACCCGACAGGCCGATGCGCCGCTCGAAGAGGCCGTCGCGCTGATCGTGCGCGAAAAACTGACGGGCCAGGTCCCGCCGGCCTCCGCCGGCAAGGTGCTCGATCTCTGGCGCGAGTTCATCGAGGACAAGGCCGCCAAGGACATGGCCGGGCTTTCCGCTGCCATCAACGACCAGCAGGCCTTCTCCCGCGTCGTGCGCAACATGCTCGCCTCGATGAACGTTGCCGAGCAGTACGGTGACGACGAGACCGAGCCGGACGATTCGGAAACACCCGAAGACGAAAACCAGCCGCGCAGCGACGAGCAGGAAGACAACGAAAGCCAGGAAGACGCAGGCGACGATTCGGCGCCCGCCGACGAAAACGAGACGTCCGACGAACAGATGGACGAGGGCGAGATGGACGGCGCGGAAATCTCCGACGACGATCTCGTCGAGGATGACGGCGACGATACGGAAACGCCCGGCGAAGTCCGACGCCCGAACCACCCTTTCACCGATTTCAACGAGAAGGTCGACTACACGGTCTTCACGGAAGAGTTCGATGAGATGATTCTTGCCGAAGAGCTCTGCGACGAAGCGGAACTCGACCGGCTGCGCGCCTTCCTCGACAAGCAGCTCGCCCATCTTCAGGGGGCAGTGGGTCGTCTGGCAAACCGCCTGCAGCGCCGCCTGATGGCGCAGCAGAACCGCGCCTGGGAATTCGACCTCGAAGAGGGTTACCTCGACAGCGCCCGCCTGCAACGCATCATCATCGATCCGATGCAGCCGCTCTCCTTCAAGCGCGAGAAGGACACGACCTTCCGCGACACGGTCGTGACGCTGCTGATCGACAATTCCGGCTCGATGCGCGGCCGGCCGATCACGGTCGCCGCCACCTGCGCCGATATTCTGGCACGCACGCTGGAGCGCTGCGGCGTGAAGGTCGAAATCCTCGGCTTCACCACCAAGGCGTGGAAGGGCGGCCAGTCGCGTGAAAAATGGCTCGGCAGCGGCAAGCCGCAATCGCCCGGCCGCCTCAACGACCTGCGCCACATCGTCTACAAGAGCGCCGATGCCCCGTGGCGCCGCGCGCGGCGCAATCTCGGCCTGATGATGCGCGAAGGCCTGCTCAAGGAAAACATCGACGGCGAAGCACTGATCTGGGCGCACAACCGCCTGCTCGCCCGCCCCGAGCAGCGCCGCATCCTGATGATGATCTCGGACGGTGCGCCGGTCGACGATTCGACGCTGTCGGTGAACCCCGGCAACTATCTGGAGCGGCACCTGCGCGCCGTGATCGACCAGATCGAGACGCGCTCGCCGGTCGAGCTTCTCGCCATCGGCATCGGCCATGACGTGACCCGCTACTACCGCCGCGCTGTCACCATCGTCGATGCGGACGAACTGGCCGGCGCCATGACCGAGCAGCTCGCCTCGCTCTTCGCCGACGAAGCGACCAGCCGACGCCCCGCCGGCCGCCGCCGTGCGGGCTGAACCGGCGCGGCAACGGCGCCACGGAGGCTTCGTGTGGAGCCTCCCGGCTCTCGCTCTCTCCGTGGTACTCGCGCTGCCGCTGGCCCGGCCCGTGGCGGCCGAGGTCATAGACCTGCCGGTCGTCAACCACGCCGTCTCGCAGTTCGCGCTGGGCTCTGACAACAGCACCTTCGGCAAGCTCGAATTTCTCGGCGGCATCAGCTATTCGTCGAGCAATCCGCTGCTCGGCGCCGTCTCGGCGATCCGCTTTCGCGAAGATCATCAAAGCTTCGTCGCCGTGCTCGATACCGGGCATTGGCTGACCGGCCGTATCGAACGCGATGCCGAAGGCCGGTTGAGCGGGCTTGCGGACCTGAAGACGCGCTCGATGTTCAACGCCGACGGCCAGGACGAGAACGTCAAGTACCAGATGGATGCCGAGGGCCTGGCGATCGGCAAGGGCGAGCTGCTCGTCAGTTTCGAGGCGGTTCACCGCATCGACGTCTATCCGGATCCGGGCTTCCTGGACGCCAAACCGTCGCGCCAGTTGCCGCTCCCCTTCCCCCGGCGTGAATTGCGCAGCAATCGCGGCATGGAGACGCTGGCCATGTCGCCGGCGGCCGGCCCGCTCGGCGCCGTGCCGGTGACGGTCACGGAGCGCAGCCTCGATGCCGACGGCAATGTGCTCGCCGCTGTGCTCGACGGCCCGCTGGCCGGCACCTTCGCCGTGACCCGCAACGACCCCTGGGACATCACCGACGGCGCCTTCCTGCCGAACGGCGACCTCCTGCTGCTGGAACGCCGCTTCCGGCTGTCGGATGGCGTCGGCATGCGCATCCGCCGGATCGACGGCACGACGATCCGCCCCGGTGCGGTGGTCGATGGCGAGGTGCTGATCGACGCCAATCTCAGCCACCAGATCGACAATATGGAAGGGCTGGACGTCGTGGCGGTGGCGGACGACGATATCCGCATCATCGTCGTGTCCGACGACAACCACTCGATTCTCCAGCGCAACCTGATGCTGGAATTCCGCTTGCTGAAGGCAAAATAAAAGCCGCCCGCAGAGTGCGGACGACTTAGCTTCTGGCGGAGGTCAAAAAACCTCTCCTCCGTCATGGTGACCCGACCATCCACCAGCACGTCGCGGATGTGGATCCTCGGGTCAAGCCGGAGGATGACGTGGGATGCGTGATGCGATGACCCTATCCCTTACAAGCGGCTCTTACACCCGTCTCAAACGGTCTTTTCGACACCCGGCATCGGCTTCAGCTTGCTCATCAGCGCGCCGTAGGGCAGCAGCATGACGAAGCCGACCAGCACCTTCACGGAGAAGTCACCAAGCGCCCACGAGATCCAGCGCGGGGCTTCCGCGGTGAGAACACCCAGCACCGGCGCCCATTCGATCGCGAAGGCATCGTTCGGCCCGAAGGCGGCGAAGGCCGGCGCAAAGGCGAAGGAGAAGAAGATCACCGTGTCGAGCGCCGAGCCGAACAGCGAGGCGATCAGCGGCGCGCGCCACCAGGTCTGCCGGCGCAGCTGGTTGAAGACCGAGATGTCGAGCAGCTGGCCGAGCAGGAACGCCGAGCCCGAGGCAATCGCGATGCGCGGCGAGGCGACGGCAAAGGAGAAGACCACAGCGACCAGGAAACCGGCGACAACGACGCGGCGCGCGATGCGCGGGCCGAACTGGCGGTTGGTGAGGTCGGTGATGAGGAAGGCGACCGGATAGGTGAAGGCACCATAGGTCAGGAGGTCGCCGAGATTGATGCCCAGCAGCGTACCCGAAAGCGGGTATTGCACCAGCACGTTCGAGGCGACGACGACAGCCGTCATCAGGAGAACATAGAAAAACGTAATGCGGTTCGCTTGCATTTTTTTACCCTGGGTGATGCCACCAGCTGGAGGATGGAAGCAATTCCGGGAAAAGTGTGAGGCGGTTTTCCGTCCGGAACTGCGGAGAAGTAAAAGCACAACGCACAGCATTGAGGCCTGCCCGGCAACCGGTCAAGCCTCAATGAAAACGCTTGAGCTTAGCGCCTGAAATCAGGCAGCAACTGCAGCGGCAGCGGTCTTCTTGGCGATCTGGCGGCGCAGCAGACGAGCGCGCATCGACAGTTCGTTCTCGCTGGCCTTCAGCAGGAAGGCATCGAGGCCACCGCGGTGCTCGACGGAGCGCAGGGCCGCAGCAGAAACGCGAAGACGGTAACGCTGGCCGAGGGCGTCGGAAATCAGCGTGACATTGCACAGGTTCGGCAGGAACTTGCGCTTCGTCTTGTTGTTTGCGTGGCTCACATTGTTGCCCGACTGGACGCCCTTGCCGGTCAATTCGCAACTACGGGACATGGTACACCTATTTTTTCTTGGTTCTGGACAATACGTTTCCGGCACCGAAACCGGCCGCAGTCCATCTGGCCTTTTTGAGAAGTCGCGGTTCTATAGTCACACTCACCGGCGACGTCAAGCCAAACCTGCCGTTCACCTTGAATTCAGTTGCCAAAAGCCATGATTTGCAGGCAATAGCAAGCAGATCGAGAATGCGCCGTGGCGCAGAATCGCCGCAATGACGGGCTAGGCGGAGCGTGTCTATGGGAGCAGTGCAGATGAACGGGCGGGGTTGGATTGCTGGCGCTTTGATGTCGCTTGCCCTTGTGGTCAGCGCGGCACCGCTTTCGTCGGCCGAAATCGAGCACCGCACGGACTACAGTATCCGCCTCTCCGGCCTGCCGGTCGCCACCGCGACCTTCCGCTCGGCCTTCAACGGCGACCGCTACACGATTTCCGGCAGCATGCAATCGGCGGGCCTTGCCGACATCTTTTCCAGCACCAAGGGCACGACATCGGTTTCCGGCATCGTCAGCCGCGGCCGGCTGCACGCAACCAGCTATTCGGTGAATTACAAGAGCGGCAAGCGCAGCCGCGCCATAGACGTCACCTTCCGCAACGGCAACGTCATCACGGCCAGCATGGTGCCGCCGCGTCGCAAGCCGAAGAACTGGGTCCCCGTCTCCAACGCCGACATGCGCGCGGTGCTCGACCCGATCTCCGGCCTGATCATTCCGGAGGGCAGCCGCATCTGCCCGAAGACGCTGCCGATCTTCGACGGCGAATCGCGCCTCGACCTGAAGCTGACCTCCAAGGGCACCAAGTCCTATTCCACCAAGGGATTCGAGGGCGAGGCCGTCGTCTGCGGCATCCGCTTCGTGCCGAAGTCCGGCTACCGCAAGGGCCGCGACGACGTGGAATATCTGCGCAAGCTGAACACGATGGAAATCTGGTTTGCCAAGGCCGACGGGGCAAATGTATATGCTCCGGTCTATGTACAGATTCCGACCAGGCTCGGACCTGTCACCGTCTCGGCCACGCGCTTCGGCGGCTGACATGTCCCCGGTCGATGGACCGGGAGTGATAAGCCTTGAAGACGCGCGCAACCCTGATTGGTTTTTCGGCGATCCTGATGTGGTCGCTGCTCGCGCTCTTCACCGCGGCCTCCGGCAAGATGCCGCCCTTCCAGCTTTCCGCCGTCTGCTTCCTGATCGGCAGCCTGCCCGGCCTGATCGTTCTTGCCGCGCGCCCGGAGCGCATGCGCCTTCTCCGGCAACCGGCCAAGGTCTGGGTCACCGGCATTCTCGGCCTGTTCGGCTATCACTTCCTCTATTTCACCGCGCTCAGAAACGCCCCGGCTGTCGAGGCGGGTCTCATCGCCTATCTCTGGCCGTTGCTCATCGTCGTCGGCTCCGCACTGCTGCCGGGTGAGACCTTGAAGTGGAACCATGTCGTCGGCGCCTTCCTCGGCCTCGGCGGCACAGTGCTGATCGTCGGCCGCAACGGCTTTGCCTTCGACGAAGCCTATCTGGTGGGCTATGGTGCGGCCTTCCTCTGCGCCTTTACCTGGTCGGGCTACTCACTGCTTACACGCCGCTTCGAGGCGGTCTCGACCGACGTGGTAACGGGCTTCTGCCTCGCCACCGCGATCCTCTCGCTGCTCTGCCACCTGATGCTGGAGACTACCGTCTGGCCGCAGACGAATTTCGAATGGCTCGCCGTCGCCGGCCTTGGCCTGCTGCCGGTCGGTGCTGCCTTCTATGCCTGGGATTTCGGTGTGAAGAACGGCGACATCCAGATTCTTGGCGCCGCAAGCTATGCCGCACCGCTGCTTTCGACACTGGTGCTGATCCTCAGCGGCTTTGCCGAGCCGTCCTGGCGCATCGGCCTTGCCTGCCTGCTGGTCACCGGCGGCGCGGTGCTCGCCGCCAAGGACATGATCCTGCGCCGGCGTGCCGCGACCGCCTGAGCTAGACGCCCGGCGCCCAGCCGGGCGGTGCCATCTCGAAGGACGAGAAGACGAAGCCGGGCGAGACCGTGCAGCCGACCAATGTCCAATCGCCAAGCGGCTCGGCCGATTGCCACCAGTTGGCCGGCACGATCAGCTGCGGGCGCTCGCCCGCGGCAAGATGCGGTCCCAGCACCTGCACGTCCGCCGACCTCTTGCCGTCGCTCAGCGACAACGCCAGCGGCCCGCCGGCATAGTGGTGCCAGATCTCGACGGCATCCCGCACCCGGTGCCAGTGCGAGCGCTCGCCCTTCTCCAAGAGATAGTAGATCGCCGTCGAATGCCCGCGCTCCCCGCCATCGACATCCCGGAATGTCTGCACGTACCAGCCACCCTCCGGATGGCGCTCCATGCCGAGTGTCGCGATGATCTCCGCCGGCGTCATCAGAACCTGTCCTTGCGTGCGCGGATCTCGGTAAAAACCTCCGCATCGCTCGCCTTTTCCATGCCGAGATGGTGGCGGATGGCCGGATCGGCAGCGCGCAGGAACGGGTTCGTCGCTTTCTCCAGCCCGATCGTCGTGGGCGCCGTGAAAGCCTCTGCCACCCGCAAGGCCTCGATCTCCGCGACCCGCGTCAGAAGCGCCGCATTGTCCGGGTCGATGGTTTTGGCAAACCGGGCATTCGAGAGCGTGTATTCGTGCCCGAAATAGACGGTGGTTTCATCCGGCAGCGCGGCAAGTTTCGATAGCGACTCCCACATCTGCGCCGGCGTACCCTCGAACAGCCGGCCGCAGCCGAGCGCAAAAAGCGTATCGGCGGCAAACAGCAATTTGTCGTCGGGCAGGTGAAAGCAGATATGCCCCAACGTATGGCCAGGCGTCAGGATGACCTCGACACGGCGCCCGGCGAATTCAAAGCTGTCGCCGCCATCCACTTTCCGGTCGATGCCAGGAATACGCGGCGCCTCGCGCGCCGGCCCGATGATCGTGGCGCCAAAACGCGCCTTTAGCGCGAGATTCGCTTCGATATGGTCGTTGTGGTGATGCGTCGTGAAAATGTGGCTGAGCGTCCAGCCCCTGCGGGCGAGTGCATCGAGGATCGGCCCTTCCTCCGGCGCATCTATACTCGCGGTGGCACCCGTCACGGGATCGTGCAGCAGCACGCCGAAATTGTCGCTGCGGCAGGCAAAAAGGTCGATTTCCAGCGGGGTCATGGCAGGCTCCTCGTCACATCGGTCGGGCGGTCGGCGGGAATGTAAGGCAATCGGCCTTGAAGTCCATCGGCGCATCGCTCACATTCAGGCCATGCATGCCGATATCGTCGACCTCCGCGAATTCTACCACTCCCCGCTTGGCCGCCTCGCCGATCATTCGATCGCCATGGCGCTCACCTCGCTTTGGGCGCGCCTGCCGGATGAGCGGCTGGTCGGGCTCGGTTATGCCGTGCCCTATCTCGAGCGGTTTCGCGCAGACACCGAGCGCACCTTCGCCTTCATGCCGGCCGGCCAGGGCGCCGTGAACTGGCCGCCGAGCGAGCTGTCCTCGACGGCGCTGGTCTTCGACGAGGAACTGCCGCTGCCGGACGCCGCCGTCGATCGCGTGCTGATGGTGCACTCGCTGGAATTTGCCGAAAATCCGCGCGAGACGATGAAGGAACTGTGGCGCGTATTGGCGCCGGGCGGCCGCCTCGTCATCGTCGTGCCGAACCGGCGCGGCGTGTGGGCGCGCATGGAGCACACGCCCTTCGGGTCCGGCCGACCCTACTCCCGCCGCCAGCTGACCGCGCTGCTGCGCGAGACCAATTTCACGCCCGGTGCCAGCGCGGAAGCCCTGTTCTTCCCGCCCTCGAAACTGCGCAGCGTGCAGAAGCTGCGCGGCGCCTTCGAGCGGCTGGGGCGCATGCTCTGGCCGATGTTTTCCGGCGTCATCATCGTGGAAGCGCAGAAGCGGCTCTATCAGGGCCTGCCGGTCGCGGCCCGTGCCTCGCGGCGCGTCTTCGTGCCGGTGCTGGCCCCACAGGGCGTGCCGACGACCCGCGAGCGCGCGCCGCGCTGATCCCCTCGACAAACGCCAAGCCGCCCGCTAGAGCGAAGCCCAGCGGCAAAGAAGGGCGACGGGCATGACGGACGGACATTTCGACAAGATCGCGCTGATCGGTATCGGCCTCATCGGCTCCTCCATCGCCCGTGCGGTCAAGGCAAAAGGCCTCGCCAAAAACGTCACCATTTCCAGCCGCAGCCAGGAGACGCTCGACCGCGCCCGCGAACTGGATCTCGGCACGGACTATGTGCACGATGGCGGCGCGGCCGTCGAAGGGGCAGACCTCGTCATCGTCTCGGTGCCCGTCGGCGCCTCGGGCAAGGTGGCGGAGGAGATCGCGCCGCACCTCAAGCCCGGCGCCATCGTCACCGACGTCGGCTCGACCAAGGCATCGGTCGTGGCACAGATGCTGCCGCATATGCCGAAAAACGTGCATTTCATCCCCGGCCACCCGCTGGCGGGAACGGAGCATTCCGGCCCGGATGCCGGTTTCGCCGAACTCTTCCAGGGCCGCTGGTGCATCCTCACCCCGGTGCACGGCACCGACAAGGAAGCCAAGCGCAAGCTCGCCGCCTTCTGGGAGGCGCTCGGCTCGAAGGTCGACGAGATGGGTACGGAGCACCACGACAAGGTGCTCGCCATCGTCTCCCACCTGCCGCACATCATCGCCTACAACATCGTCGGCACGGCAGATGACCTGGAGACGGTGACGGAATCGGAAGTGATCAAGTACTCCGCCTCGGGTTTCCGCGATTTCACGCGCCTTGCCGCCTCGGATCCGACCATGTGGCGCGACGTCTGCCTGCACAACAAGGATGCCATCCTGGAAATGCTGGCGCGCTTTTCCGAAGACCTCGCCTATCTCCAGCGCGCCATCCGCTGGGGTGATGGTGAAAAGCTGTTCGACCTCTTCACCCGCACCCGCGCCATCCGCCGCTCGATCATCGATGCCGGCCAGGATACCGCAGCGCCGAACTTCGGCCGCCCCTCCGCCGACAAGAAAGATCAGGCTTAGAACGGCGGGATGAAGGCGATCGGGAAGAGGCCGAGATAGACGGTTCCGTCCTGAACGTTCAGCTTCACCACGGCACGATCCCCGCCCGTCGACAAGCCCTGGATGACCTGCGCAACCTGCGCCGCCGTCTCCGCGATTTCCGGAAAGGCCTCGGAAATGCGATCGCGCCAGACCGTGATGCCGGCAATGTCGAGGTCGAGCGTTCCGGACACATAGCCGTCATCCCCCACCTTGAGCGGGCCGGACAGCGTCGCGACCTTGCCGTCGCCGAGATCGAGCGACAGACGGCGCAGCTCCACGCTTGCCCCGAGCGGCACGTCGGCCGGCGGCCCCTCGGCCGAAACCCATTTGGCCGCATCCGCAATCGTCAGGTCGGCGGTGACATCGAGCGGTGGCAGCACCCGATCGCCGAGATCGAGCGACAGCGCATCGAACGACGCGGCAATGTCGAGCGCTTCGCCCGACTGGCGGATATGTTTTTCGCCATGCGTCGCGGCAATGCCGATCGAGACAGCTTCCGACGGCACATTGAGCCGGCCCTTCAGCCCGTCATAGGCGATCGACGCCCGGTCGAGGCCGTTCGTCCAGGCGGCGGCGCTGGCGCGCATCCGATCCCAGTCGACGTCGAAGACGAGATCCGGCGTGACGCGCACCTGCGCCGGCCCATCAATCTCGATGACGCCATGACCCGGCCGGTAGACCTGCGCGGCAGAGCGAATCGCTCCGAAGGTCGCCGACAGCCCGGAGGGACGATCATCGACACCGACCGAATCGCAGAAGAGGCCGATGCGGAACGGAAAGCCGCGGACGGAAAGGTTGCTGCAGGAAACGGAATGCATGCCCTGCGCGGATGCGGCAAGCTGCTGGTTGAGTGTGTCCTTCAACCAGCTTGCGGCATAGAACCATGCACCCGTATAGAGCGCGATGAAGAGAACGACGGCAATGGCGAGCCGGACGAGTTTGCGCGTGACGCCCGATGTCTCGGCGTGGCTTGACGATGCCATGTTGTTCTCCAATGGTGACGGACAGAATTTGCCGATACGGCGTCAAAGCCGGCAATTGCGGCGGCTTTTAGAGTATGTGCAGCAAAAGTGCGAAGCGGTTTTGCGTTCGCGGCTACGACAAACAAGGGATAGAGCGCTTTCTCGGTTCGGAGAAACGCGGAAGTGCTCTGGAAATGGTCCAAGTGACGGTGGATATGAACGAATTCTGGGTTTTTGGCTACGGATCGCTGATGTGGAATCCGGGCTTCGAGTTCGAGGAACGGCAGCCGGCACACCTCTTCGGCTTCCGCCGCTCACTCTGCGTGCGTTCCTGGGTGCATCGCGGCACGGAGGAGAGGCCGGGCCTTGTGCTCGGGCTGGACCGCGGCGGTTCCTGCCGCGGCGTCGCCTTCCGCATCGCGCCGGAAAAGTATGAAGCCGTGGTCGACTACCTGCGCGAGCGGGAACTGGTGACCCATGTCTACAAGGAGCGCACGCTTTCCGCGACGCTCGGCGACGGACGCCGCATCACGACGCTCGTCTATATCTGCGACCGTGCGCACCAGCAATTTGCCGGCTCGCTGACGATCGAGGAAGCGGCGCGCACCGTCAGCGCCTCGATCGGGAAATCCGGTCACAACATGGATTATGTGCGCAACACGCTCATCCACCTGCGCGAGATGGGCATCCGCGACCATTGGCTGGAAGATGTCGGTCGCGCCGCGGAAAACCTCTACATCGCTTCGCCGGCCTGATCAGGCGGCATGCGCCTTCAGCTCCGCCAGCCGCTGCACGGCGGTCGGCGGCAGAGGCAGCTTCGGATTCCCCGCGACGGTTTCGATCAACAGCTGGTCGCTTGCCGTTTCCATCACCTCAATGAGATGGGCGAGGAAGGCATCCGGATCCATGCCGGGTTCGATCGGCGGCAGGATACGCACCTTGAAATGGCCGGGATAGCGAATGAACTTGCGCCGGGGCCAGAACAGCCCCGGATGCATGACGACGGGCACGACCGGGACTTGCAGATCGCGGTAAAGGCGGGCGATGCCGTATTTGTATTCCGGCGGCGCGCCCGGCGGACGGCGGGTGCCTTCCGGATAGATGATGAGCTGGCGGCCAGCCTTCATCTCCACCTTGGTTTGCTCCATGACAGCCGCCATCACCTTGCCGCGCGCGTTGCGGTTGACCGGCACCATGCGCTGCTTCTTCAGATACCAGCCGAACAGCGGGATCCAGGTCAGTTCGCGCTTCAGAATATAGAGCGGGTCGTCGAACCACGGCAGCAATGCATAGGCGTCCCAGAAAGACTGGTGTTTCGGCGCGACGATGTAGCTGCCTTGCGGGACATTCTCCAGGCCCTCGACGTCGAAGGTTGTCCCGACGATCTTGTCGAAGAGCCAGTGGTTGCTCTTCGCCCAGTTCTTCGCGACGCCATAGGCCTTCTTGCGCGGCAGCAGGAAATAGGCCGGCGTCATGATGATCATCTGTCCGATGAGGTTCAGGTAGAAGACGGCATTGAAAAGCACGGAACGGAAAACGATCATCGGGCAGCCTGTGAGCGGAACACGTGCTCTCGACCTACACGATAATCCGGGGCGGGGAAACTCCCGTCGCAGCGATCTCAGCTGCCGGACAGGCCCGACATATCACCACGAAGACCCGACCAGCTTCGCGCACCGATCACCGCCCGGATACGCGCCAGGCTGTACTTGAGATATTCCGACAGCATCGCCTTCATCACGCCGGGCTGGCGCAGCCAGTTGCCGTTCCTGAGGTCCGAATTGACGACCGGATAGGCGATGAATTCCGTCTGCGGGTCGCTGACCCGCAGTTCCAGCAGACTACGTGGCATGTGGTAATTGTTGGTGACGACGAGCACCCGGCGGAATTGGTGATCGCTGATCCAGCGCGCCGTTTCGTTGGCATTGCCGATCGTATCCACCGCCTCATAGCCCATGTCGACGCAGCATTCGAAGAGCGCCGACGAACTCTGCGTGAGCTTGCGGATCTGCGTGCCGCTCGTCGTGGGGTTCACGCCGGAAATCAGCAGCCGCTGGCCGGCACCCTGCTTGAGCAGGCCGATCGCGCTGTCGATGCGCTGGTAGCCGCCGGTCAGAACGACGATCGCATCGGCCTTCGGATCCTGCGGCGCCTCCATCGAGGCCACGGTTTCGGCGAAATAGAGGAAACCGCCGGCCCCTGCTATGGCCGCAATCAGGATGAGGGCCAGAACGACGCGCACGGCGAGCCGGACGGGGCCTTTGCGTCGGCGCCGCCCCTCTCCTTCCGGCCGGACGCCCTGAGGCAGATCCGGTTTTGCCCGTTCCAGCGCGTTCATGATTCCGTCCATAGAATCCGATTGCGGCAACGGCTAGTCCGTTTCGCGGCGATGGTCCGCCCGTCTTGCATCATTTTTCCCGCGTCATGTGTCCGGCAGCTGGTCCGTTCGTGACGGGTCGGAGCGGATGAGGTCGATTTCGTGGATGGTCCGCATCACCGTGAAGCGGGCCGTCAGCGTCGTCAGCAGGGCAATGACGACGATCGTCCCGGCAATGCCGAGATAGCCGGTGAGCCCCATGGAAAACGTGCCGAAGAGCGCCGTCGCCTGGTCGCTCTGCGGGGTTGCGATCGAACGTCCCTGCCAGAAACCGGCAATCGCGAAAAACAGCGCCGCCAGAAAACCGCCGGCAAACGAGCCCTTGAGGCTGATCTTCAAAAAATGCTTCTGGAATTCGGAAGCGACGAAACTTGCCTCGGCGCCGACGAAATGCAGCACCTCGACAATGTGCCGGTTGCCGGACAGCGCACCGCGCGTCGCAAAGACCACCGTCAGCACCATGGCGGAGAAGACGAGCACCAGCACGCCCGTGCCGATGAAGGCGGTGGTGCGTGCCATGGCGACGAGGCGGTCCACCCAGGTGCGGTGGTCATCGAGGAAGGCCGTTGGGATCTTTTGCGCCAGCGCCGTGCGCATGGCCGCGAAATCCGGCGGGCTCTGCTCGTCGATGGTGACGATGACGAGGCGCGGCACCGGCAGTTCGTCGAGGTTCAGCCCCTCGCCGAGCCACGGCTCCAACAGGCGGGCAGTCGCCGCCTTGTCGACGATGGTGCCGTCACGGGTACCGGAGAAGGTGAGCGCCAGATCGCGTGCATCCTTCAGCGCCTGCTCCATGTCGAGCGCATCGTCCGGCTTGATCTGGATGGTGATCTCGCGGGAAATCTGGCTCTGCCAGCTCGATGCCGTCGCGCGCACCATGTTGACCGCGCCGAAGGTAAGGCAGGCGAGGAAGGCCATGATGGCGATGACCAGCATCAGCGCATTGCCGGAGACATTCGAAGGCGGCACGATGGGGGCCGTCGGGCGCACGCGCATTTCCAGCCGGCGGGCCGGCTGCGCATCCTCGGCGGTTTCGCGGGGGGTATCAGTCATAGATGTCGAGCCGTCCCTGCGAGAGGATCATGCGCCGCGCCTGGTCCACTTGATCCATCAGTGACAGATCATGCGTGGCGATCACGACGGCCGTGCCGAGCCGGTTCAGTTCCAGGAAGAGGCTGAGCAGGCGACGCGCCATCGGCGGATCGACATTGCCGGTCGGCTCGTCGGCGAGCAGCAGTTCCGGCCGGTCGATGAGGGCACGCGCGATTGCCGCACGCTGCTTTTCCCCGCCGGACAGCACCGCCGGCAGCACGTTGATTCGCTCGCCGAGGCCGACCCATTTCAGAAGCTCGAGCACATCGGCGCGATAGCTCGATTCGTCCTTGCCGCGCACCCGGAGCGGCAGCGCGACGTTCTCATAGGTGGTCAGGTGGTCGAGCAGGCGAAAATCCTGGAAGACGATTCCGATGCGCCGGCGCAGCATCGGCAGCTCGTCGCGCGGGATGGTCGAGATTTCCCGGTCGAAGGTGCGGATGATGCCGCGCGTCGGCTGCAACGACAGGAACAGCAGGCGCAGCAGCGTCGTCTTGCCGGCACCGGATGGTCCCGTCAGGAACTGGAAGGAGCGGTGCGGAATATCGAAAGTCAGGTCGCGGAGAATCTCCGGCCCCATTCCGTAGCGCAGTCCGACATTCTCGAAATGAATCAATGGCCAATCCGGTTCTAAAAACGGTCATCCTTGCCCGCGTCAGCGGCACCTTAGCGGAGGTCGCATAGGAAAGCGGCTCTTTCACGGTCGGGTTTCCGAAGCATTAACCAGTATGGTTTACGTTTCGTAAGGATTTCATTCAATGCCCGACTTTTCGCGGATGATTTTGCGCGGAAACCGGCCAAGCGAGGAGTTCACGATGAACGCCTTCAGAGCGAAAAAACCGGCACAGGGCCGCATTGACCTCCTGCCGCCGGAACCCAAGGCACCCGCCCAGAAGCACGGCCAACGTCCCGTCGCCCGCCTGGAAGTGGTCGATGCCGATTTCGTCGTCATCCGTAGCGGCAGCGCGCGAACCTCCAACGACAATCATCGCACGGTTCGTCCGACACCGTCCCGCGCCGCGTCAAAACATCTCTTCGTTCGCACCGCAGCGGCAAGCGCGCGGCTCTGCGAGGCCGGCTTGCAGCTTCTCTCCGGCCGCGCCTTCGCCGGCCTCGTCACGGCAAGCGTCATCTTTGTCTTCGCCTATGCCGGCGGCCTCTCCGCGCTGAAGGCAGCCCTGCCAACAGCCGAGCCAACGACGCCCCTTCGTGTCACCGACGTTGTGGCGACAGTGGAGGACCAGAACGGCATGAAGGTGCTTTCCGTTTATGGCCGGATCGACAATGTCAGCAGCGGCACGCAGTCCATCCCGCCGCTGGACATCGCCTTCGACACGGCCGGCACGTCTCGGCGCGTCGCCCTCGATAGAGAATCAATTGCGGCCGGTGGCAGCGAACACTTCGCACTGCGCATTCCGCATGGCGGCGGAAAAGTGCCGAAAGTCTCGGTTTCCCTGGCCGGCGAGGGTGCACCGGCCAACTGACTGTGCTAATCGGCTGCTTTGTTTCTCCGCAATTCCCGGCGCAAAACCGTTTCGCGCTTTGCTGGAATTGCCTTGATGTTACCAAGGAGCCGCCTCACAATGCATATTGTTCGCGGAAAGAAGATCGAAACGCTCTATGATGCCGGGCAGATCGCCAAGCGCAATGAAGAGTTGGCAGCCCAGATCGCAAGCGGCCCGACGAAGGACCTCCTCGTCATCGCCGTCCTCAAGGGATCGTTCATCTTCGCCGCCGACCTGACGCGTGCACTGCATGCCGTAGGCCTCGCACCGGAAGTCGAATTCATCACGCTGTCGAGCTATGGCACGGGCACCGTGTCGCAGGGCGTGAAGGTCATCAAGGACATCGATAGCGACGTGCATGGTCGCGATATCCTGCTGATCGACGATATTCTCGAATCCGGCCGCACGCTCACCTTTGCCAAGGAACTGATGTATGAGCGTGGCGCGCGCAACGTCACCATCGCCGTGCTGCTCGACAAGCGCGAGAAGCGCAAGACCGATCTGGAGGCCGATTATGTCGGCTTCGAATGCCCGGATTATTTCGTCGTCGGCTACGGCATGGACGTGGCCTATGCCTTCCGCGAACTACCCTTCGTCGGCATCGTGACGGGCGACGCGGACTGAGCAATTCCAGCAAAAGTGCTGAGCAGTTTTGCGTCCGGAATTGCGTCGCGCAAAAGTCCACCGCAGATTCCTCCACGCGCCGTTTACCGATCGACAAGGAAAGTCTGGTCTTTTCGTCAATAGACGAGGCCGGATGGACGGTCCGAAAGGGAAAATGATGGCGAAGATCCTGATCACTGAAGACGAAGATTCCCTTCGAATCTTCGTGGCGCGTGCCCTGCGGCTGGACGGCCACGAAACCGTCGAGGCGCCGGATGGTGCGGCCGGACTGGACGCCCTGACAGAGGGCGGCTTCGACCTGCTGCTTTCCGATATCCGCATGCCCGTGATGGACGGCATCGAGCTTGCCCACAAGGCATCCGCTGCCCACCCGGCGCTGAAGATCCTGCTGATGACCGGTTATGCCGAGCAGCGCGAGCGCGCGGACGACCTTGCGAGCAAGATCGTCGACGTGGTGAGCAAGCCCTTCAGCCTGCCGGACATCCGCCGCGCCGTAGCACAGGCGCTCGCCGCCTGATCGCTGCTGGAAACCAATCCGGACGCGGATCGCGTCCGGTTTTCATGGAATTGTGTCACCGGATGCCGAGCAGGCGCTCCAGATAATCCCGCTCGAAGCTCGGCGAAGAGCCGGTGCCAAGCCGGCGGCGGATTTCTTCGAGGATTTCCCGCGCCCGCTGGATATCGATCTCTTCCGGGATTTTCGTCGGTCCGCCGAAATCGGGGCCCTGCCCATTGACCGGGCGCTCACGGCCGAGCGGGTCGCGACCGTTGCGGCCGGCCTGCGGCATGCCCTCACCCGGCCCCTGGCCCTGCCCCATGGCCTGCATCTGGCTCATCATGTTCTGCGCACCCTGGCGCAGCGCTTCCAGCGCCCGACCCTGGCTGCCGACGGCTGATTCGCCCTGGCCTTGCCCAAGCGCTTCCGAGGCGCCCTTCATCTCGCGGCCGGCCTGGCCAAAGCCTTCGCCGGGTTCCAGCCCCATGCCCTTCAGCGCGTCCTGCACCTCACCGAGCTGCTTGCCGAGCGCATCCTGCTGCTCCTGAAGCTTCTTCAAGGCGTCGCGCAGCTGTTCGGCGGTCATCTGGTCGGTCGGCTGCTGGCCGGCGCCGTTGTCGCCTTGCTGTTGCTGCTGTTGTTCGCCATCCTCGCCCGGCATCGGATCGCCACGCTGCTGGCGGTCGCGCAGCGCCTGGTCGAACTGGAAGGTCTGCTCCATCAGCTGCTGCTGCTTCTGCATCAGCTCGCCGAGCTTATCCATCTGCTGGCGCATGGCGTCGTTCTGCTGGCCCTGCTGCCCCTGCTGCGGGCGGCCGGCCTGCAGGTTGTTCATCATGCGCTGGAGTTCGGAGAGCATCTGCTGGGCCTGATCACGCGCGCCGGAGCGCGCCAGATTCTCGATCTGGTCCATCATGCGCTGCAAATCCTGCTGACGCAGGATTTGGCCCTGCTGCTGCGCATTCTGCTGCATCTGGCCGTTCTTGGCCGCCTGGCGGGCGAGTTCCTGCATATACGCCTGCATCGCCTCGCGCAGTTCCTTCATCAGTTCGGCGATCTCCGCGTCGGAGGCATTGCGCTCCAGCGCCTCGGAGAGCGCCTTCTGCGCCTCGCGCAGGCGGCGATCGGCGAGCGACAGGTTGCCGTCCTCGATGCCGAGCGCGATTTCCCAGAGATAGTCGGCGGTCTCGCGCATCTGGTCGTCGGTGCGGGCGAGCTTCATGCGCGCGGCGGCCGATTGCAGCAGCAGGTAATGCGTGAGATTCGGGATCGTCTCTTCCGGCCGGATCGTCAGCGCCTCGTTGAGCGCGATCGCGTAAGGCAGTTTGTTGGCATCCAGCGCAAAGACCTGCCGTTGCTCGGCGACGGCAGACGCGAGCGGCTCGAAGAAATTCTTCGCCGGCAGCACCATCTCCACTGGCTGGCTACGCCCCTCCTGCCCTGCCGCATCCTTGGCGACGAGCGTGATCTTCACACGCTTGCCGGAGAGCGGGTGTTCGGAGAGGTTGCGGCTCGTCGTGCCCTTGGCATCGTGCGCGCTGCGGCGCGGCAGGTCCAGCCGGTACTCCGGCAGCGGATAAAGCGGACGCGCGTCCTTCTGCTCCTCGACCGGCACGATTTCGGCACGAGCCTCCTGGAGCCCGTAATCGTCCTTGGCGATGAAGCTGATCTCCAGCGCGGAAGCCACGGTCTTCTTCGGGATACCGTCGAAGGCGATTTCAGGAACGCGGTCCGGAATGACGGAGAAGGCCCAGGTCCGGCCATCGACCGAAAGCGTACCGTCCTTCAGGATCTTGTAGTGCATGGTCCTGGCGCCGTTGACGGCCGCGACCGGCACCTTGGCCACCGCCTCCGTCTTCGCAGCCTCGACCTTCTCGTCCTTCGGTTTTTCCTCCTCGGGACGAATGGCGATGGCGGCAGTCTCGCCCGCAACCTGATAGCTCACCGGCTCGTCGCCGCTGCCGCCGGTGACGCGCACGGTCAGTTCGCTGAACTGCGGAATGCGGATATCGCCCTTCGCGGCCTCGCTCGATTGCGCCTGTCCCGTTCCCGTGAGGAAGACGGGTGCGCGCGATGTGTGCGCCGGCGGCGTGACCCAGGCATCGATACGCACGTCCGGCGCCGTTTCGGCCGGCGCGCGGAACGACACGACGTCGGTCAGCAGGCCGCCACGGTTGGAATAGGAGAAGGCAAAGGCAACGACGACGAGAAGCACCGGTATGGCGCGCAGCGCATGACGGTCATGGCGGGCGATATCCGGCTCCGGCCCACCGGTGCGCAGCGTGCCGATCAAACGCGCCATGCGGGCCTGGTGCTCGCGCCACAGCGCGTCGGCAAAGGCATCGCCGCCCGCCGGCCTGTCGTCCTGCACACGGATAGCCTGGTGCGCCAGCGCATTGCGCGCCTCCAGCATGCGATAGGCATTGTCGATGGAGGGCCAGTCGATGCCACGCAAGCGGGAAAGCAACCCGACAAGGCCGAGCGCGAAGCCGGCAAGCGTCGCAACATGCAGCCAGAACGGCACATGGCGGAAATAGCCGAACCAGGTCAGTGCCAGGAACCCGGCAACCAGCAGCACGATCGGCAGCACACGCGGCGCAAGCGCCTCCAGATAGAGGATGACCTGGGCGACAAGGCGCTTGGCTGCGAGTTTGCGGGCCACCGGATTGCCGGCCGCCGTCGCCTCGCGTTGCCTTTCCGTGTCAATCGCCATCAGGTACCGCTCTCCGATGCAGGGTATCGAAGCTAAAAGATAACATGCTTTGTGGCGAAGACGAGGGCACGCGCAAAATCGTGATCGCACGCGCGAACGGCATCCACGCTTTTGCGGGGCTCAGGAGAGCCAGCTTGGCAGCGAGTCGAGCCCGATCAGCTCGTCATAGGACGGTCGTGGCCGGATGACGTGGAAGTCCGCGCCGTTGACCAGAACTTCGGGGATCAGCAGGCGGCTGTTATAGGTGCCGGCCTGCACCGCGCCGTAAGCACCCGCCGAACCGACGGCGATGAGATCACCCGGCTTCGGCTGCGCCATTTCGCGGTCCTGCGCCAGGTAGTCACCGGTCTCGCAGACGGGGCCGACGACATCCGCCCGGATGCGCGGGGCGTTTGCCGCAGAGATGACGACCGGCTGGACTTCGTGCCAGGCCTCGTAAAGCGTCGGGCGGATGAGATCGTTCATCGCCGCATCGACGATCACAAAGGTCTTCTCGCCGCCGTCCTTCACATAGATCACCTCGGTGACGAGGATGCCGGCATTGCCGACGATCAGGCGACCGGGCTCGGTGACGATCTTGCAGTTGAGGCCCTTGAGCTGGTTCTTGACGATCTCGGCATAGGCATCCGGCAGCGGCGGCGGCGCATTGTCCGTCTTGTAGGGAATGCCGAGGCCACCGCCAACATCCACATGATCGATCGTATGGCCGTCGGCGCGCAGCGTATCGACGAGTTCGCGCAACAGCTTGAAGGCATCTTCAAAGGGCTGCAGCTCGGTGATCTGGCTGCCGATATGCATGTCGATGCCGGTCACCTGGATGCCGGGCAGGGTCGCGGCGCGGGCATAGACGGTGCGTGCGCGCTCCCACGAAATGCCGAACTTGTTTTCCTTCTTGCCGGTCGAGATCTTGGCATGGGTGCGTGCGTCGACATCCGGGTTGATGCGGAAGGAGACATGCGCGACCTTGCCGGCCTTCACGGCGCGGGCATTCAGCACTTCCAGTTCCGGCTCGGATTCGACGTTGAAACAGTAGATGCCGGCCTCAAGCCCGAGATCCATCTCGCGCGGCGTCTTACCGACGCCGGAGAACATGATGCGGGACGCCGGAACGCCGGCGGCAAGGGCGCGGCGCAGCTCGCCTTCCGAGACCACATCGATGCCGGCGCCAAGCCGGGCGAGCGTCTTCAGCACCGCCTGATTGGAATTCGCCTTCATGGCATAGCACACCATGGCGTCGACACCATCGAAGGCCTTGGAGAAGACCTTGTAGTGGCGTTCCAGCGTGGCTGTCGAATAGACGTAGAACGGTGTGCCGACCGCCTTGGCGATGTCCGGAACAGGCACGTCCTCTGCGTAGAGGATGCCGTCGCGATGCTCGAAATGGTTCACGAGTTGTTTTCCGTCAGAGAAGAGGGTCGAGAATGAAGGGCTTGTCTTCGACCTGCTCGACCTTCTTGCCGTCGATGGTCTTCACGACCGGTTTTGCGCCGCCCGGCAGGTCGAGATCGCCCTTGCGGCCGCAGGCAGTGAGAACCGCCGCGGAAAGGCAGAGCACAAGAGCCAGCCTGCCGATATCGATGCGTGTCATGAAGCGTTCCCTGGAAACTCGGGTGGTCGGGTGGGCATCATCCTTAGCGAATTCGCCCGCCCTTGTGCACCCTTAATCTGCTGATGAGTCCTGCAAGCAACCTGATCAGTTCCGCTGCCGCCACCAGGCGATCTGCTTCCTGACTTCGGAAGGTGCGGTGCCGCCATAGCTCTTCCGGCTGGCGACCGAGGCCTCGACCGTCAGCACGTTGAAGATATCAGCGGTGATCGAGGCGTGGATCGCCTGCAGGTCCTCCAGCGACAATTCGGCGAGGTCGCAGCCGTTGCTCTCCGCAAGCGCCACGGCGCGGCCCGTCACATGGTGAGCGTCGCGGAAGGGAAGCCCCGCCTCGCGCACCAGCCAGTCGGCAAGGTCGGTGGCGGTGGAATAGCCGGAGCCAGCCGCCGCCTTCATCTTGTCCGTGCGGATCGTCATGTCGCGCACCATGCCGGTCATCGCGGCAATCGCCAGTTCGATGCTTTCGGCCGCGTCAAAGACCTGTTCCTTGTCTTCCTGCATGTCCTTGGAATAGGCAAGCGGCAGGCCCTTCATGACGGTGAGCAGCGCGATCAGCGAGCCGTTGATGCGGCCGGTCTTGGCACGCACCAGCTCGGCGGCGTCGGGGTTCTTCTTCTGCGGCATGATCGAGGAACCGGTGGAGAAGGCATCCGACAGGCGGATGAAACCGAACTGCGGCGTCGACCAGATGACGATCTCTTCCGCAAGGCGCGACAGATGCACCGCGGCGATCGCGGCGATCGACAGGAATTCCAGCGCAAAATCGCGGTCCGACACGGTGTCGATCGAGTTGCGCGTCGGCTCGCGGAAACCGAGCGCCTTGGCCGTCATGTGCCGGTCGATGGCATAGCCGGTTCCAGCGAGTGCTGCGGCGCCGATCGGGCTCTCGTCGAGATGTTCGATGGCGTGGCGCACGCGCTGGCGGTCGCGGCCGAACATTTCCACATAGGCCATGCAATGGTGCCCGAAGGTCACCGGCTGCGCCGTCTGGAGATGGGTAAAGCCTGGCATGACGGTGTCGGCATGCTCTTCCGCGCGATCAAGGAAGGCGGCGATCAGGCCGGTCAGCGCCTTTTCCGTCTTCTGCAGCTCTTCCTTCACCCAGAGGCGGAAATCGAGCGCCACCTGGTCGTTGCGCGAACGGGCGGTGTGCAGGCGGCCGGCGGCCGGGCCGATCAGCGTCGCGAGGCGCGCCTCGACGTTCATATGGATGTCTTCGAGACGGCGCGAGAACTCGAACTGGCCGCTTTCGATCTCTGACAGGATCGTGTCGAGACCGTGAACGATCTTTTCCTTATCGTCCGCCGAAATAATGCCCTGATGGGCGAGCATTTCGGCATGCGCCTTTGAGCCGCGGATGTCCTGGGCGTAAAGCTTCTTGTCGAAGCCGATGGAGGCATTTATCTCCTCCATGATCGCATCCGGTCCCGAGGCGAACCGGCCGCCCCACATCTGGTTCGAGGATTTCGTCTCGGAATTGCCGTCAGCCATGGGATGCCTATCCTGGAGAAAGAAATGACAGTGAAGAAGAAACTCGGCCTGCCCGCCACGAAGCTGATCGCCATCGCGGGACTGGCCGGACTTCTCGCCGGTGGTGCAGCGATATACGTGAAGGAAAGCCTGTCTGGCAATGGCGCGGTGGCCTCGGCCGATCCCGCCGCCTGCGCCGCCGCTGCCGAAAAAGCAGCAGCCATCACGCCCTTCTCGAAGGGCCAGGTCGCCGCCATGCGCACCGTCGATGAACATCGTCCGCTGCCCGACCTCGTCTTTGACGGACCGGACGGCAAGAAGAAAACGATCGCCGACTTCGCCGGCAAGACCCTGCTCGTCAATCTCTGGGCCACCTGGTGCGGACCCTGCCGCGAGGAAATGCCGGCACTCAACGCGCTCGAAAAGGAGCTCGGCAGCGATAAATTCGAGGTCGTGGCGATCAATATCGACACCGGTGACGACGAGAAGCCGAAAGCCTTCCTCACCGAAACGGGCGTCAACGACCTCGGCTACTATCGCGATGCGTCGATGGGCGTCTTCAACACGCTGAAGAAGGAAGGCCTCGCCTTCGGTTTGCCCGTCACCCTGCTGATGGACGACAAGGGCTGCCTGATCTCCGCCATGAACGGCCCCGCCGCCTGGGACAGCGAGGACGCCAAGGCCTTGATCAACGCCGCGCTGGCGACACCGAAGAGCTGACAGCGGCACGCGCAACGGGCGGAGCCTCCCTCACACCGCCTCCGCTTCGCTCGGCGGACCTCTCCCCGCTGGGGAGAGGGGAATAGAGACCTTGCGGCTTATCCCCTTCTCCCCAGCGGGGAGAAGGTGGCCCGCAGGCCGGACGAGGGGGGTGCTCTCGACTATGCCGTCAAGCCGCCGCGTAGACACGCGGCCGGCGAATGTCGATGAAGCCTTCCTCGCCCTTGCGGTGCGGGAATTCCGGCACCGTATCGAACTCGACGGCCTGGCCGCTGCCGGTCATAGCCAGCACGCGGCGCGAATCCGGCCGGTCGATGACGCGCAGGATACGCGCGGCAATGCCGTGGCCGTGCTCGCGCCAGCTGACATCCGCTGGGCGGAAGAGGATCTGCCCGCTGCCATCGGCCACGCCCTCGGCGTCGAAGGCGACTGCATCGACATAGGCCTTGCCACCGCGGATATCGGCATCGAGCTTGTTGGCGTCACCGAGAAAATTCATCACGAAGGCATCGGCAGGGTTGCGGCAGACCGCTTCCGGCGTGCCTTCCTGCACGATCTTGCCCTTGTTGAGAATGACGACACGATCAGCGAGGTCGAGCGCCTCCTCCTGGTCGTGCGTCACGAAAAGCGTGGTGATGCCGAGCTCGTCATGGATTTTTCGAAGCCAGCGGCGCAGGTCGCGACGCACATTGGCGTCGAGCGCGCCAAAAGGCTCGTCGAGCAGCAACACACGCGGATCGACGGCAAGTGCGCGGGCAAGTGCCACGCGCTGGCGCTGGCCGCCGGAAATCTGGGCGGGGAAACGATCCTTGAGACCGCTCAGTTGCACGAGGTCGAGCAGTTCCTTGACCCGCTCGGCAATCGCCTGAGGCGAGCGCTTCACCTTGGAGACCTTCATGCCGAAGGCGATGTTCTCGCCCACCGTCATGTGCGGGAACAGCGCGTAATGCTGGAAGACGAAGCCGACGCCGCGATCGCGCACCGGAATATCCGTCGCGTTCTCGTCGCCGAAATAGATCGCACCGGCATCGGCATATTCGAGGCCGGCGACCATGCGCAGGATCGTCGTCTTGCCGGAGCCGGACGGGCCGAGCAGCGCTACCAGCTCGCCGCTACCGATATCGAGCGAGACGCCGTGCACGGCACGAAACGTCTCGAACTCCTTGACCACATTGTCGAGGCGGATCTTCAAGGCTTGACCTCCGGAATGATGCTGTCGGCGCCGGCAAGCGCTGCGGGGCGCTGAACGCGCCCTGCGCCCTGCCGCTCCAGCGCCACCTTGACGACGAGCGTCACGATGGCGAGGCAGGCGAGAATGGATGCGGCGGCGAAGGAGCCGGCCGCGTTGTAGTCGTGATACAGCAGCTCGATATGCAGCGGCAGCGTGTTGGTCTGGCCACGGATGTTACCGGAGACGACGGAGACCGCGCCGAACTCGCCCATGACACGTGAATTGCAGAGCACGACGCCATAGAGCAGCGCCCATTTGATGTTCGGCAATGTCACGGAGAAGAAGGTCCGCCAGCCGCTCGCCCCGAGCGATGTCGCCGCCTCTTCGAGGTCACGCCCCTGCGCCTGCATCAGCGGAATCAGCTCGCGCGCCACGAAAGGTGCCGTCACGAACATGCTGGCGAGCACGATGCCGGGCAGCGCGAAGAGGATCTTGATCTCCATCGATTGTAGCACCGGACCGAACAGCCCCTGCAAGCCATAGACGAAGAGATAGGCCACACCCGCGACAATCGGCGAAACCGAGAAGGGCAGCTCGATAATGACGGTGAGCAGCCGCTTGCCACGGAAATCGTGTTTGGTGATCGCCCAGGCGGCCGCCACACCGAAGGCCGTGTTGATCGGCACGGCGATAAGCGCGGTGATGACCGTCAGCAGGATGGCGTGGCGCGTATCCGGATCGGCAATCGACTCGGCGAAATAGACTACACCGCGCGAAAACGCCTCGACCGCGATGACGACCAGCGGCGCGACGATCATCAACCCGACGAACACGAGCACGATGCCGAGCAGCGAACGGCGGAAGACCGTGTTGTCGCCCACCCGCGGCGGCTTGCCTTTTCTGTTGTGCACCATGGTCAGCCCCGCACCGTGTAGCGCAGGGCACGCGCCTGCATCAGGTTGGTGATGGCGAGCATCACGAAGGCCGTCAGCAGCATGACGGAGGCGATCGCGGCGGAGGCCGGATAGTCGTATTCCTCGAGCCGGATGAAGGCGAGGAGTGCGGTAATTTCCGTCGAGAACGGCTGGTTGCCGGCGATGAAGATGATGGCGCCGAACTCGCCGAGGCTGCGCGCGAAGGAGAGCGACACGCCGGCGAGCAGTGCCGGTGTCAGAAGCGGCAGGATGACGCCGACGAAGATCGAGAGGTCACTGGCGCCCAGCGTCTGCCCGGCCTCCTCCAGCGCCGGATCCAGCTCTTCCAGCACCGGCTGCACGGTGCGTACGATGAAGGGAATGCTGGTGAAGCTCATCGCGACGATGATGCCAAGCTGCGTATAGGCGACCTTAATGCCGAGAAGCGACAGCGGCGCGCCGAACCAGCCGTTGGTGGCAAACAGCGTGGTGAGCGCAATGCCCGCAACCGCCGTCGGCAGCGCGAATGGCAGGTCGACCAGCGCATCGACCAGCCGGCGGCCCGGGAAGCGATAACGCACCAGCACCCAGGCGAGCGCCATGCCGAAGACGAGGTTGAAGACCGTTGCGGCGAGCGCACAGAGCACCGTTACGCGGTAGCTGGCAAAGGCGCGATCCGACGAAATGATGCGCCAGTAATCCGCCGGCCCGAGGCTTGCCGCCTTGAAGACGAGCGCAGCCAGCGGCAGCACCACGATGATGGCCACATAGACAAGGGTGATGCCGAGCGCGAGCGGCAATCCGGGCAGTACACGCCGTCTCAAAGCGCGCGTCCTTTCTCAAGCAATTCCAGGAAAAAGGCGTGGCGTTTCCGACTGGAATGCATCGCGCTTTTCATGCCAACAACCGGCGGGCTCCATGCCCGCCGGTTGCCGGAAAAACAATGGCTTTGGGCGATCAGCGGCTGCCGTAGATCTTGTCCAGCGTGCCGCCTTCAGCGAAGTGCTCTTCGGAAATCTTCTTCCAGCCGCCGAAGACGTCATCGACGTTCACGAGGCGGATTTCCGGGAACTGGTCCTTGAACTCGGCGGCAACCTTTTCGTCATGGACGCGGTGGCCGAATTCAGCGGCGATCTTCTGGCCTTCCGGCGCATAGAGGAAGTCGAGATAGGATTTTGCGAGATCCCGGCTGCCATGGCTGTCTGCCACCTTGTCGACAATGGCGACAGGGAATTCGGAGAGAAGCGAGACCGACGGCACGACGCTCTGGAACTTGTCTTCACCATACTGCTTGGCGATCGACTTGGTCTCGGCTTCGAAGGTGATGATCACGTCGCCGATTTCACGCTCGACGAAGGTCGTCGTCGCTGCGCGGCCGCCCGTGTCGAAGACCGGTACATTGTCGAAGATCTTGGTGATGAACTCCTCGACCTTGGCCGGATCGTCCTTGAACGCTTCCTTGGCGTAGGCGGTGGCCGCCAGGTAGGTGTAGCGCGCATTGCCCGAGGTCTTGGGGTTCGGGAAGATGACCTTCACGTCGTCACGGGCAAGGTCTGCCCAGTCCTTGATGTTCTTCGGGTTGCCGGCGCGCACCAGGAAGGACGGAAAGGAGTAGAAGGGCGAAGCATTGTTCGGGAATTTCTGCTGCCAACCTTCGGCGACAAAACCGTTCTTCACGAGGAAGTCGATGTCCGTCACCTGGTTGAAGGTCACGACATCGGCTTCAAGGCCTTCAACGATGGCGCGCGCCTGCTTGGAGGTGCCGCCATGCGACTGGTCGATGGTGACGCCTGGATGCGCCTTCACGAAGGCTTCGTTCTCGGCGGCGAAAAGCTCGCGCGCCACGTCATAGGAGGCGTTGAGCAGCTTGTCGGCGGCATGCGCGGAGAACGGAGCGGCGAGGCCGAGGAGGGCCACGCCGAGAAGGAGCAAACGTTTCATCTGAAAAACCCCGAATGGAAATTGAATTCGGGCAGACAATACCGGGCGGAGGCGTGCGATCCGAGGTATCTCCTGCCGCGGCTCCTGCGGCAGGCGAAACAATTTTCCCTGAAAGGGACGGCTCGGGGAATCTCCAGCCTGACCGTCAGCGGGTCGGGACCGGAACCTCGCCCCGATAGTCGTAGAAGCCGCGGCCGGACTTGCGGCCGAGCCAGCCGGCTTCGACATATTTCACCAAGAGCGGGCATGGGCGATACTTGGAATCGGCGAGCCCGTCATGCAGCACCTGCATGATCGAAAGGCAGGTGTCGAGGCCGATGAAATCGGCAAGCTGGAGCGGGCCCATCGGATGGTTGGCACCGAGCCGCATCGCGGTGTCGATCGCGTCCACCGAACCGACGCCTTCATAAAGCGTATAGATCGCCTCGTTGATCATCGGCAGCAGGATGCGGTTGACGATGAAGGCCGGGAAATCCTCGGCAACCGTGATCGTCTTGTCGAGCGAGGCGACGAAGGCCTTGGCCGCGGCAAACGTGCCTTCTTCGGTCGCGATGCCGCGCACGAGTTCGACGAGCTTCATGACCGGCACCGGGTTCATGAAGTGAATGCCCATGAAACGCTCCGGCCGGTCGGTGGCGGATGCCAGACGCGTAATCGAAAGCGACGATGTGTTGGTGGCAAGGATCGCTTCCGGCTTCAGCACGGAACAGACCTGGCCATAAATCTTGCGCTTGACGGTCTCATCTTCGGTCGCCGCCTCGATGACGAGATCTGCATCGGAGAGATCGTTGACGTCGGCGGAGCCCTTGATGAGCGCCATTGCCTTCTTGCGCTCGTCCTCGGTCATCTTGCCGGAGGAAACCTGGCGAGCGAAATTGCCGTTGATCGTTGCAAGGCCGGTTTCGACCCGTTCGGGCGACAGGTCGTAGATATGGACCTTGTAGCCTGCGACGGCCGCGACATGCGCGATCCCGCACCCCATCTGGCCTGCACCCACAATACCGACGTTTTTGATCATAGCGCCAACCGCCCCGTCATCTCATTCCGCGCCCCGATGGCACAAAAAAACACCGGGCCGGTCAAGCCGGCCCGGTGAAGTGATAAAGCGCTGCGACGCATTTTTCCAGTGAAATCCTCGTCGCAAAGCGCGACCTTGGTCGGCTCAGAGCGCCTTCTGCAACTCCGGCAGTGCCTCGAAGAGATCGGCGACGAGGCCGTAGTCGGCGACCTGGAAGATCGGTGCCTCCTCGTCCTTGTTGATCGCGACGATCACCTTCGAATCCTTCATGCCGGCGAGATGCTGGATGGCGCCCGAGATGCCGCAGGCGATGTAGAGCTGCGGGGCGACAACCTTGCCCGTCTGCCCGACCTGCCAGTCGTTCGGCGCGTAGCCCGCATCGACCGCAGCGCGCGATGCGCCGACGGCAGCACCGAGCTTGTCGGCGACCGGAAGGATGACCTCCTGGAACTTCTCCGACGAGCCGAGCGCACGGCCGCCCGAGATGATGATTTTTGCAGACGTCAGTTCCGGACGGTCGGAGGACGACAGGGCGTCCTTCACGTGGCTGGACAGACCCGGGTTTGCGGCGGCCGCGATGGTTTCGATCGATGCGCTGCCACCCTCGCCGGCAGCGGCGAAGGATGCGGTGCGCACCGTGATCACCTTCTTGGCGTCGGTCGACTGCACCGTCTGGATCGCATTGCCCGCATAGATCGGGCGCTTGAACGTATCGGCGGAGACGACCTCGGTGATTTCCGAGACCTGCGCGACGTCGAGCAGCGCTGCCACGCGCGGCAGCACGTTCTTGCCGACCGAGGTCGCGGCCGAGACGATCGCGTCGTAGGAGCCGGCAAGCGACACGATGAGTGCTGCCAGCGGTTCCGCCAGGTTGTTGGCAAGGCTGGCATCCTCGGCGACGAGCACCTTGGAAACACCCGAGAGCTTTGCCGCCTGTTCGGCCGCCGCCTTGGCACCGGCGCCGGCGACGAGCACATGCACGTCGGAACCGATCTTGCCTGCCGCCGTCAGCGCTTTCGCCGTCTGGTCGGAAAGATGCGCGTTGTCGTGATCTGCCAGAAGAAGAATGGCCATGGTTCTAGTTCTCCCTTTCTGCCTTAGAGCACGCCGGCTTCGTTTTTCAGCTTGTCGACCAGTTCGGCAACCGACTTGACCTTGACGCCAGCCTTGCGGCCCGACGGTTCCTCGGTCTTCAGCACCTTGAGGCGCGGGCTCGTGTCGACGCCGAAGTCTGCGGGCGTCTTCTTGTCGAGCGGCTTCTTCTTCGCCTTCATGATGTTCGGTAGCGACGCATAGCGCGGTTCGTTGAGGCGCAGGTCCGTCGTGACGACGGCCGGCAGCTTGACCTCGATCGTCTGCAGGCCACCGTCGACTTCGCGGGTGACCTGTGCGGAACCGCTGCCGATCTCGACCTTGGAGGCGAAGGTCGCCTGTGCCCAGCCGAGCAGCGCCGACAGCATCTGGCCGGTCTGGTTCGAATCGTCGTCGATCGCCTGCTTGCCAACGATGATCAGGCCCGGCTGTTCGGCCTCGGCGACACCCTTGAGGATCTTGGCGACCGCCAGCGGCTCGACCTGGTCGTCGGTCTCGACCAGCACGGCGCGGTCGGCACCCATGGCGAGTGCTGTGCGCAGCGTCTCTTCGGCCTTCGCAGGACCGATCGACACGACGATCACTTCCTCCGCCTTGCCGGCCTCCTTCAACCGCAACGCTTCCTCAACGGAAATCTCGTCGAACGGGTTCATCGACATCTTCACATTCGCCAGCTCGACACCCGAGCCGTCAGACTTGACGCGAATTTTGACGTTGTAATCAACGACCCGCTTTACAGGGACCAAGATCTTCATGGCTTCCTTCCTTCATATGCCCGCGAGGGAAAATGCGCCTTTCAAGGGCGCCCTGATTGTCGGTTGGCGACATCGATACGCGTTTTTTCCCCAAACACAATGTGTCACGAGCCCTCCCCACGTGAAAACGGAGGCGTTATAAATTACCTTTACGTTCACGTCAATTTACCATCTGCGACACGCTCACCGCCCCCAATGGGTCGGCGGCACGGAGGGGCCTGACGGCGTCTCCTCGACGGGAGCGGGGGTCGCCTCGACATGGCGGACGGCCTTGGGCGTGACGATCGTCCGGTCGAACAGCGGCACGCCGCGCCGGCGCAGGACGAGCACGAGGATGGCCCCTGCGACGATACCGCCGACATGGGCGCCCCAGGAGACGCCGCTGTCACCATCGACCACCAGCATGTAGAATTGCTGGGTGATCCAGAAGGCGAGCGGAATGACCGCCGGCAGCGGCAGCGGAATGCGGAAGAACACCAGAACCCAGACGCGCACCTTCGGATGCAGCAGGAAATATGCCGCCACCACCCCGGAAATCGCCCCCGAGGCGCCGATCAGCGGCGCTTCCGAGTCTGGCTGCACGAGACCATGCACAAGGGCGCCGGCCGCCGCGCAGAGCAGGTAGAAGACGAGGAAGCGGAAATGGCCGAGCGCATCCTCGACATTGTCGCCGAACACCCAGAGGAACAGCATGTTCGAGGCGAGATGCATGAAATCGCCATGCAGGAAGGCATAGGTGACATAGGTCGCATCTTCAGGCACCAGCACGAGGCTCGGCTCCAGGTCGGCGAAATCGAAGACGACAGCAGGAATATAGCCGAGGCCGACGACCGCGGCATCGGAAAACGACTGTGTCGAGGCAAGCCCTGTCACCAGCCAGACGACGACATCGATCACGATCAGGCTGATCGTGACATACTGCACCTTGATGTATTTCAGAGCATTCGCGTCGTGCAGCGGTATGAACATGGATCCCCTTCCCAAGGCCTGCTGCGAACGAGCTTATCTGTTCTGTCCCGGAACCCACAATATGTCCGAGTGTCCTTTGTCGTTGACCCAGCGCGCGGCGACGAACAGGAAATCCGAGAGCCGGTTGATATAGGCGACCGCCGCCACCGAGACGGTCTCCCCGCTATCCTGAAGTGCCACGATCCGCCGCTCGGCCCGGCGCGCAACAGTGCGCGCCAGATGCAGCGCCGACGCCGCGGGCGTGCCGCCCGGCAACACGAAGGAACGCAGCGGCTCGAGATCGGCATTGAGCGTATCGATTTCCACCTCCAGCCGGTCGACCTGTGACTGCGCGATGCGCAGCGGTTCGTAATCGAGTTTCTTGCCGGTATCGGGCGTCGCAAGGTCCGCGCCGAGATCGAAGAGATCGTTCTGGATGCGCACCAGCATGCGATCAAGCGCAGGGAAATCGGCAAGATGCTGACGCACGAGCCCGATGCAGGAATTCGCCTCGTCGACCTCGCCGTAGGATTCGACGCGCAGGTCATGCTTCTTGCGGCGCGGCCCCGCGACAAGACCGGTCGTGCCGTCATCGCCCGTGCGCGTATAGATCTTGTTGAGCTTGACCATCGTCCCCTCAGCGTCCGCCGCCGGTAATCCAGAGCGTCAGCATGATGAGGACGATGGCGACCGCCTGCAAGAGCACGCGCGCCTGCATCAGCTTGTTCGATGTGTTGCCACTGCCGCCCTTGGCCATGTTGACGAGACCGCGCACGAGCACGATCACCACGAGGCCCATGACGAGCAGGGTCATGAAGGTGAGAAAGGAAGACATGCCAACAATCCGATTTGATTTCCGTCAGCCCTATTCACATAGGGCATTCACGACAAATAGCACGTATTTTCGGGCGAATGCGCCTGCGACGCCGCGCCGCGTCAGCCAAGCCGGCCGATGATGCGGTAGAACAAGGCGGCCGGCAGCAGCTTCTTCAACAGCGCACCCTGCTTGGCCGGTGTCGTCACGATGTAATGCGGCCGTGGCGCCTTCGCCGTCAGCGCATGGCGCAGCACTGCATGCACCGCCTCCGGCCCCAGCTTGCCGCGCGCCGGTTTCGATTCGCCGCGCAACCGTTGCAATTGCCGGCGGTATTCTTCCGCATGCACCGAGTTTTCAAGATCGATGTTCTTCTCGATGTAGGTCAGCGCAGTGGCGGTGAAACGCGAGGTGATCGGCCCCGGCTCGATCAGACTGACATGCACACCGGACCCGGCAAGCTCCATGCGCATCGTCAGCGACAGGGCCTCGAGCGCGAATTTCGAAGCATTATAGGCGCCGCGCCAGCGATAGGGCACGATGCCGAGGATCGACGAGCATTGCACGATGCGGCCGGAACCCTGTCTGCGCATCGTGGGGATCACTTGCCGCGTCAGGTCGTGCCAGCCGAAGACGTTCGTCTCGAACTGCTGGCGCAGCACGTCGACCGGCAGGTCTTCGACGGCACCGGCCTGTCCGTAAGCACCATTGTTGAAGAGTGCATCGAGCCGGCCCCCAGTGCGCGAAAACACCGTCTCGACGAGGGCTGCGATCGTTTCCGGCTTGGTGTAATCCATCAACAGCGCCTCGATACCATCGGCCTCGAGGCTCGCCAGGTCTTCCTCCCGCCGCACCGTCGCAAAAACCCGCCAGCCTTCCGCCTTCAGCGCGCGGGCGCAGTGCGCACCGATACCCGAGGAGCACCCGGTAACGATGATGCTCGGCGGGGTCGTCGCATTTGGAGAAGACATGGCGGTTTCCTGTACAAATCTGCGTCCGTTTCCCATATCACCACGACAGCACCACGCGCCGTCCTTAAAGCGTGGTGTTATGGAAATTTGAATTTGGGCATAACGTCTTAAACTGAATCCGGTTTAAGACGTTATGCCCAGGCAGACAATTGCGAAGACGGCCGGGCACGGTCGCAAAGGGACTGGATATTGCCGATGCCGACCGCCATCCGCCTTGCCTACAAGGTCGTCTTCGACGCGATCTGGCACTTTTCCGAGGACGACGGCTGGGCGATGGCGAGCCATGTCGCGCTCTCCACGCTTTTGGCGATCTTTCCCTTCCTGATCTTCGGCACCGCACTCGGCTCCTTCCTCGGCGCCGACCAGTTCGCCGAGACCGCCGTGCACCTGATCTTCGACACCTGGCCGGAATCGATCGCCGCCCCCATTTCCCGCGAGGTCGTCGCCGTCCTCACCATTCCACGCGGCGGACTGTTGACGGTTTCCGTGCTGGCCGCCGCCTACTTCGCCTCGAACGGGGTGGAGGCGCTGCGTGTCTCGCTTAATCGTGCCTACCGGGTGGCCGAAACGCGCTACTGGTACGTGACGCGCCTGGCCAGCCTCGGCTTCGTCATTGCCGGCGTGCTGGCGCTCGCCGTCATCAGCATCGTGCTGGTCGCCGCACCGCTCGCGGTGCGGGCGACGGGCGACTGGCTACCCTGGCTGAACTATGTCTATTCCTGGGTGGAAAGCTGGGGCCTGTTCGGCACCATCCTCGTCCTGCTCGTCGGCCTGCTGATCGCCCATCTCTGGCTGCCGGCCGGCCGGCGCAAGATCGCCGACGTGCTGCCCGGCATCCTGCTAACGCTTCTGGCCTGGGGCATCGGCGCCTATACCTTCGCCTCCTATCTCACGACCTTCGCCAACTACGTCTCCACCTATGCCGGCCTCGCCTCGATCATGATCGCCCTGGTCTTCCTCTACATCGTCGGGGTGATCTTCATCCTCGGCGCGGAGATCAACGCAGCCCTGATGAAGTTCCGCGTAAAGCGGCTGATTCTCGACAAGATCAGGGGCGTGCGCAAACAACAGCCGCCAGCCGGTGACGATTCAATGGAAGACGAAGCCATAGCCCGCGAGCAGGGCGCGAATGCCGGCAGATGAAACACCCTTTTCACGGTACGCCGCTATACCCGTATCTTGATTGTTCTTCGACAGTTTTCGCCCATCCGGCCCCGGCACCAGCCCGTGATGGCGATAGGCGGGCGCCGGCAACCCGAACAGGCTTTGCAGGAGGCGATGCACCGCCGTCGCATAAAAAAGATCCTGCCCGCGCACCACGTCGGTAATGCCCTGTACCGCATCGTCGAGCACGACGGCGAGGTGATAACTCGCCGGCGCATCCGGCCGCGACAGGATGACGTCACCCCAGCGCTCGGGCCGCGCCGTCACGATGCCCGTCTCGCCCTCCGGCCCCTCGCCCGCCTCCGACCAGTCGAGGATATCAGGCGCAAGCGCCCGGGCCTTGTCCATATCGAGCCGCCAGGCATGCTGGCGGCCCGCTGCGATCCAGGCCTTCGCCTGATCCCGGTCGAGCACACGTTCTTCCGTCGGGTAGAGCGGCGCACCATCCGGATCGCGCGGCCAGAGACCACCCGCCGCCTCATGCGCCTGAACCCGCGCCTTCACCTCGCCGCGGCTCAAAAAGCCCGGATAGAGCAGACCCATCGCCTTCAGCCGTTCCAGTGCCTCGGCGTAGAAGGCCAGATGCTCCGACTGGCGCCGCACCGGCTTTTCCCAGCCAAGCCCCAGCCAGGCGAGGTCCCGGTAGATCGCCGCTTCGAATTCGGGGCGCGATCGGGCAGGATCGATGTCTTCCATGCGCAGCAGGAACCGTCCACCGCAGGCCGCGGCAAAGCCATGGTTGAGGATCGCCGAAAGCGCATGGCCGAGATGCAATAGACCATTCGGGCTCGGCGCAAACCGAAAGACACGATTTTTTGACAAAGCACTTTGCATGAGGTCTTCTGGCATGAAGAGGCGTGTCACGTCACTACAGGGCTGTGCGTTGAGAATGACGTACAAAGGCCACTGTTGGAACAAGGATCGAGGCCGCTCGAAACCATGCGACTGCACATGATCAATTCGGAGGCGGATGTCGCGACGGGTCTGGTCGACCTCGCCCTGCTCGACGCGCGCCTGTTCACCGTCATCGACAAGGCCGGCCCGGTGCCGCTTCGCCGCCTGCCTCCCGGCTATCGCGGCCTTGCCGGCATCATTGTCGCCCAGATGGTGTCGCGCGCCAGTGCGGATGCGATCTGGCGGCGGCTGGAGGAACTATCCGGCGATATCACGCCCCACCACATCCTCGCCCTTTCCGATGAGGCCTGTCGCACGATCGGGCTTTCGCGCGCCAAGGCGGAGACGCTGCGCCGCGCGGCCGAGGCTGTCGATCGCGGGGAACTCGATCTCGACGCGATCTGCCGCATGGAAGCGAAGGCGGCGACCCACAAGCTCACCGCCATCAAGGGCATCGGCCGCTGGACGGCGGATGTCTACCTGCTGTTCTGTGGCGGCCACCCGGATATCTTTCCGTCCGGCGATATCGCCCTGCAAAATGCCGTCGCCCATGCGCTTGGCCTTGCCATGCGCCCGAGCCCCCAGGAGCTCGACCGGATCGCCGAAAGCTGGTCGCCCTGGCGCGGCGTCTCGGCCCGATTGTTCTGGGCTTATTATGCCCGCGAGATGCGCCGCGAGGTCGCGCCGGTGCTCGAAGGGTGAGCTTTGCGAAATACGTTGTTTTCGCTTTTCCTTTCCCGCTTCACAATGCTGTAACAACGGGCCTAATATAGAAGAGCAGATGCCGAATCGATCAGGAGAAGCCCTTGACGATTTCTGTTTCACCACAGGCCCTGCCAGCTCTTGTCTTGAATGCTGACTACCGGCCACTGAGTTATTACCCCTTGTCGCTTTGGTCCTGGCAGGACGCGATCAAGGCCGTGTTTCTTGACCGCGTAAACATCATCGCCGAATACGACCATTCGGTTTCCTCCCCGAGCTTCACGATGCGCCTGCCGAGCGTCGTGTGCCTCAAGTCCTACGTGCAGCCTTCACGCCACCCGGCCTTCACCCGGTTCAACGTGTTCCTGCGCGACAAGTTCGAATGCCAGTACTGCGGGACGCCCGACGACCTGACCTTTGACCATGTTATCCCGCGCGCCCATGGCGGCGAGACGACCTGGCACAATGTGGTCGCGGCCTGCTCCCCGTGCAATTTGAGAAAAGGCAGCAAGCTGCCGAAGCAGGCGGGCATGTTCCCGCATCAGAAGCCCTACCAGCCGACGGTTCAGGATCTGCACAACAACGGGCGACTGTTTCCACCCAACTATCTGCATGAAAGCTGGATGGACTATCTCTACTGGGACGTCGAACTGCAGCCCTGACGCAGGTCACGCAAAAGTGCCTGGCACTTTTGCGGCGACGACATGCGTGACGCCACGGGTTGCGGCATCTCAGGCTTTCGTGGACCGCACGCCCTTGAAGGCGATCGCGGCAAGGATGAGGCTTGCGATCACATTCCAACCGGCAAAGGACAGGCCGAGGAAGCGGAAGGAGGCTTCCGTGCAGGACGGACCGTGCTTGCTGTTGAGATCGGACAGCAGGTCACCGGCATTCTGCGTGACGCCCTGGGCGGAGGTCGCGCAGGTCGCCGGCCCCTCCCAGAAACTCCACTCGACGCCCGCGTGATAGACGCCCATGCCTGCACCGACCAGCATCATGATGCCGGCAATCGCCAAAAGCAGGCGCGTCAGCCAGGCCGGGCCGCCGAACAGGGCGGAGACCAGCGCCGCAACCGCGACCGGAATGCCGTAATAATAGGGATCCCGCTGCAGCAGGCAGAGCGCACAGGGAATGTAGCCGCCGACATGTTCGAAGGCGAGCGCGCCGCCCACGGTCGCCGCCATGCCGAGCGAAAGCAGGCCTGCGGATGTCTTGCGGGAAAGGTCGAGGAATGCCGTCATCAGGATCGTCCAATCGGGCCGGCGGGGGTGCCGGCGAACGGCGCCGAGTTCTATCAGGTGGCACGTCGTTGTAAATCACCTGCACGGATATGTGATCGGCCCATTTAGCCCCGATTTCCCGGTTGCCGCCCACGAACGCTTCGTGTAAACGGCGATGGCTGCAGTACCGTGCCCCATTGGCGGAACTGGTAGACGCGCTCGACTCAAAATCGAGTTCCGAAAGGAGTGCTGGTTCGATTCCGGCATGGGGCACCATTCTTTTCCGCGCGACGCCGCCCACCTACCCATCGCGCTGGTTCGCGCTATCGCGCACCAAACTTATCCTAGGTAAGGCTGGTTTTTCAGGCGTTTTCGAAGAAATACCGTGACAATCCATCCAACGGCCGGCTTTTCGGCGCGCGGTAGAGGGCCTCTGACGGTTTAAGCGTCTTTGGTTGTGATTGGCAGGACGATACTTCCCATGGCTTTAAATAATCCTCGGCGGCAACCCTCTGGACTACGCCTCGTCCCTTCCCTCCCCGAACCATTTATGATTACCTATGATTGTTTTTCAAAGGGGAGCTTGCCGCAATGTCCTTCATGGTAGCAGCTAGCACTGGCTTTAGCGCTGCGAGAGATATTTACGCAGCAGGATATAAATCCAGCAACAAACTCCACTTAGACGGAAACTCCGCATTTGCCGCCAATCAGCACAACTATGCGCCGGTGGAATTCGATGCGACATTTGACGAGAGCGACCAGGCGCATGGAGATCAGCTGCGCGCTGCTCTTCGCCAGCTCGGCGGGTTCCGTGAACGTTTTGGTATTCCGACGACCCATTTCTTGCGCGATGGGAAGGCGCTTCTTCGTATGCGTCCCGTCGCGGCAAATTGCGGCGAACTTGCAATGATCGCGGCAGCAAGTGCCTGGGTCAGGCTGGGGGAGCCAAAACCTGCGCCAGTGGCGTTGGTCTCTTTGGCGGCACCGGCGGACCACGTTTTCTGCGCTGTCGGACCGCGCGTCAAATGTGCGAATTTGGGGAACAATACAGTGGAAGAGTTGGCGGGAAGTCCGCTTTCCGTCGATGTCTGGGCGGCCGATCCATGGCTGAACGTGTTTTGCAAATTGCAGGACTACCCGGCGCGGGCCGGCGAAAAATTCAACAAATGGCACCTGGCCAATAAACGAATCGCCTGGGGGGACCGGGCCGCAAGGTGCCGGATGGTACCCACCGCTCGGAGACTACGCCCGGGGCTTTGCGGCAGCTGGTTTGGTCGTGACCCTCGGCTGAAGCACCCGACAGACGATCAAAACCTATCGTCCGCGCCTTGTTGGGTTTGGCCTCAGCGCGATCACATCCCCGTCTACGGAAGCCGAAATTCGGGGCAGCCTGCAAAAAATCATTTTTTAGCGGGAACAAATTTTGCTGTGCCGCATTTTACGGGGGCAGCCGCAGACACCCCCGGATGCGGTTGTGAGGGGGACCCGAGAGCGATGTGCACGCTCTTGGGTCTCAACCATTTTAGGCCCCATAAACGGAAATACGGGGCCGCCCGCGGGCGATGATCAGAGAATGAAATCTGCCTTGGTGAAGGTGATGGACGCGTCCACCACAATCGAAAAATCCGCCTTGCCATCGCCGTTCACGTCCCCCTGAATATAGGTGTCGCCACCAGTCTTCACGTAACGAAGTTCGCCGGCATCCTTCGAGAAGGCCTTGTTGCCGATGAAGGAGAACGCCTGGTCCTTGGCAAGCGTGGCATCGGCGTCGATCGCCTTGAGGTCGATCCTGTCTTTTTCCTTCTGACTGAAATCGAAGATCGTGTCGCGCCCGCTCGCAGCAACCGTCGAATCCTGCACCGAGAGGAAGACGAAGGTATCGGCACCGGCACCGCCATAGAGCTTGTCCGCGCCGACACCACCCTCCAGCCGGTCATTGCCGGCATCACCCTTCAGCGTGTCGTTGCCAGCGCCACCGTAGAGCTTGTCCACGCCATTGCCGCCGGACATCGTGTCGTTGCCGTTGTAGCCGTAGAGCGTGTCATTGCCATTGCCGCCCCAGAAGACGTCGGCATAGTTGGTCGCCTTGATGACATCGTCACCGGACAGGAAGGCGTTGAGGAATTTCGCGGTGCTGCCGCTGTCGATCGCCGCCGTCAAGGCCTTGCCCGTCAGCGAAAGGTTGGTGACGTCGAGGACGGCGATGCCGTCGGAGACGGCCTTGAAAGCCGTGATCGTGCCGCCGGTGACACCAAAAACTTCCCCACCCACGACCTTGTACGTCAGGTTCGTACCGCTGAACTTCATGTAGTTCTTGCTGTCGTCGCGAAACTCGAGGTAGGTCGGCTTTGCAACTTCGCGATCATAATCCAGGATTGTCTGCAACTTTTCAGAAACGAATTTGTTGAAATTTGCGCCGGATTTCAAAGAGAAACCCCTAATATTGATATTACTCATACTCTATCCCCGGTTGCGATAGCCGATGCTTAGCCTGCGCCAAACAGGCCAACAACTCCCAATTCGGGGCGGATCTGTCCGACTTCGGAACAGTCCTAATCATCCCTAAACAGCACCGAACAAATCCTCCCCTTCCGCGTTTCCATTCAGTCAACCACAGGAGCGTTCCATGGTCTTCAAAGAAGGTACCTTCAAGGGTGAACCACCCGAACACTTCGAAGCACCACACCCCGCCTGGCTCGAACAGGCGGTCGCTGACGCCCTGTCCGTCGCCGGCGACGTGGATGCGTCCGATGTAACCGTGACCTGCGAGGGCACGCGGATCATTCTGTCAGGCAACATCAGCTCCCCGCAGGAGGCGGAGCGCGCGACGGCAATCGCGGCGTCCATTGCGAATGTCAGCAGCGTGGACAACCGCCTGTCCTGGCTCTGACCCCCACAAAGGCGCCATTGCGGGCTGCCCCTCCGGAATGCTAGGTGCAATGCAGCAAACTGGAGTGCCGCCGGATGCTCGCCGAGAGATCGACCTATGATGCGCTGTACCGGGATTTCCGCTGGAATATCCCGGAACGGTTCAACATCGGCACCGCTGTATCCAATGCCTGGGCCGAGCGTGAACCGGAGCGTATCTGCCTTCAGCATTTCCGCCCGGATGCGCCGCCGCTTTCGATGACCTATGGCGAGCTTGCCGCACGCTCCGACGCGTTTGCGGCGGCGCTTGCTGCGGAAGGCGTCAGCCGGGGTGACCGCGTCGCGATCCTCCTGCCGCAGGGTTTCGAGACGGTCATCGCGCACCTGGCGACCTACAAACTTGGCGCCATTGCCCTGCCGCTCGCCTTGCTGTTCGGCGCCGATGCCCTGCTCTACCGGCTGAAGAACGCCGAGGCGAAGGCGATCGTCACCAACCATTTCGGTTTCGACCGTTTGCAGCCGATCCGGCCGGAGCTGCCGACTCTTGATCTGGTGATCACGATCGAACCGGTCGGCGATCCGGCAGCGAAGTCCTTTCAGGACCTCGTCGACCGCCACGCCGGTCCGTTCGAGGCGGTCGACAGCGGCCCGGACGACCCGGCGATGATGATCTATACCTCGGGCACGACCGGCCCGCCGAAGGGTGCCCTGCATGGCCACCGGGTGCTGCTCGGCCATGTGCCGGGTTTCCAGATGCATCACGAGTTCCTGCCGCAGCCGGGCGACCGCATCTGGACGCCCTCCGACTGGGCCTGGGCGGGGGGCCTGCTCAACGTGCTGCTGCCGGCCCTGCTGCTCGGCGTGCCGGTCGTCTCCTCGCCAGGGCAGAAATTCGATCCGGACATGGCCTACCGCATCATGCAGGACATGGACGTGCGCAATGCCTTCATCCCGCCGACGGCGCTGCGGCTGATGAAGAGCGTCGCAAACCCGCGCGAAAAATATCGGCTGAACCTGCGCACCATCGGCTCGGCCGGCGAATCGCTCGGCCGCGAGACCTGGGAGTGGGTCCGCGACACGCTCGGCATCACCATCAACGAATTCTACGGCCAGACCGAGTGCAACATCGTGCTCGGCTCGATCGGCAAGCTCGGCGTGTCGCGGCCCGGCCCGATCGGCAAGGCGGTGCCCGGCCATGCCGTCGCGATCATCGACGCCGAGGGCCGGGAAGTGCCACGCGACACGGTCGGCCAGGTCGCGGTCAAACGGCCCGATCCCGTGATGTTCCTCGGCTACTGGAGAAACGAGACGGCGACGGCGGAAAAATTCATCGGTGACTGGATGACGACCGGCGACCTCGGCCGCATGGACGAGGAAGGCTACGTCACCTTCTTCGGCCGCGACGACGATGTCATCACCTCCTCCGGCTACCGCATCGGCCCGAGCGAGATCGAGGATTGCCTCGCCGGTCATCCGGCCGTGCAGCTTGCCGCCGCCGTCGGCAAACCGGATCCGGTTCGCACCGAGATCGTCAAGGCCTATGTCATGCTGCGCCCGGGAGAGGCACCCTCGGAAGCGCTCGCCTCCGACATCCGCGACTGGGTGAAATCACGGCTTTCCATGCACGAATATCCCCGCGAAGTGGATTTCGTCGAATCCCTGCCACTGACGACCTCCGGCAAGGTCATCCGCCACCTGCTGCGCAAGCGCGCGGCGGAAGAGGCGCCGTTCGCGGCCTAGAGCAATTCCGGCAAAGGTGCGCAGCGGTTTAGCGTTTGGAATTACGTCAAACACGAAAAGCGGACGCGTCTAACGCCGCGCCAGCGACCGGATCTTGTCGCGCAGCAGCCGCGCGACATTGCGCGTGTTGCGGTAAAGGTGAAGCTGTGCCGCCGTCTGGCGGACGTCGCGGTCACGGTTCTGTTGCAGCCCGACGACGAGCGTACCCATGTCCTCGCGCTCTTCCCAGAAGCGGCTCATGACCGGATGGTCCGGCACCGCACAGGAATCCGACCGCGCGATGTTCGCGTCGTCGAGGTGCCATTCGGTCAGTTCCGCGACGAGCAGCTTGCCGGGCGAATATTTCGCAAACGCCTCGTCATAGGCCGTCTTCCACGTATAGGCCTCGCCGCCCGTCATGAAGACGATCATCGAGGCGATGGCGCGCCCGTCGAGATCGAGCGTGTGGATGCGCACGCCGTCGGTTTCCGCAAGATTGCTGATCGCCTCGCGGGCAAAGGCGGCGCGATACCGGTCGTTGATCATCGCCGTGCGGCCGCGTCCCTTCCAGCCGGCCGCCTCGAGCAGCAGGAATTCTTCCATGCGCAGGCGGATGTCGGCGGGCTGGCGGGCGACATTGTAGCTGAGCTCGCCCATTGCATCGAGCCGGCGCCATTGCCGGCGCAGCTCGCGGAAATGCTCGGGCGAGATGGCATTCTGCAGATAGGTCTGGCCATCGAGCAGGCTGTCCAGCATCGGCCGACGATAGGTATCGGTGATGGTGACCGGCAGGTTGCGGCCGATCGCGACCGCGCGCAGCAACTGGGCGAAGGCACCGTTGAGGCGCAGGTCCGGCAGGACGAGGATCGGCGGCAGGCCAGTGCCCGGCCCACCGAGCGCTTCGAGGAAATTGTCCAGCGTTTCAGCCGCATCCTCGGCATCGACGAGCGGCGTGCCGAGCGGCCCAAACGGGTTCGACCAGGCACGCAGGATGCTGGAGCCGATGGAGAAACCCGGCTTTTCCACGGAGAACGGCATCAGGAAACGCATGCGGCTGCGCCCGTCGCCCTCGTCGCGGATGACCGAGAGCCGCACGGTGCGATCCTCCAGGCGCGGCATGGCCGGCGCCAGGAACCGTCCCGTAAAGAAGACGTTCGGCTCCATGACGCGGTTCGACAGGAAATCGAGTTCCTGCTGCAGCTCATAGCCCGCCGTTGCCGGATAGAGCGCCAGCGAGCGGCCCGGCCGCCCGACGATGAAACGCTGGTCGGCCGGCGGTTGTGCCAGTGGCGGGGCTGGCGGGATAGCGGCCTGGGCGCGCCCTGCCGCGATGGCGTGGTCGATGCCGTGGCTATCGGTCATGATGGTCCATCCCGTTGACGAGGCTCGCCTTCACCGGATTGGCGAAGGCGAAGAGAATGATGGAAAGTTTGGTGCGCACCACGATGTGCAAAAGCAGCGCCTCGACGACCATGGCGCCCGCCGTCGCGATGGCGGCGCCCGTCAGGCCGAAGAGCGGAATGAGCGTGACGTTGAAGAGGATGTTTGCCGTAAGCGCCACGGCATAGACGCCGACACAGAGCCGCTGTTCACCGCACATGGTGAGCAGCACTTCGCCCGGCCCCACAAGCGCCTTGGCGAGAATGCCGGCAAAGAGAATGAACATCAGGCTCCAGCCGGCCGTGAAAGCCGGCCCGAAGAGCGACAGCAGCAGATGGCCAGACAGCAGCACCACGCCGCCAACGACGAGCGACGGCCAGAAACTCCAGCGCACAGTTTCACCGGCAAAGCGCGCAAGGGCTACGCGGTCACCCGCGGAGAACATGGCCGAAAAACGCGGGGCTGCGGCGGCCTTTACGGAGAAGAACACGAAGTGCACGAGCGCCATGGTTTTTGCCGCGGCGAAATAGATGGCCACACTTTCCGGATCGAGGAAGAGACCGACGACGATGACGTCGGAATTGGTAAGCAGGAAGCCGAACCCTTCGATCAAGAAGATCGGCAGCGCCGCCTTGATCCAGAGCGAGAACTCGATCTTGCGCGGGCCTGCGACATAGCGTTTGCCGAGCCGGTAGACGATGTTGAAGAACTGCACGACCGTGGTGAGGTAGGTCGCGGCCAGCGCCGCGGTCATCGCCGTCAGGGCCGTATGCGGCGCGCCGAGCGTCACCGCGAGCACCATGAAGACGAGGATCAGCAGCGGGCGGACGATATAGGTGGGGCTCAGCGCCACCACCGCCCAGCTATGGGCGCGCGCGGTGCTTTCCAGCACGTCGCCGAGCGCGATCATCGGCATGCAAAACAGGCCGATGAACAGCGGCAGGACGTAGTAGCTGGCAAAGGAATCGCGGAAAAACCAGAGGCAGAGGAACCCGAGCACCGCAAGCGTGGTCGAGGACAGAATGGCGAAGATGCGGGCGGTGGAGGTAAGCCCGCGGATTTCCGCAAGCGCGCTGCGGCCGACATAGTCGGGCAGGAAGCGCACGACCGTCGTGTGGAAGCCGAGACAGGACATGTCGCCGACGATGACGATGAGCGCCCAGACGAAAACGAAGATGCCGTATTCGAACTCGCCCATCACCCGGGCCAGCACGATCTGCGTCAGGAAGGCGATGGCAGCGCTGGCAACCCGGATGGCAAAGGCAATGAGCGCCATGCGCTGGGCGAGGTTGCGGGGATCATCGCTGGACAGGATCGTCGCGAGCGCACGCGTGAGCGGCTCCGCCTTGCCGCGCAGGCCGGATGGCAGCAACCTCTCAGCCGATTGAATGACCGCCATCAACACAGGAACCCAAACGCTACGCAGAACTCAACAGCGTCAGTCTTGTCAGATCAGGGTTAACAAACGGTTGGATCGCGGCGTCACGCGCCTTGGCCGGACAAAGAAAATGCCGCCCGAAGGCGGCATTTTCAGTCTTTGCGATCAGGCCTGTTCGAACGCGCCGTGGCAATGTTTGTATTTCTTGCCGGAACCGCAGGGGCAGGGCTCGTTGCGCGAGACGCGGCCCCAGCTCGACGGATCGTTCGGGTCGCGGTTCTCCGGCTCGACGCCAACCGCCATGAAGCCGCCGCCATTGCCTTCGCCGAAATCGTCCTCGCCGGTCGTGCCGTCGATATGGTGGCCTTCCATGGCCGGCAGGGACGGTGCCGGTCCATCGGCGGCCTGGCGCACGAGCTCGACGCGCATCAGCTGTGCCGTGACCGTCTGGCGAAGGTTCGCCAGCAGCGCCTGGAAGAGTTCGAAGGCTTCCGCCTTGTATTCCTGCAACGGATCACGCTGGGCATAGCCGCGGAAGCCGATGACGGAGCGCAGATGGTCGAGGTTGACGATGTGCTCGCGCCACAGAAGGTCCAGTGTCTGGAGCAGCACGGAGCGCTCGACATAGGTCATGATTTCCGCGCCGAAGCGTTCGGCACGGTCGGCGGCGGCATCGTCGGCTGCCTTGTGCAGGCGCTCGAGAATGTCCTTCTCGTCGATGCCTTCCTCGGCCGCCCAGGCCTCGATCGGCAGGTCGAGATTGAGCTGTTCGACGACGCCGGCCTTCAGGCCCGCAACGTTCCACTGCTCGGCATAGGCGTTTTCCGGAATGTTCAGGCGGACGAGATTCTCGACCACTTCGTTGCGCATGTCGGTGACGATTTCCGACAGGTTCTCGCTGTCCATCAGCTCGATGCGCTGTTCGAAGATCACCTTGCGCTGGTCGTTCAGCACGTCGTCATACTTCAGGAGGTTCTTACGGATGTCGAAGTTGCGGGCTTCGACCTTCTTCTGCGCGCGTTCCAGTGCCTTGTTGATCCAGGGATGGACGATCGCCTCGCCTTCCTTGAGGCCGAGCTTCTGCAGCATGGAATCCATGCGCTCGGAACCGAAGATGCGCATCAGGTCGTCCTGCAGCGACAGGAAGAACTTCGAGCGGCCCGGGTCGCCCTGACGGCCGGAACGACCGCGCAGCTGGTTGTCGATGCGGCGGCTTTCGTGACGTTCGGTGGCAAGAACATAGAGTCCGCCGCCGGCAAGCGCCTGCTCCTTCAGCTTCTTGACCTCGGCAATCACCGATTCGCGCTTGGCGTCACGCTCGGGACCCGGCTCCATCTCGGCAAGCTCGCGCTCGAGACGCATTTCGAGGTTGCCGCCGAGCTGGATGTCGGTACCGCGACCAGCCATGTTGGTGGCGATCGTCACCGCACCCGGTACGCCGGCCTGCGAAACGATATAGGCTTCCTGCTCGTGGTAGCGGGCGTTCAGCACCTGGAAGTCCTTGAAGCCGGCCATCTTGAGGCGCTCGGCAAGGTATTCGGACTTTTCGATCGAGGTCGTGCCGACGAGAACCGGCTGGCCCTTCTCGCGGGCGTCCTTGATCTCCTGGATGATCGCCTTGTATTTTTCTTCGACGGTCCGGTAGACCTCATCGTCCTCGTCGAGGCGCTTGATCGGCAGGTTGGTCGGTACCTCCACGACGTCGAGGCCGTAGATGTTGCCGAATTCCTCGGCTTCCGTCGAAGCCGTACCCGTCATGCCGCCGAGCTTGGAATACATGCGGAAATAGTTCTGGAAGGTGATCGAGGCCAGCGTCTGGTTTTCCGGCTGGATCGTGACCTTTTCCTTGGCTTCCAGCGCCTGGTGCTGGCCTTCCGAATAGCGGCGGCCCGGCATCATGCGGCCGGTGAACTCGTCGATGATGACGATCTCGTCGTTGCGGACGATGTAGTCCTTGTCGCGGGTGAAGAGCTTGTGGGCCTTCAGCGCGTTGTTGATGTGGTGCACGATCGCGACGTTCTCGACGTCATAGAGCGATTCGCCCTTCAGAAGCCCCGCCTGACGCAGCAGGTTTTCGAGCTTCTCCGTGCCGACTTCCGAGAAGTTGGCGGAGCGCTGCTTCTCGTCGATCTCATAATCCCCTTCATCGAGCAGCGGAATGTAGGCATCGATGGTGGTGTAGAGATCGGAGCGGTCGTCGAGCGGGCCGGAAATGATCAGCGGCGTGCGCGCTTCGTCGACGAGGATCGAATCCACTTCGTCGACGATGGCAAAGAAGTGCCCGCGCTGGACCATCTGGCCGCGCTCGTACTTCATGTTGTCGCGCAGATAGTCGAAGCCGAGTTCGTTGTTCGTTGCGTAGGTGATGTCGCAGCCATAGGCCGCGCGGCGCTGGTCGTCGTCAAGCCCGTGCATGATGACGCCGGTCGTCATGCCGAGGAAGCCGTAGATCTTGCCCATCAGCGCGCTGTCGCGGGTGGCGAGATAGTCGTTGACGGTCACGACATGCACGCCCTTGCCGGCGAGCGCGTTCAAGTAGACGGGAAGCGTCGCGACGAGCGTCTTGCCTTCACCGGTCTTCATTTCGGCGATCGACTTCTCGTGCAGGATCATGCCGCCGATCAGCTGGACGTCGAAGGGACGCAACCCCAGAACACGCAAGGCCGCCTCGCGGGCGACCGCGAAGGCCGGCACCAGAATGTCGTCGAGCGTCTTGCCCGCGGCGAGCTGCTCGCGGAATTCCACGGTCTTCGCACGCAATGCGTCGTCGGAGAGCGCTTTCATCTGCGGTTCCAGCGCATTGATGGCGTCGACACGCGGACTATAGGAGCGGATGCGACGATCGTTCGAGGAACCGAACAACTTGCGGGCTATGCCGCCGAGGCTGACCATCAGGATGGTCCTTTCTTTGTGGGCACCCGGCGCGTGACAGGTCGTAGGAATTGCGCGCAAAGCCGTGAAACGCCCGGAAACTGATCTGGACGCGGGATTGCGTGACAGATAAGAGGGGGGTCGAATGATGTCAACGGCTCAGGCGGTTGCACAACTGCCACATTCTGGTGGTGTTGAGCCGTTTGGCACCGGATATCCGCTTGATTCCGGCGAGGATGTGAAAGGTCTTTCTCTATGTTGAAGTACAGCAAGCTCGCGGCAGTCGCCCTGATCGCGATCGTCGCCGCAAGCACGAGCGTCCGTGCACAGGACGCCGCCGCCGATCCGGTCGTTGCCAAGGTCGGCGCGCTCGAGATCCACGAATCGGAACTGAAGCTCGCAATCGCCGGCCTCGACCCGCAGCTCGCCAACCTGCCGGACGAGCAGAAGCGCGTCGCCGCCCTTTCCTCGATCATCGACGTCAAGTTGCTTGCCGCCGATGCCGACAAGGAAGGCCTGAAGGACGACGCCGAATTCAAGCAGCGCCTCGCTTTCCTCACCGATCGCGAACTGCACAACGCCTATTTCAAGAAGCACGTCGTTGATGCCGTCACGCCGGAAGACGTGAAGGCGCGCTACGAAAAGGAAGTCTCCGCCATCACGCCGGAAGACGAAATCCGCGCCCGCCACATTCTCGTCAAGACCGAGGAAGAAGCCAAGGCCGTGATCGCCGAGCTCGATGCCGGCAAGGATTTCGTCGAGATCGCCAAGGCGAAGTCGACCGATCCGAACAAGTCGGAAGGTGGCGACCTCGGTTACTTCGCCAAGGGCCGCATGGTTCCGGAATTCGAAACCGCCGCCTTTGCCCTCGAAAAGGGCGCCTATTCCAAGGTGCCGGTCAAGTCGCAGTTCGGCTTCCACGTCATCAAGATCGAGGACAAGCGCAAGCAGCAGCCCCCGGCACTCGACCAGGTCGAGCCCCAGGTTCGTCAGCTCGTCATGCGCGACAAGTATCTTGAGCTTCTGGAAAAGGCCAAGGCTGCAGCATCGATCGACATCCAGGATCCGGCGCTGAAGACCGCTTACGACGCGGTTAACAAGGCGGAAGCTGCAGGCGAAGGCGAACCCGCACCGGCCATCGAAGGCCAGCAGTAAGAACGACAACGGCCCGGCGTTTTCCGCCGGGCCTCATTCACTCAAGGCCGGCCCGGCTGTCTACCGTCGGGCCTTTCTTCAAACAGGCCGGCCCGGCTCCCGTCGGGCCTTTCCTCAAACAGGAATGCACGATGTCCGGCTCGATCTCCCCGCTTGCCCCGAAAACCTATGCCGATATGCCGCCGGTCCGCGGCGTGCGCATGGCGACCGCCGCCGCAGGGATCAAGTACAAGAACCGGACGGACGTGCTGATGATGGTCTTCGATCGCCCCGCGGCGGTCGCAGGCGTCTTCACCCGCTCGAAATGCCCTTCCGCCCCGGTCGATTTCTGCCGGGCCAACCTGGCCGGCGGCGTCGCCCGTGCGGTGGTCGTCAATTCCGGCAATGCCAATGCCTTTACCGGCCGCAAGGGCCGCGAATCGGCGAAGCTGACCGCCGAAGCGGCCGCCAAGGCGATCGGCTGTGCCGAGAACGAAGTCTTCCTCGCCTCGACGGGCGTCATCGGCGAACCGCTCGACGCCACAAAATTCTCCGGCGTGCTTGATGGCCTCGCCGCCTCCGGCGCGGAGGATTTCTGGTTCGAGGCCGCCAAGGCGATCATGACGACAGATACCTATCCGAAGGTCGCCACCCGCACCGCAGACCTCGGCGGCGTTACCGTCCGCATCAACGGTATCGCCAAGGGCGCCGGCATGATCGCGCCCGACATGGCGACCATGCTCTCCTTCGTCGTCACCGACGCCGACATCCCGGCACCGGTGCTGCAATCCCTGCTGTCGGCCGGCGTCGGCCCGACCTTCAATGCCGTCACCGTCGACAGCGACACCTCGACCTCCGACACGCTGATGCTGTTTGCGACCGGCGCCGTCGATGGCCAGCAGCTGGTAACGGCCGACGACGCATCGCTCGACGGTTTCCGCGCCGCCCTCAACGACCTTCTGCGCGACCTGGCGCTTCAGGTCGTGCGTGACGGCGAAGGCGCGCGCAAGATGGTCGAAGTCACCGTCGAAGGCGCTGAGAGCGACGCCGCCGCCAAGCGCATCGCGCTGTCGATCGCCAATTCGCCGCTCGTCAAGACCGCGGTTGCCGGCGAGGACGCCAATTGGGGCCGCATCGTCATGGCCGTCGGCAAATCCGGCGAGATGGCTGACCGCGACCGCCTCGCCATCTGGTTCGGCGACGTGCGCGTTGCCGTCGATGGCGAACGTGATCCTTCCTATTCCGAAGATGCGACGACGGCCGTCATGCAGAAGCAGGACATCCCCGTCCGCGTCGAGATCGGCCTCGGCAATGGAAAGGCGACGGTCTGGACCTGCGACCTGACCAAGGAATATGTCGAGATCAACGGCGACTACCGTAGCTGAGGCCGGGACCCGCGTGACCCCCTCCGGACAAAAGACGATGAATGATCTCCCCAAAGTCCGCCGGCTCGAGGCCGTCGGTTTTCGTGCCTGGCCGGCAGCCTCGGTGCAGTATGACGGAAGCTGGCTCTGCCGGCTGACGGCCGGCCACCCCTCCCGCCGGCTGAATTCGGTAAATCCGCTCGATCCGTTCGACTACCGCGACATCGACATCCGCCTGCAAAAGGCGGCAAAGCGTTTCGCCGATTACGGTCGGCCACTGCTCGTGCGCCAGACGCCGCTGACGCCGCCAAAACTCATCGACTTCATGGACGAGGCCGGCTGGGTCGACGACGGCCATACCGTCGTCATGATGGCCGACCTTGCCACCCTTCCCCGTGATGAAGGCCTCGACCACCTGCCGAGCCGCGATGTCGGCCGCTTCGTCGATGCGCGCATCCGCGTTGCCGGCGACGACCCGGCGCTGAAGCCCGGCCTGACCGAGATCATCAACGCCATCAAGCCGGAAACCGGCCTCTTCATCTTCGAGGAAGCGGAGTTCGGCCCGACGGCCGTAACGATCGCCGTGCACGACAATGATCTGGTCGGCATCCTCCAGCTCGGCGCCGCAGAAGAGCGGCGCGGCCAGGGCCTCGGCACCGCGATCCTGCATGCGAGCCTGCGCTGGGCCAAGCTCAAGGGCGCCCGCCATGCCTGGGTGCAGGTCGAGGCGGACAATGCGGCGGCCATCGCGCTCTACCGCCGCGCCGGCTTCCAGGACGTCTACGAGTACAGCTACCGGGGACCTGCCGCGGCATGACCGAACCGACGCCCAAGCCCCGCCGCATCCTGCTCGTCGCCGCCTGCGCGCTCGTCGATGCCGATGGCCGTATCCTTCTGGCACAACGCCCCGAGGGCAAATCGCTCGCGGGTCTCTGGGAGTTCCCGGGCGGCAAGGTCGAGGCCGGCGAAACGCCGGAAGAGACGCTGATCCGTGAACTGGACGAAGAACTCGGCATCCAGACGAAGGTCGCCTGCCTCGCGCCGCTGACCTTCGCCAGCCACACCTATGACGACTTCCACCTTTTGATGCCGCTCTATGTCTGTCGCCGGTTCGAGGGCACCGCCCACGGCCGTGAAGGACAGGCGATCAAGTGGGTGCGGCCGAAGGCGCTGCGCGATTATCCGATGCCGCCGGCCGACGAACCGCTGATCCCCTTCCTGATGGATCTTCTTTAAGCGTTCGGCAGGAAATAACCCTGCATTTTTCGTTTCCCGTTAAGCAATCGTTTAGCACCGTCGTTCAAAGATTAGCTTTGAACGTTGCAATGCCTACGAGACCCTGTGATGCGTGACGATGACTTCTGGAAAGCCGTTCAGGAGAAGGATTACACGCCGGCCGGAGATACCCGGACCGGTGCTCTGAACCTTGCTCTGCTCTTCGGTACTGCCGTGATAGCACTTGCGCTTGTCCTCACCCCGGTCCTCTCCGCGAAGACCGACAAGCGCATGATCGCGAACGTGCCGGACGACTTCGACATGATCTCGACGGGCTCGATCCCGACGGATGGAACCAAGCGATACACGGTACGCCGAAGCGTACTGCAGGAAATGCCGGGCGCCGTCTGCATCGTCAGCGGCAATGGTCAGGGCAGCGGCTGCTGAGCCGACAGGAAACCTCAAGTGCTCGAAGCACGCAGGAGAGATGAATGGTGCGCAGGCTGCTGAAATCATTCCTCTCAAGCTGCAATGGCGCGACAGCTGTCGAATACGGGCTCCTCGCGGGGCTCATCGCCATCGGTCTCCTGGCCGGTCTGCAGGCCTTCAGCGGCAGCCTCGGAAATGTCTTCAACACGGTCACGACCAGCATCGAATCTGCACGGAATTAACGCGGTTATTCCTGCCCGGTCTGCTTGAGCGCATCGGCCAGGCGCATCGTCGCCGAGCCGGGCTTCAGCGGTTTCTGCTGGCTTTCATGCGGCGCCCAGCCAGAGACATAGATGACCGAAAAGGTCGCGCGGATGCGCCCGTCGGGATCGGAAAAGCGTTGCGCATAAAGCTCCGCCGCCCTTAGCAGCACGCCGCGTGCCAAAGGCCTGCGGCTGCGACCGGCAAGCGGATTGGCCATGCCCATGGCGCGCAGGTCCTTCATCAGCGGAAAGATCGAATCGTAGCGGACCGTATAGGTCTCCTTGTCCGTCACCGGCAGGGCGAAGCCGCCGCGCTGGAGCAATGCGCCGATGTCGCGCACGTCCGGGAAAGGCACGACCCTCGGGCTCGCCCCACCGGTCATCTCGCTTTCCGCCGCAAGCAGAACCTCGCGGAGTTCCTGCAAGGTGCCATTGCCCGGGATCGCCGCGAGAAACAGCCCGTCCGGCTTCAGCGCCCGGCGTATCTGCACAAAAACCCCCGGCGTGTCATTGGTGAGGTGCAAAGCGAGCGGCGACACGATGAGGTTTGCCGATTGCGGCGCCAGCGGCACCGTTTCCAGCGGCGAGACGGTAAACTCGGCACCGGGCGTGGCAAAGCGCCGGTCGCTCTCGATCCGCTCGATGGCATCCACCTTGCCCGTTTCGGCAATCGCCCGCGCAACGGCGCCGGTATGGCCATGCAGCTCCACCGCCCGCTCGAAGCGTCGGTCGATGACGCTGAGACGCTCGGCCAGTTCCCGCGCCACCACGTCGAGCAGGAAATCCGCCGGCCCGTCCTTGAGGGCGCGCAGCCGGTGCATGTCGATGAGGGCGTGGTCGAAGAGCGTTTCCATCGTCAAAATCCAGTTCGGAATCCCATCGCTTTGGCCATTGGGAGAGACTATTGTCAACCGCATGGGCGAAATCGAGGCCGAGGCATTGCCGGCAATCCCGCTCCGGCTGGTCGCCGCCCGCCGGTTGCGCGGCCTTGCAGGTGCCGCCCTCGACCTCGTCTACCCGCCGGCCTGCGCCGGGTGCGGCGTACTGCTCGGCAGCAGCGCCAGCCTCTGCCCTCACTGCTGGGCGAAGCTCGCTTTCATCGAACGCCCCTATTGCGAGGTGCTCGGTACACCCTTCTCGCACGATCTCGGCCCCGGCATCCTCAGCGCCGATGCCATCGCCAATCCGCCGCCCTTCGACAGGCTGCGCTCCGTCGCGCTCTATGACGACCTCGCCCGCGTGCTGGTGCATTCGCTGAAATACCGCGACCGAACCGACCTGGCGCCAATGATGGCGCAATGGATGCTACGCGCCGGCGACGGCAGCGTGCAGGCGGCCGATCTCATCGTGCCCGTTCCCCTGCACCGCTTCCGTCTGCTCTGGCGCAAGTTCAACCAGGCCGCCGAACTCGCACGCGCCCTTGCAGACCTTTCCGGCAAACCGGTGCTCATCGACGCCGTGCGTCGCACGAAACGCACCCGCCGTCAGATCGGCCTCGGCCCCCGCGCCCGCGAGGAAAACGTGCGCGGCGCCTTCGCCATTACGCCGGAAGGCCGCGAGAAACTGTTCGGCCGCCGCGTCGTGCTCGTCGACGACGTCTACACAACCGGCGCCACCGTCGCGGCGGTCACCCGCATCCTGAAACGCGCTGGCGTTGCCGACGTCACCGTTTTGACCTTTGCAAGGGCGCTTCCCGGACCTATATGAAAGACAAGGTTTTCCAAGCTTTGGAGCAGCAAACTATGGCTTCGGTCGTCATCTATACGCGTCAGTTCTGCGGCTATTGCAGCGCCGCCAAGAAACTTCTCGAGACCAAGGGCGTGGCCTTCGAGGAGCATGACGCAACCTATGCACCGGAAGTGCGCCAGGAAATGATCAAGCGCGCCAACGGCCGCACAACCTTCCCGCAGATCTTCATCAAGGACCGCCATGTCGGCGGCTGCGACGACCTGCATGCGCTGGAACGCGCCGGCGAACTCGACGCGCTGCTGGCAGCGTAGGGAGACAATCCATGACCGTCACGATCGCCGCCGTCCAGATGTGCTCCGGGACCGATCCCGTCCGCAACGTGGAAGCGATGCGGCGCCTCGTGCGCGAGGCGGCCGCCAAGGGCGCCGTCTATGTCCAGACACCGGAGATGACCGGTGCCCTCCAGCGGGATCGCACCGGGCTTAAAGCCATCCTCCGCTCGGAGGACGACGACCTCGTGGTCGCGGCCGCTGCCGCGCTTGCCAGAGAACTCGGCATCCATGTGCATGTCGGCTCGACGGCCATCGCGCTTTCCGACGGCAAGGTCGCCAACCGTGGCTTCCTGTTCGGCCCGGACGGCGAAAAAGTCTGCAGCTACGACAAGATCCACATGTTCGACGTCGATCTCGACAATGGCGAGAGCTGGCGCGAGAGCGCGGTCTATTCGCCGGGTGCCGTTGCGCGCATGGCCGACCTGCCCTTCGCCAAGCTCGGCTTCGCCATCTGCTACGACGTGCGCTTCCCGGAACTCTTCAAGACGCAGGCCCAGGCCGGCGCCGAGATCATCTCCGTGCCCGCCGCCTTCACCCGCCAGACCGGCGAGGCGCATTGGGAAACACTGCTGCGCGCCCGCGCCATCGAGAACGGCGTCTACATCATCGCCGCAGCGCAAGCGGGCGTGCACGAGGACGGCCGCGAGACCTTCGGCCATTCGATGATCATCGACCCGTGGGGCCGCGTTCTTGCCTCGGCCGGCGGCACCGGCGAGGCGATCGTGCTCGCCGAGGTCGACCCTGCCGCCGTCAAGGCCGCGCATGACAAGATCCCGAACCTACGCAACGGCCGCGCCTTCACCCTCGATGTGGCGGGCGAGCCCGCGAAGGGAGGCGTTGCCGCTTGATCCGCTACGAGCTTTCCTGTGACAACGGGCACGCCTTCGAAGGATGGTTCGGCTCGGCGGGCGATTTCGACCGCCAGCAGACGATGGCGCTCGTCTCCTGCCCGTCCTGCGGCTCCGCCCACGTCGCCAAGCGCCTGATGGCTCCGTCCGTCTCGACCGCCCGCAAGAAGGAGCGCCGCCAGGAACTCGTCGTGCAGGCCGGCCAGAAGGAAATGATGGCGAAGCTCCGGGAGGTCGTCACCTCCATCCGTGCCAATTCCGAGGATGTCGGCGAGCGCTTCCCCGAGGAGGCCCGCAAGATCCACTATGGCGAAACCGAGCAGCGGGGCCTGATCGGCCGCGCCTCCGCCGAAGAGGTGCGCGACCTGCTGGAAGAAGGCGTCGAAGTCGCCCCCCTCCCCGTCCTGCCTGACGATACGAACTGATGCGCGGCCATCACCTCGCCGCCTACAATTTCGGCCTCCATGTCGATGACTACGAAAGCCCGCGCGTCGAAGGATTTCGCCTGCGCGAGCCGTTGAACTTCGAGGCGGCACGGCGGGCAGACGGCTATGTCGGCCGCTCGGGCTATGACGACGTGCCGGGACCGGAAAGCTGGGGCGAGAAGGTCTATCCCCGCTTCATCAAGGGCAGCGGCTTCGAAGACGCACCCTCCTCGCTGTCGCTCTGGACCGACCTCGAAGCGCTGATGGCCTTCACCTATAACGGCGTGCACGCCGACGCGCTGAAATACGCCCGCAACTGGAACCAGAAGCAGGCCTGGCCTTCGCTCGTTTTATGGTGGGTGCCGGACGGTTTGCGGCCCGTCTGGGCCGACGGTGCGGAGCGGCTGGAATACCTGCACGACAACGGCCCGACGCCGCGCGCCTTCACCTTCAAGATCGCCTTCTGTCCGGACGGCAACCCCGTCGCCATCGACCGCGACCGTGTGAAGGCAAAGGCCGAACGCAATGCGCCCGGACAGGAAGACCTGCTTGCCGTTGCGAGGGCCCTGAAACCTTGACTACACGGAGGCGCGGCGGGCGACCATCATGTAGTTGACGTCCATGTCCTTCGACAGGTTCCACTGATTGAGCAGCGGATTGAAGAACACGCCGGTCCGGTCCGTCACCGTCAGGCCCGAAGCCGTAAGCGGCTTCTCGATCTCTTCCGGGCGCACCAGCTTTTCATATTGATGCGTGCCGCGCGGCAGCCAGCGCAGCACGTTTTCCGCGGCAAAAATCGCCAGCGCCGCCGCTTTCATGGTGCGGTTGATCGTGGCGACGAACGTCATGCCGCCGGGACGCACCATGGAGGCGCAGGTGGTGAGGAAGAATTCGACGTCGGAGACGTGCTCGACCACTTCCATATTGAGCACGACGTCAAAGGTCTCGCCGGCTTCCGCCAGCGCCTCGGCCGTCACCGCCCGGTAATCGACCGGCACGCCGCTGCCGGCCGCATGCGCCTTGGCGATGCCGATGTTCTTTTCGGATGCATCGGCACCCAGCACATCCGCCCCCATGCGCGCCATCGGCTCGGAGAGCAGACCGCCGCCGCAGCCAATATCGAGGATGCGGAGCCCCTCGAGCGGGCGATGCGCCTTCGGGTCACGGCCGAACTGGGCGGAGACGAGATCGCGGATATAGGTGAGGCGAACCGGGTTGAACTTGTGCAGCGGACGGAACTTGCCGGTCGGGTCCCACCACTCGGCGGCCATCGCCGAAAAGCGGTCGACTTCCGCCTGGTCGATCGTCGTGCGGGCTGCCTCGCTCATGGCTCGTCTCCTTCGCGTCCGTATCCCCGTGAAGTCGGCCTCCACGGGGCGGATGTCAAGAGGGCGAAGCGTCTCAGCCGAGCCGCGTTGCCTTGAGCCGCGCTTCGTCGAGCACGATGCCAAGGCCGGGTGCCTCGCCAAGCAGCAGCCAGCCATTTTCATGGCGCAGCGGCGTTGCAAGCGGATAGTCGCGACGCGCCTCGCTCCATTCCGGCGTGTCATAGGGATATTCGAGGAAGGGCGCGTCCCCCGCCCCCGCCGTCAGGTGCGCGTTGGCCAGCACGCCGATGCCGTTCGTCCAGGAGTGCGGCGTGAAGGTGACACCCGCCTCGCGCGCCTGGAAGGCGAGCCGCCGGCAACCGGTAATGCCGCCGACCAGCGCCACGTCCGGCTGGATGACGTCGAAGGCGCGTTCCTCGATGATGTCGCGGAATTCGTAGAGTTCCCGCGTCATCTCGCCGCCAGCGATGCGGATGTCGGTCGCCTCCTTCAGCGCCTTCATGCCCTTGCGGTCGGAGCGGTGCAGCGGCTCCTCCATCCAGTAGATGCCGAGCCGTTCCAGTTCGCGCGCAACGACGAGCGCATCCTTGAAGGTCCAGGGTAGCGTCGTGTCCCAGGGCATGCGCCAACCCTGGTTGCAGTCGACCATCAGTTCCAGTCGGTCGCCGACGCGCGCCCGGATTGCCTCCAGCGCCTTGACGTCGTCGCGCCAGCCATTCCGGCCGCCGGCAGACGACGAGAAGCGCACCTTCATCGCCGGAAAACCCTCTTCGATATAGCGCTCCGCCTGGTCCGCCATGGCGGAGGGCTCGCGCAGCACGCCGGAGGAGGCATAGAGCCGAACGCGATCAGCCCGGCCGCCCAGCATGCGCCAGACCGGCTCGCCCGTCACCTTGCCGGCAAGGTCCCAGAGCGCGAGATCCAGCGGCCAGCAGCGGCCATAGTGGAAGTTGATATGCGACAGCACCTCGTAGTGCCGTTCGAGATGGCGTGGGTCCTGGCCGATGAACAGGTCGTCGTGCCCCTCGAACCCCTTCATCAGGTCGCCGGAGCCGATGCCCTCGCGGCCCTCGTCGTCCGTCACGCGCACGATCGTTGCGTCGAAATGCCGGCGCGGCCGGCCATCCCAGCTGGCCTTGAACGGCGGATCGAGCGGCAGCCGGTGGTGGCTGATCCCGATGGAAACGATCTTGCTCATGCCTTCCCCCTTCAAGAGCAGTTCCAGGAAAAGTGTGAAGCGGTTTTCCGTGGGAACTGCGAAAAAACAAAAAGCTCAGCCGAACTGCTGCCAGATCGTCTTGTAGTCGCAGTATTTGTCGATCGCATGCACCGAACGGTCGCGGCCGAAGCCGGATTGCTTGAAGCCGCCGAAGGGTGTCGCGAAATTCGACATGTCGTAGGTGTTGATCCACACCGTGCCGGCATGGATCGCTTCGGAGAAGCGGTGCGCCCGGTCCATGTCGCGGGTGAAGACCGCGCCGGCCAGCCCATAGATCGTGTCGTTGGCGATCGCCAGCGCCTCCTCCTCCGTGTCGAAGGCAATAGCCGCCAGCACGGGTCCGAAAATCTCCTGGCGGGCGATGCGCATGTCGTTCGTCACATCGGTGATGACGCCGGGCGAGACATAATAGCCGCCAGTTTCCGACAGCACCCGTTCCGCCCCGAAAGCACGACGCCCGCCATCCTTCTCGCCAATGGCGATCAGCCCGAGCACCTTGTCCATATGCTCCGCCTCGATCAGCGCGCCGATCTGCGCCGAGGGCTCGAAGGGGTGTGCGAGCGCAATCTCGCGCTTCACCACCGCCTCGATCTTCTCGATCAGCGTGTCCTGCACCGAGCGCTGCACGACGAGGCGGGTGGCGGCGTGGCAGGTCTCGCCGGAATTGTAGAAGCAACCCCAGGCGGCTGCACTCGCCGCCGCATCCAGATCCGCATCCTCGAACACGACGAGCGGCGACTTGCCGCCAAGCTCCAGCGCCACGCGCTTGAGGTTCGATTGCGCCGCATACCCCATGATCAGCTTGCCGACCTCGGTCGAGCCGGTGAAGGCGACCATGTCGACATCCATGTGCAGCGCAAGCGGCTTGCCGACCTCTTCGCCGAAGCCGGTGACGACGTTGAAGACGCCGGGGGGAAGACCCGCCTCGATCGCCAGTTCCGCCAGCCTCAACGCCGAGAGCGAGGACTGTTCGGCCGGCTTCAGCACGACGGAATTGCCGGCCGCGATCGCCGGACCAAGCTTCCACGCGTCGATGATCATCGGATAGTTCCACGGCGTGATCGCCGCGACGACACCGATCGGCACCTTCCGCACCAGCGCCCGGGCCTTCGGCCCCGTCGGCGCGATCTCGTCATAGAGCTTGTCGATCATCTCGCCGTAATACTGGATACCATCAGCGCAGAGCCGCACGTCGACGCCGAGCGACGCCTGCACCGGCTTGCCGACATCGAGCGTCTCCAGCAGCGCCAGTTCCTCGCCATGGGTACGGATCAGCTCCGTCCAGGCTAGCATGATCTTCTTCTTTTCCAGCGGTTCCTTGCCGCGCCATACGGCGCTTGCAAAGGCGTTGCGCGCCGAGGCGACGGCCAGGTCGACATCCGCCGCATCTCCCTGCGCCAGCACGGCACCCGGCTGGCCGTCCATCGGGCGCGTGCGCACGAACGTTCGGCCGGACGCGGCAGGCTGCACCTTGCCGTCGATGAAATGTCCGCGGTCGAACGAGAGCCCGGCAAGGCGGTCTTCCCAATAGGCACGGCTGAACTGTTCGGTCATGTCAGGTCCTCAGAGCGTCTTGGGCAGGGCCATCATCGCGGCGGCCATCTTATCGATATCGGCGTCGGCAATGTCGCGGATCGTCGAGCGGCGCATCGGCTGGTTCTCCGGTGCGCGCATCTCGCGGGCGAGATCATCGGCGGTGAAGGCGGCAAAGGTTTTCGGCAACGCGCGGACAATGCCGCAGCGATCCATCAGGTCGCCGACGAAACCGGGCAGCATCGCCGCATCGGAGAGGCCGCAGGCACGCGCGGCGGCGGCAAGATCCGCGGTATCCGCCTCCACGAGCCAGGCAAGCGTCGCCTCGAATCCGAGCGCCGTGGCCAGCCCGTGATGCAACGGCGCAAGGCCTGCAAGCGCGTGGCTGATATTGTGCGCGACCGCGGTGCCGCAATTGTCAATCGCCACGCCGGCATAACACGAGCCGAGCAGCACCTTGCCGCGCGCCTCGATATCCGCCGGGGTCTTCACCGCCGTCTCCAGCGCCTCGGTGAGAAGGCGCAAAGCGGCATGGGCATAGAGCGCCGCACCCGCATGGGCGTTGCGGTTGGTCGCCGCCTCGAAGGCGTGCACGAAGGCATCGAGCCCGCACCAGGCGGTGAGGCTGGCCGGCAGCGTCACCGTCAGCCCCGGATCGAGCAGCACGAGATCGGCCTTGGTTTCCGGCCCCCAGATCCAGAGTTTCTTGCCCTCCGGCCCGGCAAAGATCGTCGTCGCCGAGGTCTCGGACCCCGTGCCCGCCGTGGTCGGCACCATGATCTTCTTCAGCGGCTTGTTGGGAAGCGGATTGGCGGCCAGCGCGTAGTGCATCGGATCTGCATCCGCCGCCGCCGCACAAGCCGCAATCTTCGCGATATCGAGCGCCGAGCCGCCGCCGATGCCGACGACGAGATCCTTGCCGCGCGCGGCGTCCGTCGCCGCCCTGACATGGGCCAGTTTCGGTTCGCCCGCAAAGTCGGAAAAGAACGCCGCGCTCACGCCTTCCGCTGCAAACTGGGCAGCGAGACGCTCGCCAAGACCATTCCCCGCGAGAAAACCATCGATGACGATGAGGACCTTTTCGGCGCCGAGCGCGCGGGCAGACGCGGCGATGGTGTCATGAACACCTTCACCAAAGCGGATATCAGGCACGAAAGACGTTGCGAACTTCACGAGAACACCCCGGATTGATTTGCCGAACCGTGCATCACGATTTCAGATTTTCAAATCCTTGGATTTTTCGGGCTTTTTGATAACTTCAGATCATGAAAGCCAGTTTGCTCGCCCATATCCCCCTTGAAGCCTTTCGCGTCTTCGACGCCGCCTGCCGCCACATGAACTTTTCCCGTGCCGGCCGCGAGCTGAACATCACGCAAGCCGCGGTCAGCCGCCGCATCAAGGGGTTGGAAGACCATCTCGGCACTCAGCTCTTCGCCCGCAGCGGCAAAAACCTGACGCTGACACCGCGCGGCGAAAAACTGTTCCAGCGCGTACGCGCCTCCCTCGACTATCTGGAAGAAAGCCTCGAACCCTTCCGCACCGGCGCCGGGCACAGCATATCGCTTGCTGCCAGCGGCTCGGTCTCGCATCTCTGGCTCGGCCAGCGCCTGCGCAATTTCGCGCGCGACAACCCGGACGTCTCCCTCCGCCTCGTCACATCGGACAGCCCCGCCGATCTCGCCTCGGAAAACAACGACCTCGTGATCCTCTACTCCGCGGGGGAACATCCCCGCTGGGACCTGACCCCGCTGCTGGCCGAGGAACTGGCGCCGGTGGCCGCACCGGGCTACATCGCCCGCAAGGGACTGGAGGCCGCCACGGTCAAGCCCGCCGATCTCGCAGGCCTCGATCTGATCGACTACGAGCGCTTCAACGCCAACTGGATCTCCTTCCGCCCCTGGCTGGAGCGCGTGGCGCCCGAAGCCTACCGCCGGATGCCGTTTCCCCGCCCGCACCTCACCTTTTCGACCTATGCGCTTGCCATCGACGCAGCGCTCAGCGGCGATGGCGTGGCGCTCGGCAGCCTCGGTCTTATTGCCGCAAAGCTTGCCGAAGGTTCCCTCGTGCAACTGGGCACGACAAGCCTCGTCACCGGCTACGGTTATCATCTCGGCCTGCCGAAATTTCGCACCCCGCCGCCGGAAGTGCTGAAACTGCACGCCAGCCTGCTGGCCGCGCGAAACGGGCTGTAGCAGAACCATCCAAACATGCTTACCGACATCATGTTTCTATTGGCAACGATGGTAAACAGTGTCACACTTTGGGGCATTCAGGAGAGAAGCGAGGCCGTGGGGAGGCCTCGGTGATCGTGTGGTCCGTCGAGGACCATGGGGGTGGCTTACACGCCGCCCTCCTGCAACGAAGGATCGTGGGACAATGACACTCAGCGCCTTGCTCATGGCCTTCTATACGCTGATCGCGCTGCTGTTCATCGACTGCAGCCTGCGCGAAGGCGCGGAAAAGAGCGGCCGGTGGGATCTCGACCGCGTGCTCGGCCTGCTGCTTTGCGTCGCCTGGCCACTGGCGCTTGCCGGCACCCTGCTTGTAGCCTATCAGGAGCGTGAGATCGGCTGATCCAGGGGCCTTGCCCTGCCTGTTGCACGATGACCGGCATCAGCTCCATCGCCACAGGCAACGGCGCGGTTCGGCATGACGGAGCGGAGAAAACAGGGCATATCCGGCTTGCTTGTCTTCGGGCTTTTCGCCGTGGTGCTGCTGGGCGCGATCGGCGCCACCGTGCTTCTCGCCAACAACTACCGCAATCTCAATCTGCTGCTTTCCCGCTTCGGCTTCGATCCCATCGACACGACCCCGCGCGAGCGCGCGCTTCGGCCCTACGAGCTGAAGGGCAATCGCATGCCGCGCCCGAAGGGTCTCATTTCGGAACGCCTGCTCACCCCCGTCACCCCCAGCCAGACGCAATTCGTGCGCACGATCCGCAAGGCACCGCAGGCCCTCTGCGAAGCCCTGGAGCGCAGCGGTTTTCCCAATCCCGGCTGGAAGGTCGGGATTTTCGACAAGGAAAGCTGGGATTGCCAATCCTACCGCGAATTCCCGCACGCGCAGGATGGCGCAAACGCCCCCTCCTCCGCCTTCCTTGCCATCAAGGGCAATGCGGAGACACGCGTTTCCTCGTTCCGCATCAAGCTCAATATCGAAAACCCCGCAACGCAAGGCCTGGTGACGGACGCCGTCATCGCCACCCTCGAAGTCTTTCTCGAGGAGGTGCGCTGGGAAGAAGCGCCGGAGATTTTTGCGGATATCCGTGCCCTCAAGGAATTCGACATCATCCGCTTCGGCAACCGGATCCAGCTCAAGAAGGAGTTCAGCGAGACGCCACGCTACAACTTCGTCATCACGCCGGACCGTACGCGAAACCGCGGCTCCTACCTGCCGGACTATTTCGATCGCGGCCGCTGGATGCCGCTGCCCGATACGCTGTAATCCTCCCTTGATGGCACAGACATTCCCAACCACACTCCTCCCATTCACACCGGAGCAGGCATGAAAGCGGCGACGAGGACGAAACCGAACGGGCGGGCGATTGCATGGGCAATGGCAGCCTCGCTTCTCCTGTCATGGACGGCAGCGCAGGCCGCGGGCCTGCAATCGGGTGCGGTTTCCGACGATCCGATCTGGACCGACAAACCCGTTCGCATCGATCGCAAGGCGCAAGGCTATGAGCGAGTAAAAGTCGAACGGAAAATCCCACCGCTGACCCTGAAGCCGACGACGCGCGTCTCCGTCTTCGACAGCAGCTCGTTTCAGGAGGGTGGACGCCTCTACGTGCTGGCGGATGCCGTGGCGGTCAACCCGAAGCGGCTTTGCCGTGGCGATGACAGGCACATCGCCGCCTGCGGCCAGCAGGCACGGCTTTTTCTGAAGCGCCTGATCACCAATCGCACACTGGCCTGCCGTGAACATTTTCGCGCAGGCCACGCCGTCTTCGTCTCGTGCCGTGTCGGTGACGCTGACCTGGCGGAAAGCCTCGTTGCCAAGGGAGCGGCGTGGGCTGCGACGCCACGCCTGGCTGCGGTCCAGCAACGGGCGATGGCTGCAAAAACCGGAATATGGATCGACACGGAATGCCGCGCAAACGGGCGCTGCCCGCCACAGGAGCGGCGCTGAGTGCTGCCACGCCCCTTGCCAGTTCACAGCGCAATCGCTTCCGCCTATGGTCTGCCCATATGAAAAACCTTCTCCCCCGCATGTTTCGCAATACAGAAACCAGCACCCATGACGCCCCGCCACGACGGCGCATCGAAATCGACCGGCGCCGGTCGACGATCTACGCCATCGGCGACATCCACGGCTGCCTCGATGCGCTGCTCGCGCTGGAAGCACGCATCCTGGCGGATGTCCGGCAAAGCGGCGTGCAGGACCCGCTGCTGATCTATCTCGGAGACTATATCGATCGCGGGCCGGATTCGAAGGCAGTGCTCAGCCATATCGCCCGGCAGGACCACGGCGACGGCATCGAGCGCATCGCGCTCTGCGGCAATCACGACGATACGTTCCTGCGCTTCATTCATGACCCGGCGAACAATGCGGCCTGGATGAATGTCGGAGGCGATGCGACCTTGCGGTCCTACGGCCTCGGAGAGTTGGCGCATCTGCGGCGGCCGGAGGAACTGGCGGGTATCGGGCCGATGCTGCGCGCGGCGATCCCGAACGAACACGTCACCCTTCTCGAAAACCTGCCTGTCATGGCGACGATCGGAACCTGCCTCTTCGTGCACGCCGGCATCCGCCCGGGCATTGCGATCGAAGACCAGACGGATCGCGACCTGCTGTGGATTCGCGAGCCGTTTCTGAGCGAAGGGCCCCGCCTGCCGATCAACGTGATCCACGGCCATACGGCCGGGGCGGAGGCGGTTTTCGGCACCCGCCGGATCTGCATCGATACGGGCTGCTACAAGACGGGGCGGCTGACGGCGCTCAAGGCGACGCCGGGCGGGGCAAGGCTGCTTTAGCCTTGCCGCCTACCCCATTTACCCGCGGCCGAACTCATCCTCGATGCGGATGATATCGTCTTCGCCGAGATAGGACCCCGTCTGGACCTCGATCAGCTCCAGCAGGATCTTTCCGGGATTTGCCAGGCGGTGCAATTCGCCCTGCGGAATATAGACGGATTCGTTTTCGCGCAGCGGGATCGTCTTATCGCCGATCGTCACCTCGGCCGTGCCGCGCACTACGATCCAATGTTCGGAGCGATGATGGTGCTTCTGCAGCGAGAGCCGCTTGCCCGGTGTCACGAACAAGCGCTTCACCTGGAAGCGCTCGCCGTTCAGCACGGAGGTGTAACCGCCCCAGGGACGGTAGGATGTCGGGTGGGTTTCGGTCAGCTTCGCCGTCTTCGGCAGGGCCGCCAGATGCTTGACCAGCTTGCCGACATTCTGGCTGTCTTCCATGCGGCCGACATAGACCGCGTCTTCGCTGGCGATGACCGCGATATTGTCGAGACCCTGCACCGCGACATGGATGTCGCGCGAGATGACCAGCGAATTGCGCGTGTCGAGCACCGTCGTGCTGCCATCCGCGACGTTGCCGGCCTCATCCTGCTTGCCGGTCTTCCACACCGAATCCCAGCTGCCGAGATCCGACCAGGTGATCGGCGAAGGTACGACGGCGGCGATCGGCGTCTTCTCGAAGATCGCATAGTCGACGGAGATATCGGGTGCCCGGGCAAAGGCCTCTTCGTCCAGCCGCTCGAAATCGAGATCGTGTTTGGCCTTGGCAACGGCTTCGCTCGCCGCATCCAGCACCTCGGGCGCATATTGCCGAAGTTCGCGCAGGAACAGGCCGACCGGCAGCATGAACATGCCCGAGTTCCACAAATAGCCGCCCGCCGCCAGCATGGCCGTCGCGCGGTCACGATCCGGCTTCTCGACGAAACGCCGCACCGCATTCGCCCCGTTGCCGAGGTCCTCGCCGATCTCGATATAGCCGTAGCCGGTCGCCGGTTCGTTCGGCGTGATGCCGAAGGTGACGAGACGGCCGGCCTCGGCGGCGGCCTGTGCCTTGGCGATGCAGGCGAAATAGACGTCGTTCGCATCGATCTCGTGGTCCGATGCCAGCACCTGCATGACGGCCTGCTCGCCAAACTGGCGCGCGATGACGGCCGCGGCGACGGCAAGCGCCGGCGCGGTATTGCGCGCGACGGGCTCCAGCAGGATCGAGGTCAGCGCGATGCCGGCCGCGCGGGCCTGCTCGGCGACGAGAAAGCGGAAATCATTGTTGGTGACGACGATCGGCGGCGCATAAAGGCCCGCGTCCGCGACTCGCGCCAGCGTCTTCTGGAACAGCGTCGCCTCCCCGAGAAACTCGAGGAACTGTTTTGGCGCTGACGCGCGGGAGAGCGGCCACAGGCGGGTGCCCTTACCGCCGGCCATGATCACGGGTACGATCTTGCTGGTCATCATTCCTCGTCCTGATGCTTGGCCCACCGTCATGGCGGGCATGGCATATGTGACGCCACTCTCCACCTGCCCCGTAAAGAAACAGCAAATTGCATGGCCGACACCTTGCCCGCAAAAGTGCCTTCTTGACGTTAAGGTAAAGAGGACCTTCTGCAAGGCCCGCGCATTTGACAGACAACAAAAAAGCCCGCCAAGGCGGGCTTCTGTTTCAAGCGATCACCCCTTGGGGATCAGACCGGCATTACGATGCCGTTCAGCGTGGTCAGCTCGGCAAGGTACGTCTCGACGCCGAACTTGTGCTCGTCCGAGGCAGCATGTTCGAGTTCCTTGCGGGCGGCCTCGATGCGGCGGGTGATGTCTTCGCTCTTGATGTCATCGACATGCACGGCCGATTCGGCCAGCAGCGTGCAACCGGTCGGGATGATATCGGCAAAACCGCCGAAGACCACGTAGCGGTCCTTCTTGCCATCCGCGAACGTCACGGTGACGACACCCGGCTTGATCGTCGTCATGGTCGGCGCATGGTTGGCCATGACGGTCATTTCGCCCTCGGTCGCCGGAATGACGACGGAGCTGACGCTGCCGGAAACCAGCAGGCGCTCGGGAGAAACGAGTTCAAAGTTGAAACTGTCAGCCATGACCATTCACTTCTTCTGATTTCATTCGGCCGGAAAATAGGGCGCCCGGTTCAGGGCGCCCAAAGTTCATCAAGCGGCTTCAGCAGCCAGCTTCTTGGCCTTTTCGACGGCTTCTTCCATGGAACCAACCATGTAGAAGGCGGCTTCCGGCAGGTGGTCGTACTCGCCGTTGACGAGGCCCTTGAAGCCCTTGATCGTGTCTTCGAGAGCGACGAGCTTGCCCGGCGAACCGGTGAAGACTTCGGCAACGAAGAACGGCTGGGACAGGAAGCGCTCGATCTTGCGGGCGCGGGCGACGGCGATCTTGTCGTCTTCCGACAGTTCGTCCATGCCCAGGATCGCGATGATGTCCTGGAGCGACTTGTAGCGCTGCAGGGTCGTCTGGACCTTACGGGCGACTTCGTAGTGCTCTTCACCGACAACCATCGGGTCGAGCATGCGCGAGGTCGAGTCGAGCGGGTCCACGGCCGGGTAGATGCCCTTTTCGGCGATCGAACGGGACAGAACCGTCGTTGCGTCCAGGTGGGCGAACGAGGTTGCCGGCGCCGGGTCGGTCAAGTCGTCGGCGGGAACGTAGATAGCCTGAACCGAGGTGATCGAGCCCTTGGTCGTGGTGGTGATGCGTTCCTGCATCTGGCCCATGTCCGTGGCGAGCGTCGGCTGATAGCCCACGGCCGACGGGATACGGCCGAGCAGAGCCGACACTTCGGAACCAGCCTGCGTGAAGCGGAAGATGTTGTCGACGAAGAACAGAACGTCCTGGCCCTTGTCGCGGAAGTCTTCAGCGATCGTCAGACCCGTCAGAGCGACGCGTGCGCGTGCGCCCGGCGGTTCGTTCATCTGGCCGTAAACGAGGGCAGCCTTGGAGCCTTCGCCACCGCCGTGCTTGTTCACGCCGGATTCGATCATTTCGTGGTAAAGGTCGTTGCCTTCGCGGGTACGTTCACCCACGCCTGCGAACACCGAGTAACCACCGTGCGCCTTGGCGACGTTGTTGATCAGTTCCATGATGAGAACGGTCTTGCCGACGCCTGCGCCGCCGAACAGGCCGATCTTGCCGCCCTTTGCGTAAGGTGCGAGCAGGTCGACGACCTTGATGCCGGTGACGAGGATCTGCGCTTCCGTCGACTGCTCGACGTAGGACGGTGCTTCCTGGTGGATCGAACGCTTGCCGGAAGTGACCAGCGGGCCAGCTTCGTCAACCGGCTCGCCGATGACGTTCATGATGCGGCCGAGCGTTTCCGGGCCGACCGGAACGGTGATCGGGGCGCCCGTGTCGGCGACCGGCTGGCCGCGGACGAGACCTTCGGTCGAGTCCATGGCGATGGTGCGCACGGTGTTTTCACCGAGGTGCTGGGCAACTTCGAGAACAAGACGGTTGCCGTTGTTGTCGGTTTCCAGCGCGTTGAGGATCTTCGGCAGGTCGCCGTCAAAGGCGACGTCGACGACGGCGCCGATAACCTGCGTCACGCGGCCGGTTGCGACGAGTGCGGCCGGAGCGGCAGCCTTCGTGGCGGCCTTGGCGACAGCGGTCTTTGCAGCCGGTGCCTTGGCTGCCGTTGCCTTCGCGGCCGGAGCCTTGGTTGCTGCTGCTGCGGCCGGAGCCGCCGCTGCTGCTGCCGTCTTGGTCGCAGCCGGCTTCTTCGCCGCTGCGGTGTCCTTCGGGGTAGCTGCCTTAGCCATATCTCTTACCCTCTTTGTCCTGGTCCTTAGAGCGCTTCAGCGCCCGAGATGATTTCGATGAGTTCCTTGGTGATCTGAGCCTGGCGCTGACGGTTGTAGGAAAGCGTCAGCTTGTTGATCATTTCACCAGCATTGCGGGTCGCGTTGTCCATGGCGCTCATCTTGGCACCCATTTCGCCGGCGACGTTCTCGAGCAGGGCCCGGAAGATCTGGACGGAAATGTTGCGCGGGATGAGATCCCCGAGGATCGCGGCAGCATCCGGCTCGTAGTCGTAGATCGCCGTCGCGCCGGTCGTCTCGGCAACAACCGCCGGAGCGGAGGCCGGAATGAGCTGGAGCGCGGTCGGGATCTGCGAGATGACCGACTTGAACTCGGAATAGAACAGCGTGCAGACGTCGAACTCGTTCTTCTCGAACAGACCGATGACCTTGCGGCCGATCTGGTCAGCGTTCTCGAAGCCGACGCGCTTGACTTCACGCAGGTCGACACGGTCGATGATCAGCGAAGCGAATTCGCGGCGCAGGATATCGAAACCCTTCTTGCCGACGCAGATGATCTTGACCGTCTTGCCGCTCGCCAGAAGCTTGCGGGTGTGGTCACGTGCGAGACGCGCAATCTGCGAGTTGAAACCGCCGCACAGGCCGCGTTCCGCCGTGCAGACGACGAGCAGGTGAACCTGGTCCTTGCCCGTGCCGGTCATCAGGCGCGGTGCCGAATCGTCCTGGCCAACGGCCTGGGCAATGTTGGCGAGCACGACGCTCATGCGCTGCGAATAGGGCCGGGCGGCCTCGGCCGCTTCCTGGGCACGCCGAAGCTTTGCCGCCGCGACCATTTTCATCGCCTTGGTAATCTTCTGCGTCGCCTTGACGGAGGCGATCCGGTTTTTCAGATCCTTAAGTGAAGGCATCCGTTTTCCGTCCTGTGACATGATCTGGGTAGATCATGCGTCAAATCCTAAGTTCGGGACACCTGCGCGCCAGATCAGCGCGCAGGGCTGGAACCGTCAGCTTCAGCCGAAGGTCTTGGCGAAGGCATCGAGGGCGGCCTTGAGCTTGCCCTTGGTGTCGTCGCTGATCGCCTTGTCGGTGCGGATCGCATCGAGGATCGCCTTGCCCTCGGAGCGGAAGTAGCCGAGCACACCCTGCTCGAACTTGCCGACCTGGTTGACTGCGATCTTGTCGAGGTAGCCGTTGACGCCAGCGAAGATCACCACGACCTGCTCTTCCGTCTTCAGCGGCGAGAACTGCGGCTGTTTCAGGAGTTCGGTCAGGCGTGCACCGCGGTTCAGCAGGCGCTGCGTTGCGGCGTCGAGGTCCGAGCCGAACTGGGCGAAGGCTGCCATTTCGCGATACTGGGCGAGTTCGCCCTTGATCGAGCCGGCAACCTGCTTCATCGCCTTGATCTGAGCGGACGAGCCCACGCGGGAAACCGACAGACCGACGTTAACGGCCGGGCGGATACCCTGGTAGAACAGGTCCGTTTCAAGGAAGATCTGGCCGTCGGTGATCGAGATCACGTTGGTCGGGATGAACGCCGAAACGTCGTTACCCTGGGTTTCGATGACCGGCAGAGCCGTCAGCGAGCCAGCGCCCATGTCGTCGTTGAGCTTTGCAGCGCGCTCGAGGAGACGCGAATGCAGGTAGAAAACGTCGCCCGGATAGGCTTCGCGGCCCGGCGGGCGGCGCAGCAGGAGCGACATCTGGCGGTAGGAAACGGCCTGCTTGGAAAGGTCGTCGTAACCGATGAGGGCGTGCTTGCCGTTGTCACGGAAGTATTCGCCCATCGCGCAACCGGCGAACGGCGCGAGATACTGCATCGGTGCCGGATCGGAGGCGGTTGCAGCAACGATGATCGAGTACTGGAGAGCGCCACGCTCTTCGAGAACCTTCACGAACTGGGCGACGGTCGAACGCTTCTGGCCGATAGCGACGTAGACGCAGTACAGCTTCTCGCCGTCCGGGCCGTTGTCGTGGATCGCCTTCTGGTTCAGGATCGCGTCGAGGATGATCGCGGTCTTGCCGGTCTGGCGGTCGCCGATGACCAGCTCGCGCTGGCCGCGGCCGACCGGGATGAGGGCGTCGATGGCCTTGAGGCCGGTCGACATCGGCTCATGCACCGACTTGCGCGGGATGATGCCCGGAGCCTTGACGTCAACGCGCGAGCGCTGCTTGGCATTGATCGGGCCCTTGCCGTCGATCGGGTTGCCGAGCGCGTCGACGACGCGGCCGAGCAGTTCCGGACCAACCGGTACGTCCACGATGGCGCCAGTCCGCTTGACGGTGTCGCCTTCCTTGATGTCACGGTCCGAACCGAAAATAACGACACCGACGTTGTCGCTTTCGAGGTTCAACGCCATCCCGCGGATACCACCGGGGAATTCCACCATTTCGCCGGCCTGGACGTTGTCGAGGCCGTAAACGCGGGCAATACCGTCACCGACGGAAAGCACCTGGCCGACTTCCGAGACTTCCGCCTCTTTGCCGAAATTTTTGATCTGATCTTTGAGAATTGCGGAAATTTCCGCGGCGCGGATATCCATCAGCCGACCTCTTTCAGTGCAAGCTTAAGAGTAGAGAGTTTGGTGCGAAGGGACGTGTCGATCTGGCGCGATCCCACCTTGACGATCAGACCACCGAGAATGGACGGGTCGACGGTGACGGCGATCGCCACGTCTTTGCCGGTGACGCCCTTGAGCGCCGCCTTCAATTCTGTTTCCTGCGCTGCGGTCAGCGCGTGGGCCGAAGTGACTTCGGCCGTGATTTCGCCGCGGGCGCGGGCCGCTATGACGCGGTATGCCTTGATCATGCCCGGGATAGCAAAGAGGCGGCGATTTGACGCAACCACCTTGAGGAAGTTTGCGACGAGACCCGTGATGCCAGCCTTGGCGGCAACGGCGGCAATGGCCTTGGTCTGATCTTCGGCGGAGAAGACAGGGCTGAGAATCAGCCGCTTGAGGTCTTCGCTTCCATCGATCAACGCCTGGAAACGGGCGAGATCTGCACCGACACTGTCAGCCGAACCGGCTTCCTGCGCGAGGTCGAAAAGCGAAGACGCGTATCTTTCTGCAACACCGGAAACGAGCTGGGATGTGTCTGCCACGGGCACAAGCTTCTCTTCTTATCATCCAGAGCGGAGGGCGGTAGCGGTGCTACAGTCCTAACGCACTGAAATCGTTGCGGTAATCTTCAGTCCCCACGAGCTCTTGCGCCCGCTTTTTCTGAATTTCGCGGTTCGTCTAGCATACGAAACCGGGACTCGCAACACGCGCGGCGCAGGAATGCGCCATAAGTCGGCCATAGTCGGAGCAAAAGTTGACTGCGCAGACTATGCTCTGGCGCCACTGAGGTGGGAAACGTCGTTTTTTCGCTCAGAGAAAGCCGAAAGCATAGCCGAGCGGCAGGGCGGCGAGCACTGCCTGCACGACCAACACGAGAAGATTCTTGGCCGAAAACGACCCGTCCGACATCAGCGACAGGATGCGGCCGAAGGCGGCGAGCGCGAAACCACCGCCGATCGCCATATAGATCCAGCTCTGCGCCATCAGCAGCGCGACGATCGCCAGCCCCGCATAGAAGCCGCCGGCCGAACGGACGAAGGCGAAGCCCTCGCGGCTCGTCTCGCGGGGCTGGAGGCCCGCAAGTTTCAGCGCCATTCCCGGCGCGAACAGGCCGAACAGCCCCAGCAGGGCCGTTGCGATGGCCGCTGAGAAGGCCAGGAACTCGCCCGTCTCGGTGGGGATGTAGAATTCCATTTCGGCGTTTCTCCGTCGGTGCTTATCCGCCCTCTATCGCACAGGCGCGCGAATCGCAGAAGCCAGCCGGCCGAATTCACACAACTCTTTGTTAACCCTGCAACTCAGAGGAAACTCTGCGGGTCGATGTCGAGCTGCACCTGCAGCGACGCCCGCTCCTTGGGCCCATTGGCGATCATGGTGCGCAGGAATGCCTGCATGTCGCTGTTGCGGCGGCCATGCACCAGCAGGCGAAACCGATGCCGGCCGCGCACGAGCGCCAGCGGCGCCTCGGCCGGCCCCAGGATCGAGATGCCGTCGACATGGGGTGCCGCCTGGCGCAGCCCCCGCGCATGGGCCTCCGCCTCGATACGAGTGTCGGCCGAAACGATGACCGAGGCAAGCCGACCGAACGGCGGCAGCAGCGCCTTCTCCCGTTCGCCGATCTCGCGGTCATAGAAGGCCTGCGCATCACCGGAAACGATCGCCTGCATGACGGGATGAAGTGGCTGGTAGGTCTGGATGAGGCCGTGGCTCTTCAGGCCGGAGCGCCCCGCACGCCCCGTCACCTGGGAGAGCAGCTGGAAAGTGCGCTCCGCCGCCCGCGGATCGCCATTGGCAAGCCCGAGATCCGCATCCACCACGCCGACCAGCGACATCAGCGGAAAGTTGTGCCCCTTGGCAACAAGCTGCGTGCCGATGACGATATCCGCCTCGCCGCGCGCAATCGCCTCCAGCTCCAGCCGCAGCCGCTTCACGCCCATCAGGTCGGAGGAGAGCACAATGGTGCGCGCTTCGGGGAAATGCTTCTCCACCTCCTCCGCAATACGCTCCACACCCGGCCCACAGGCGGCCAGATGATCGAACGTTCCGCATTCCGGGCAGGCTTCCGGCGTGCGCTCGGCATAGCCGCAATGGTGGCACTGGATCTGCCCGCGGAACCGGTGTTCCACCAGCCAGCTGGAGCATTGCGGGCACTGGAAGCGATGGCCGCAGACCCGGCAGAGCGTCAGCGGCGCATAACCGCGCCGATTGAGGAAGAGCAACACCTGCTGCTGTTTTTCGATGGTGCGCGCAATGCCGCGCAGCATGATGGGTGAAAGGAAACCGCCGCGCGCCGGCGGATGGCGGCGCATGTCGACGAGATGCAGGTCGGGAAGGGCAGCATCGCCATAACGCGTCGGCAGGTGCAGTTTCTTGTACCGCCCGACATCGCTGTTAACACGGCTTTCGACGGACGGCGTTGCCGAAACGAGCACCGCCGGAAAATCACCGATGCGCGCCCGGACCACCGCCATGTCGCGCGCATTGTAGAAGACGCGGTCCTCCTGCTTGTAGGCCGGATCGTGCTCCTCATCGACGATGACGAGGCCAAGATTCTCGAACGGCAGGAACAGCGCCGACCGCGCGCCCGCAACGACCCGAACATCTCCCGTCGTCACCTGCCGCCAGACCTTTTCACGGATGCGCGGGGCGAGGTCGGAATGCCATTCGGCCGGCTTGGCACCGAAACGATCCTGGAACCGCTCCAGGAAACTCGCGGTCAACGCGATTTCCGGCAGCAGGATCAGCACCTGCCTGCCCTGCCGCAAGGTCTCGGCGATCGCCTCGAAATAGACTTCCGTCTTGCCCGACCCGGTAATGCCGTCGATCAGCGAGACGTTGAACCCGCCGGCCTGCACGCTTTCCACCAGCTCCGCGGCGCTGTCCGTCTGCGGCCCTTCGAGCCGCGGCTCGACATAGTCCGGGTCTGGTGCCGCCACGACAGGCGGCGGCGGCAGGAACACGGTCTCGAACGTGCCCTGCTTCACAAGGCCGTCAACGACGCTGGTCGACGTGCCTGCGGCATGCGCGAGACCCGAGCGGGTCCACGGAATGCCGTCCTCGACCATTTCCAGCACGCGCTCACGCGCGCTGGTCAGCCGCTCCGGCCGGTGTCCGGTAAAGCGCAGTCCTTCGATCATCGGTTCGGGATCGAAGGCGGCCGGCGCGCGCAACGCCATGCGGGCGACGAGACCGGGCGGCGTCACCGTGTAGGCGGACACCCAATCGAGAAAATCCCGCATCTCCTTCGAGAGTGGCGGGCAATCGAACACCTTCTCGATGGGCCGCAGCTTCTTCGGATCGAACTTGCCGTCGTTATCGCCATCCCAGACCACACCCGGCACCAGCCGTGGCCCGAGCGGCACCTGCACGATCGAGCCCGGCTCGACCGCCATGCCCTCCGGCACCGTGTAGGAATAGGGCACGGGCGTGGGCACCGGCACCATCACGGGCACCGTGCGCGGAAACAGTTTTTCCCCGAAAAGGTCGATCGAATCGTTGTCCATCAGGCGCGAAGATGCCCCCGACACGCCGGGAAGAAAACCGCAAAGATCGCGATCCTCCCGCTCATTCGTCATCCTCCGCCATTTCGCCGGTCAGCCGCATGCCGTCGATCCAGGTCGCGCCGTCATTGCGCACGACACGTTTGGCGCGCACGCCGCAGCGCGTCTCCACCTCCCGCGCCAGCCGCTCGGAATGGGTGACGATCCACAGCTGGCTCGACTGCGCGGCACGCGCGATCATTTCGGCCAGCGCCGGCAGCATGTCCGGATGCAGGCTTGCCTCCGGCTCGTTGAGCGCGATCAGCGGCGGTGTGCGATAAGAGAGTAGTGCCGCCGCCAGCGCCAGGAAGCGGATCTGTCCGTCGGAAAGTTCGCGTGGCTGGAAGACGCGCTGCGGAAACTGCGGGAAGACCAGCCCATAGGACGCGAACTCCTCCGGCTCAGGCACGGAAAGCTGCGCGCCGCCAAAGGCAGCCGCCACCGCCCGGTCGAGGTCGACCGTGTCGCCCCGCGTCCACTTCAGCGTCGCGAAGACCGCCGCCATGTTCGCCCCGTCCTCGTCGAGCAGCGGCGCGGTGACGGCAAGGCACGGTTGGCGTAGCGCCGAATCCCGATCAGAGCGAAAACCGTGGAAGAAGCGCCATTGCGAGACGGCGCGCCGAAACGTCCCGACCTCCGGATAATGACCGGCGTCGCCAAGCAATGCCACGGCGGTCTCCGAGGCCAGCGCCTGCTCCGGATGTTCGGCCATGCGCCCGGCCTCGTTGCGCACCATGATGCCGGGTCCCGCCCGCTTCATCATCGTCACCGGCCGGCGACCGGTCTCGATCGACAATTCCTCGACCTTGACCTGCGGCTCGAAGGCGAAGCCGGCGGCTGCCGGTGGTCGCAACCCCGCTTCGATCCGATAGCGGAAGGTGATCGCACGATCCTCGTCGAGCAGTTCAGCTTCCAGGCGAATGCGCACCGGCTCGTTCGGCCGCCGCTTGCCCGTCCAGAGCGCCGAGCCCATGCCGCCCTCCGCCGCGATCTCCTGGGCGAATGTGCCACGCACCGCGGCCTGCACCAGTTGCAGCGACCGGTAGAGGTTGGATTTCCCCGCCCCGTTCTCGCCGACGAACAGGTTCACCCGCCCGAGATCCATGCGGATTGCGCGCAGCGAGCGGTAGTTTTCGGCGGACATGGAACGCAGCAGCATGAAACGGATCCGAATTCGAAACGATAGCGCTCTCTATACAAGCCACCATGTCTAGAGGAAGGCAGGCCGACTTGCCCAGCCCTCGCACCGACCATTAGCAAATCCCTAACGCAAATCACCCATCCTGCCGCAAACGGCGGATCGCCTCCGACGATCCCATTTTTGTTTTGCGCACATTCCGACGCAAGACCGCTCAAGCATTTTGCCGGAATTGCGCCAGGGGCAGGACATGAACGAACTTCTCATCATCGCCGACCCGACGCTGATGGCCGAGCGGCAGGGCTGGCTGGCAGCACTTGCCGACGAGCGACGGCTCTCCGGCAACACGCTCGACGCCTACGAGCGCGACACCCGCCAGTTCCTCGCCTTCCTCACCGGGCATCTCGCCGCCCCGGCCCGCCTCAAGGACATCGACAACCTGCGCCCGGCGGACCTGCGCGGTTTTCTCGCCTCCCGTCGCCGCGATGGAGCCGGTGCCCGCACGCTTGGCCGTGGCCTCGCCGGCCTGCGCTCGTTCCTGCGCCATCTGGAGCGCAAGGGCCTCGCCAATGCCGCTGGCGCCTCCGCCGTGCGTTCGCCGAAACAGCCGAAGTCGCTGCCGAAGCCATTGTCCGACCGCCAGGCCATCGCCGTCGTCGATGCGCATGAGCAACTGGCCGACGAACCGTGGATCCGCATGCGCAACGCCGCCGTGCTGACATTGCTCTATGGCTGCGGCCTGCGCATCTCCGAGGCGCTGTCGCTGACGCCCGCCGATTTCGCCGGCAAGCCCACGTCGCTGCGCATCACCGGCAAGGGCGACAAGATGCGCATCGTGCCGCTGATCGCACCGGCACTCACTGGTGTTCAGGATTACATAAAACTCTGCCCCATCCCGCTGTCCGACGACAGGCCGCTCTTTCGCGGCGCGCGCGGCGGGCCGTTGCAGCCGGCCATCATCCAGCGCGAGATGCAGAAGATGCGCGGCGCGCTCGGCCTTCCCGACAGCGCCACGCCCCATGCGCTGCGCCATTCCTTCGCCACACACCTTCTTGCCGGCGGCGGGGACCTGCGCACCATCCAGGAACTGCTCGGCCATGCCAGCCTCTCGACGACGCAGGTCTATACCGGCGTCGATTCGGCCCGGCTTCTCGAAATCTACGACCGCGCCCATCCCCGCGCCTGACGTTCGTTAAGAGATTATGAGGGCGAGGCCGCTAGGGTCGCCGAAAATGACAGGGAATCGACCATGATCGCCACGCTTCAGAAAAGCCGTACTGCCATCGCCGACCGCCTGGCGGATGCCGGCCTCTGGATGATGGCAGCGCTTCATGTGCTGGTCGCCCTCTCCTTCCTCGTCGTTCTGGCGACGCTCTCTCCCGCCAATGCACAGGAACCGCCGGTCTGCGGCGGCGATAACCTGCTGGTGAAATACGAGAAGGACGATCCGGCGGGCTTTGCCAAGCTGCGTGCCGAGGCGGACGCCGTGCCGAACGGCAAGGGCATCTTCTGGAAGATCGAGAAGGATGGCAGGCCCGCCTCCTGGCTGCTCGGTACCATGCATGTGACGGACCCGCGCGTGCTCGCCATGCCGGAGGCCGCACGCACCGCCTATGCCAATGCCACGACCATCGTCGTCGAATCGGACGAAATCGCCGACGAGAAGAAGGCGGCCGCGGCGATCATGACCCGGCCCGACCTCACCATGTTCACCGATGGCAAATCCATCACCGACTTCCTCGACAAGGACGGTGAGGACAAGCTGGCGGAGGGCCTCAAGACCCGCGGCCTGTCGCTCGCCGCCGTCGGCCGCATGAAGCCGTGGATGATCATGAGCTTCGTGGCACTTCCCGCCTGCGAAGTCGCTCGCAAGACATCCGGCATTGCCTTCCTCGATCAGCGCCTCGCCAGGGATGCGCTTGCCGATGGCAAGACGCTGAAGGGTCTCGAAACCCTGATCGAGCAGATTTCCGCCCTCGATTCGCTGCCGATCGAGCCGCAGGTGGAAGGCCTCGTCCAGACGCTGGCGCTCGGCGACACGCTGAAGGACGTCATCGAAACGATGAGCCAGCTCTATCTCGCCGGCGATACCGGCATGATCATGCCGATGATGCGCGCCGCCGCCCCCCAGACGGACGACGACAAGGCCGCCTATGCCGATTTCGAGCAGCGCATCATCATCGACCGCAACCACACGATGGCGGAGCGCGCAGCCCCCATCCTGGCGAACGGCAACGTCTTCATCGCCGTCGGCAGCCTGCACCTTCCGGGCGCCGAAGGTGTCGTGGAGCTGCTGCGCAAGCAGGGTTTTACCGTGACGGCGGTGAACTAAGCCTCACCTCTGGACGACCCGGCGTCCGATGCCGGACAGCATCGTGCGAACGATCAGCTTGTGGAACGGCATGACGGCTGCAAGATAAAGCCTGCCGAGCAGGTTGTTGCGATGCACGAGCGTCATCACGCTCAAGGTCTGGCCGCTCGGCCGGTCCTGCCGGATGTCGATGACGATGCGGAAATCCAGATGCCGGTCGTCGAAGCCGAGCACGACCCGGTCGTCGGTCGCACTCACCACCGGAAAGCCGCCGATCTCCGTTTCCGATGTCTTCACCTGCTCCGCCGCCCCCTTCAGCCCGAAGGGCGCGACGAGCGCATTGCGCAGCACCATCAGCCGGCGCACCCAGCCCGGCGGGTGCTCCAGCGCCAGCCGTGCCGCCTCGCGTGCCGTGAGGTTGTCGACGGGCAAGCCAAGCGTAAAACGATCCGCCCAGTCGGCAGACGGAAGAAGTGGATGCGGGAGCGAGACGGGTCTCGATACGGGGGACATGAAGGCCATCCTTTGTGGCTTTCATGGTGCCCCCGTTCGGCGGGCGAGGACAGGCGGCCGGTTGTCGCAGCCGCCTGAGGCGATCACATATGGATCGGCTTGAAGAAGGTCGCGAGTGCGGCTTCCTTGACGGCTTCCGACATGGTCGGGTGCGCATGGCAGGTGCGACCGAGGTCTTCCGACGAGCCGCCGAACTCCATCAGCACGGCTGCCTCGTGGATCATCTCGCCGGCGCCGAAGCCGACGATGTGCACGCCGAGCACGCGATCGGTGTCCTTGTCGGCCAGCACCTTGACGAAGCCGTCGGTCGCCAGCATGGCGCGGGCGCGGCCGTTTGCCGTGAAGGGGAACTTGCCGGCCTTGTAGGCGATGCCCGCGGCCTTCAGCTCCTCTTCCGTCTTGCCGACGGAGGCGACTTCCGGCTGGGTGTAGACGACGCCCGGGATGACGTCATAGTTCACGTGACCCGCCTGGCCGGCGAGGATTTCGGCAACCGCCACACCCTCGTCTTCCGCCTTGTGGGCGAGCATCGGGCCGCGCACCACGTCACCCAGCGCATAGATGCCGGGAACGTTGGTCTGGAAGTGGTTGTCGATCTCGACGCGGCCGCGGTTGTCGAGCACCACACCGGCTTCCTTGAGGCCGAGGCCATCGGTGTAGGGCTTGCGGCCGGTGGCGATCAGCACGACGTCGGCGTCGATGGTGGTCGCGTCACCGCCCTTGACCGGCTCGAAGGTCACCTTGGCGCCCGAACCCGCCTTTTCCACACCCGTCACCTTGGCGCCGAGCTTGAACTCCATGCCCTGCTTGGCGAGCATGCGCTGGAACTGCTTGGAAACGTCGCCGTCCATGCCGCCGAGGATCGTGTCGAGATATTCGACAACCGTCACCTTGGCGCCGAGGCGGGCCCAGACCGAGCCGAGCTCGAGGCCGATCACACCACCGCCGACGACGATGAGATGACCCGGCACTTTTTCGAGCGCGATGCCGCCCGTCGAGGAGACGATGATCGTCTCGTCGATATCGACGGGGACGCCCGGAATGCCGGAGACGTCGGAGCCGGTGGCGATGACGATGTTCTTCGTCTCCAGGACCTGCTCTTCACCCTTGTCGTTGGTGACGGAGACCTTGCCTGCGCCCAGCACCTTGCCGGTGCCCTGGATACCGTCGATCTTGTTCTTCTTGAACAGGAAGGCGACGCCGTCGACGTTCGACTTCACGGTCGCATCCTTGTGCGCCATCATCTTCGGCAGGTTGAGCGTCGGCTTCACGCCGTCGATGCCGAGCGCTTCCATGCCATGGGCGGCATGGCTGTAGGTCTCCGACGCGTGCAGCAGCGCCTTCGACGGAATGCAGCCGACATTGAGGCAGGTGCCGCCGTAGGTCGCGCGCTTTTCGACGACCGCCACCTTCAGGCCGAGCTGAGCCGCCTTGATGGCGCAGACATAGCCGCCGGGGCCGGAACCGATAACGATGAGATCATATGCCATGACAAGTCCTTCCTGCGCGGGGGCCTAGCGGCCGCCGCTGACGTTGAGGGCGGCACCCGTCACATAGGATGCCGCATCGGAGAGAAGATAGAGAATGGAATGGGCGACTTCATCGGCCGTACCCGGCCGCTGCATCGGAATGAGCGAGGCCATGTCGCGCGCCCGCTCCGGCAGGCCGCCGGAAGCGTGGATGTCGGTGTCGATGATGCCGGGGCGCACGAGATTGACACGGATGCCTTCCAGCGCCACCTCGCGGGCAAGCCCGATGGTAAAGCTCTCGATCGCGCCCTTGCTCGCGGCATAATCGATATATTGCCCGGCCGAGCCGAGCTGGGCCGCCACCGAGGAAATGTTGACGATCGAGCCGCCCTTGCCACCATGCAGCGTCGACATGCGCCGCACCGCTTCCTGCGCACAGCGGATCGAGCCCATGACGTTGACGGCGAACATGCGCTCCAGCCGCTCGGCGGACATCTCGTCGAGACGCTGGGGCAGGGCGACGATGCCGGCATTGTTGACCAGCCCGTCGAGCCGGCCGAAGGTGCCGTCGATCGCCGAAAAGATCGAGGCAAGGCCGAGCTCACTGCCGACATCACCCTGAACGGCAATCGCCGAGCCGCCCAGCGCATGGATCTGCGCGACGACAGCCTCGGCCGCGTCGAGGTTGGAGACATAGTTCACCGCGACCTGCCAGCCGGCAGCGCCCGCCATGCGGCAGACACTTGCGCCGATGCCACGGCTGCCGCCGGTGACGAGAAGAACGGGTGCTTCCGTCATGCGGCGCATCCCTTCCGCTTGAACACGTCCCACGGCGCGACCTTGGCCTTGCCTTCGTCCCACAGCGTCGAATAGCGCAGCGACGGCCCGAACCCGGCCAGCAGCAGCGTTTCGGCAGCCTTTGCGCCTTCTTCCGGCAAGACGGCGGCATCACCGGCACCATCGAGCACGTAGATCACGCCCTCCCAGACAGTGCAGGCGGCGATCTCCTCGCCGGTCACGTCGCCCTCCGGGCAATTGTGCATGACCATGCCGTTGGAACGGACAGGGTCGTCACCGGGCATCACGATGCCGTCGAGAACGGTCTTGCTCGAAAGAACCTTCAGCTTGAAATGATGGCTGGTTGCCGCGGCACTCGAGCCGACCGGTTCGAAGGTCAGCTCATAGCCCCCGTCGCGATCCGCATAGATCGCGCGGTCCTGCCGGCACTCCGCCGCGGAAGCGGCGGTCGCGGCAACGAGACCGAGGAAAACGAGGGCGGTGCGCATGCTCAGTGGGCCTTTTCCGTGGCGAGCTTGATGCCGAGCGCGATGAAGACGAGGCCACTGGCGCGATCGATCCACTGGCTGGCACGGGAAAACGCCGCCCGCATGCGCGGCGTCGTCATGAACAGCGAGACACCGACGAACCAGGCGATCAGGCAGGACGCCATGACGAGGCCATAGCCGAACTTGATGGCGATCGGCGTGTGGGCGCTGACGACGGTCGAAAAGATCGACAGGAAGAAGAAGACCGGCTTGGGGTTCAGCGCATTGGCGAGGAAGCCGAGGCCGAAGGCGCGCAGCGCCGACTGCTCGCCCTTGCCGTCCTCGTTGTCCTTCACCGCCTCGACGGACATGTCCGTCTTGCCGGCGCGCAAGGCCTTGATGCCGATATAGATGAGGTAGGCGACACCGCACCACTTCACGATGTTGAAGAGGTAGATCGACTGGGAAATGATGAGGCCGAGGCCCAGGATCGTGTAGGTGACGTGGAACATCAGCGAGGTCCCGACGCCGAAGGACGTGATGATCGCCGAACGGCGCCCATGCACGATCGACTGGCGCATGACCATGGCAAGGTCGGCACCCGGCGAGACGATGGCAAAGGAGAAGATCGCCATCAGCGAGGCGAGTTCCAGAAAGTAGCTGTTCATGGGATGTCTGCCTCCTAGAAGATGACCACGCCCGCCATGACCGCGAGACCCGCCAGCGCGACGAGCCAGACGATCGAACGGATATAGGGAATGCCTGCGAGATAGAGCGGGATATAGACGAGCCGGGCCACGAACCACAGCCACGCCCCGATGAGGCCCCAACCTGCCGGGTCGCCCGCGATGGCAAGCGCCAGCGCAAGAGCGACGAAGGCGGGATAGGTTTCCCGAAAATTCGCCGATGCGCGGGCGGCGCGTCCGGCAAGCTTGCCTGTCGGCTCCCGCGCGCCATCGCGCGGGCCGGCGTTCCAGGCGGAGCCAAGCTCCCTCGTGGAGAGCATGCCCTGGAGCCCGATATGGAAGACGAGCAGCGCCACGCTCAGTGCAAGAAGCACGAGCATCGGCGAAGATGCAGACGCTGCCGCCTCCATAGGGACCTCCCTTACAGATCGAGAACGAGGCGTTCCGGATCTTCCAGGCTGTCCTTGACGCGGACCAGAAAGGTAACTGCCTCCTTGCCGTCGACCATGCGGTGGTCATAGGAGAGGGCGAGATACATCATCGGGCGGATGACGATCTGGCCGCCGACAACGACCGGGCGCTCCTGGATCTTGTGCATGCCAAGAATGCCGGACTGCGGGGCGTTGAGGATCGGCGAGGACATCAGCGAACCGTAGACGCCGCCGTTCGAGATGGTGAACGTGCCGCCCTGCATGTCGGCCATGGAGAGCGCGCCGTCACGGGCGAGCTTGCCGAGACGGCCGATGTCCTTTTCGATTTCGGCAATCGACATCTGGTCGGCATCGCGTACGACCGGAACGACAAGACCCTTGTCCGTGCCGACGGCGACGCCGATGTGGCAGTAGTTCTTGTAGATGATGTCGGTGCCGTCGATCTCGGCGTTGACCGCGGGCAGTTCCTTCAGCGCGTGCGTCACGGCCTTGGTGAAGAAGCCCATGAAGCCGAGCTTCACGCCGTGCTTCTTCTCAAACAGGTCCTTGTAGCGGTTGCGCAGGTCCATCACGGCCGACATGTCCACCTCGTTGTAGGTGGTGAGCATGGCTGCGGTGTTCTGGGCGTCCTTGAGGCGCTTGGCGATCGTCTGGCGCAGGCGCGTCATCTTCACGCGCTCTTCGCGCGGCGCATCGGCTTCGGAAGATGCCGCACGGGCGACAACCTTGACCGGCTCGGCGGCAGCAGCAGGTGTTGCCGTGATGCCCTTGGCAACGGCGGCGATCACGTCGCCCTTCAGCACCTGGCCACGCTTGCCGGAACCGTCGACCTGATCGGCCGAGACGTTGTTTTCGGCAAGCAGCTTTGCAGCGGACGGGGCCGGCGGCATGGAGGACGCAGCAGCGGCCGGCTTGGCTTCGGCAGCCGGAGCGGCCGCAACCTTCTCGACCTTTTCGGCGGCAGCCGGAGCGACCGCACCGGCAGAAGCGCCTTCGGAGATCTGGCCGAGCAGGCCGCCCGGGGCGACGGTGTCGCCGGCATTCGCAACAATTTCCGACAGGACGCCGGCGGCCGGTGCGGGCACTTCGATCGTCACCTTGTCGGTTTCGAGCTCACAGAGCGGCTCGTCTGCCTTGATGACGTCGCCGACCTTCTTGAACCAGGTGCCGACGGTGGCTTCGCTGACGGATTCGCCCAAAGTCGGGACGCGGATTTCGGTAGCCATGAGTGTGTTCCGTTCTTGATTTCGTTGTCGCGGGTGCGGGGAACTGGGCGGATCAACCGCCCAGTGCGTCCTCAAGGAAGGCAGCGAGCTGCGCGAGGTGCTTGGACATCAGGCCCGTTGCCGGCGAGGCTGCGGCCGGACGGCCGGTGTAGCGCACGCGCTGGTACTTGGCGTCGATATGGGCAAGCACCCATTCGAGATAGGGGTCGATGAAGGCCCAGCCGCCCATGTTCTTGGGCTCTTCCTGGCACCACACCATCTCGGCATTGCGGAAGCGCGACAGCTCGTTGATCAGCGCCTTGGCCGGGAACGGATAGAGCTGTTCCAGGCGCAGCAGGTAGACGTCGTCGATGCCGCGCTTTTCGCGCTCTTCCAGCAGGTCGTAGTAGACCTTGCCCGAGCACATCACGACGCGACGGATCTTCGCGTCCTTCTGCAGCTTGATCGGGCCGTCCTTGATGACCTCCGCGTCGTCCCACAGCAGGCGGTGGAACGAGCTTTCGCCCGCCATTTCCGACAGCGAGGAGACCGCGCGCTTGTGGCGCAGCAGCGACTTCGGCGTCATCATGATCAGCGGCTTGCGGAAGTCGCGCTTCACCTGGCGGCGCAGGATGTGGAAGTAGTTCGCCGGCGTCGTGACGTTGGCGACCTGCATGTTGTCTTCGGCGCACATCTGCAGCCAGCGTTCGAGGCGGGCGGAGGAGTGCTCCGGACCCTGGCCCTCATAGCCGTGCGGCAGCAGGCAGACGAGACCCGACATGCGCAGCCACTTGCGTTCGCCCGACGAAATGAACTGGTCGAAGACGACCTGCGCACCGTTGGCGAAGTCGCCGAACTGGGCTTCCCACAGCGTCAGCGCGTTCGGACGGGCCAGCGAGTAGCCGTATTCGAAACCGAGCACGGCCTCTTCCGAGAGCATAGAGTTGATGACCTCGTAGCGGGCCTGGGTCGGCGCGAGGTTGGCGAGCGGGATGTAACGGTCTTCGGTCTCCTGATCGTAGAGCACAGAATGGCGCTGCGAGAAGGTGCCGCGTTCGCAGTCCTGGCCGGACAGGCGGATCTTCGTGCCCTCGACGCAGAGCGTGCCGAAAGCGAGCGCCTCGGCCATTGCCCAGTCGATGCCTTCGCCCGTCTCGACCATCTGCATGCGGTTGTCCATGAACCGCTGAATGGTCTTGTGGGCGCGGAAGCCTTCCGGGATCGTCGAGATCTTGCGGCCGATTTCCTTCAGCTGCTTCATCGGCACGGATGTCTTGCCGCGACGCTGTTCGTCCTGGTTGTCGGCCGAGCGCAGGCCCGACCAGACACCGTCCAGCCAGTCGGCCTTGTTCGGCTTGTAGGACTGACCGGCCTCGAATTCCTGTTCGAGGCTGGCACGCCAGTCGGCCTTCATCTTCTCGAATTCGCCTTCGCTGATCACGCCCTCGGCAACGAGGCGCGAACCATAGAGGCTGACCACGGTCTTGTGGGCGCGGATCGCCTTGTACATCTTCGGCTGGGTGAACGCCGGCTCGTCGCCTTCGTTGTGGCCGAAGCGGCGGTAGCAGAAGATGTCGAGCACGACCGGCTTGTGGAACTTCATCCGGAATTCGGTGGCGATCTTCGCAGCGTAGGTCACCGCTTCCGGATCGTCGCCGTTGATATGGAAGATCGGCGCCTCGATCATCTTCGCCACATCCGACGGATAGGGCGAGGAACGCGAGAAGGCCGGATTGGTGGTGAAGCCGATCTGGTTGTTGATGATCACGTGCACCGTGCCGGCGACGCGATGGCCGCGCAGGCCCGACAGGCCGAGGATTTCAGCCGTGACACCCTGGCCGGCGAAGGCCGCATCGCCGTGCAGCAGCAGCGGCATGACCTGGGCCCGCTCGGACAACGGAATGATGTCGCCCTCGAAGATCTTCGCCATCTGGTCCTGCTTGGCGCGTGCCTTGCCCATGACGACCGGGTTGACGATTTCGAGGTGCGAGGGGTTGGCGGTCAGCGACAGATGCACCTTGTTGCCGTCGAACTCGCGGTCCGAGGAGGCACCGAGGTGGTACTTCACGTCGCCCGAACCTTCCACTTCGTCCGGCGCGTAGGAGCCGCCCTTGAACTCGTGGAAAACGGCGCGATGGGGCTTCGCCATCACGTTCGTCAGAACGTTGAGGCGGCCGCGGTGGGCCATGCCGAGCACGATTTCCTTGAGGCCGAGCTGGCCGCCGCGCTTGATGATCTGCTCGAGCGCCGGAATCAGCGCTTCGCCGCCATCGAGGCCGAAGCGCTTGGTGCCCTTGTACTTGACGTCGATGAACTGTTCGAAGCCTTCCGCCTCGATCAGCTTCTGCAGGATCGCCTTCTTACCTTCCGGCGTGAAGTCGACGCCCTTGTCCGGGCCTTCGATGCGTTCCTGGATCCAGCCCTTCTCTTCCGGGTTGGAGATGTGCATGAACTCGACGCCGATCGTCGAGCAATAGGTGCGCTCGAGGATTTCGACCATTTCGCGAATGCTCGCGTATTCGAGGCCGAGCACGTTGTCGATGAAGATCTTGCGGTCGAGGTCGGCATCGGTGAAGCCGTAGTTCGACGGCGACAGCTCGTGATAGTCCTCGACGGGTGCGGCAATGCCGAGCGGGTCGAGCTTGGCATGCAGGTGGCCGCGGGCGCGGTAGGCGCGGATCATCATGATGGCGCGCACGCTGTCGCGCGTCGCCTGGTTGACGTCGGCCTGGTTGACCGGCGCGCCGGTCTTGGCGGCAACGGTTTCCGCCTTTGCCTGGACCTTCTTCTCAAGCACCTTCTCGACGACGCCCCAGTTGCCGTCGAGCGCCGAGACGAGTTCGCCATTGGCGACGATCGGCCAGTTCGCCCGCTGCCACGAGGCGCCCTTGGCGGCCTTCACAATGTCAGAGGGCTGGTCTTCGAGGGCCTTGAAGAAGGCCTGCCACTCTTCGCCGACGGAAGCGGGGTCCGCCTCGTACTTCGCGTAGAGCTGTTCGATATAGGCTGCGTTCGCGCCGTCGAGGAAGGACGTGGCGAGAAATTGTTCGTTGGCGTCTAGTCGTGCCATAGCTAAAGATACCTCTCGTGATACTCGAGGAACAGTTGAGTTGATGCGTGGGGAATACCCAATTTATCGCACGTTTGCGTTATGTAGGAGCCGGATTCGAAACAATCCAAACACACTGCCGAACCGTCGCGTCCTCCGACGCGACCGTCAATCTTGACACAGCCCGGATCGCTGTTCGAATCGGAGTAAGAAGCCGAGTACTTCATGCGAGACATGATCCAGATGTATTCGGATCTGATGAACGGAGTTATGAAGCGTTCAAAATTCGTATCAAACGCCAAGAGCAGGATCATTTCACGAACGGGTCCATTTATACGTGAGCGCAAATGGACTGCAGTATTCCCGAGGAAGCGACTCGTCAGAACCGCTTCACAAAGAAATTCATCATCGGCCCGATCAACACTCTCGATCCAGTACCGCTTACGCAATTGTTCCCGCTGACCTTGGAACTCCGCTGCCTGATTATAATGCAACGGACCGGTGGCAGCGATTGCGTTCCGCGTGGCACGGACATTGAGGAGGAGATCTCGGGCGCGTTCATCGCCGGTCGCCCACCCATTTCTCTCCAGAAAATCCCGCATCTCCAAAAACGTCTCCTTTGGAGATGTTTTTGGAAGGTCACCTTCTAGGGCAATCATCGCGCAAAAGAGACGGACAATCGCCTCAAAGGCACGTCTTTGATCCAAATCGGAAATACCGCAGGAATCAAAGTCATAACCCGGTGTTTCAAGCTCGAATAGGCTTGAGAGTTGCAATCCCGCGCGAAAGCTAGGCCAGATCGCGTCCTGCGACCTGGCTTTAGTTCTGCTTATGCGCGGGACCCGCAACACCGCCTCAGCCCTTCAGGACTTCGACCAGCGTCTTGCCAAGGCGTGCCGGCGACGGCGAGACGCGGATGCCCGCGGCTTCCATTGCGGAAATCTTGGATTCCGCGTCGCCCTTGCCGCCGGAAACGACAGCGCCGGCGTGGCCCATGGTGCGGCCCTTCGGTGCGGTACGGCCCGCGATGAAGCCGGCCATCGGCTTCTTGCGGCCCTTCTTGGCTTCGTCGATGAGGAACTGCGCCGCATCTTCTTCAGCCGAGCCGCCGATTTCGCCGATCATGATGATGGAGGTCGTGGCGTCGTCCGCCAGGAACATCTCCAGCACGTCGATGAATTCGGTGCCCTTGACCGGGTCGCCGCCGATGCCGACAGCCGTCGTCTGGCCGAGGCCTTCGTTGGAGGTCTGGAAGACGGCTTCATAGGTAAGCGTGCCGGAGCGCGAAACAATACCGACCGAACCCTTGCGGAAGATCGAGCCCGGCATGATGCCGATCTTGCATTCTTCCGGCGTCAGGATGCCCGGGCAGTTCGGGCCAAGCAGGCGCGAGGAGGAGCGGTCGAGGCGAGCCTTGACGCGCACCATGTCGGCAACCGGAATGCCTTCGGTGATGCAGGTGATGAAGGGGATTTCCGCTTCGATCGCCTCGATGATGGCGTCCGCGGCGCCGGCCGGCGGAACGTAGATCACGGAAGCGTCCGCACCGGTCTTTTCCTTGGCTTCGGCAACCGAGGCGAAGATCGGCAGGCTTTCGCCCTTCGAGCCGGTCCAGGTTTCGCCGCCCTTCTTCGGGTGGATACCGCCGACCATCTGCGTGCCGTAATAGGCGAGCGCCTGCTCGGTGTGGAAGGTACCGGTCTTGCCGGTCAGGCCCTGAACGAGGACCTTGGTGTTCTTGTTGACGAGAATCGACATGAGGTCAGGTCCTTCAATTAGCCGTTGATCGCGGCAACGATCTTCTTGGCAGCATCGTCCAGATCGTCGGCGGCGGTGATCGCCAGGCCCGATTCGTTCAGGATCTTCTTGCCAAGTTCGACATTCGTGCCTTCGAGACGAACGACCAGCGGAACCTTGAGGCCCACTTCCTGCACGGCTGCGACGACGCCTTCAGCGATGACATCGCACTTCATGATGCCGCCGAAGATGTTGACGAGGATGCCCTCGACCTTCGGGTCGGCCGTGATGATCTTGAAGGCCGCCGCGACCTTCTCCTTGCCGGCACCACCGCCGACGTCGCAGAAGTTCGCCGGCTCCTTGCCGTACAGCTTGATGATGTCCATCGTCGCCATGGCGAGGCCGGCACCGTTGACCATACAGCCGATGTTGCCGTCGAGCGCCACATAGGCGAGGTCCCACTTGGAGGCCTCGATTTCCTTGGCGTCTTCTTCGGTTTCGTCGCGCAGCGCCTTGATGTCGTCATGGCGGAACAGCGCGTTGCCGTCGAACGAGACTTTGGCGTCGAGAACGCGCATGCGGCCGTTCTTCATGACGATCAGCGGGTTGATCTCGAGCAGGCTCATGTCCTTCTCGACAAAGGCCTTGTAGAGGATCGGGAAGAGCTTTTCGGCGTCGGCCTTGGCTTCGCCTTCAAGCTTCAGGGCCGAGGTGAGCTTCGCCAGGTCGTCGGCGGTAACGCCGGCTTCCGGGTTGATCGCAACGGTGAGGATCTTTTCCGGCGTGTCGTGGGCGACAGCCTCGATGTCCATGCCGCCTTCGGTCGAAACGACGAAGGCAACCTGGCCGACGGAGCGGTCGACGAGCAGCGACAGGTAGAGTTCACGGTCGATGTCGGCGCCATCCTCGATATAGAGGCGGTTCACCTGCTTGCCGGCCGGGCCGGTCTGCGCGGTGACGAGCGTGTTGCCAAGCATTTCCTTGGCGTGGGCCTTGGCTTCCTCGATCGAGAAGGCGAGGCGCACACCACCCTTGGCGTCGGGGCCGAGTTCCTTGAACTTGCCCTTGCCGCGGCCGCCGGCGTGGATCTGGCTCTTCACCACGTAGAGCGGGCCGGGCAGCGACTTCGCAGCCGCTTCCGCCTCGTCGGCGGAGAAGATGGCAACGCCCTCGGCGACCGGGGCGCCAAAGCTCTTCAGCAGAGCCTTGCCCTGATATTCATGAATGTTCATAGGGGAATCCTATCCTGATACCGGATTACTTCAGCGAAGGGGCGATGTTGATGCAGGCTTCGCAAAGACCCGCAACGGCACCGACCGACTTTTCGAAGGCTTCCTGTTCGGCCTTGTTGAACTCGACCTCGATGATGCGCTCGACACCACCTTCGCCGATGATGGTGGGCACACCGACATACATGTCCTTCACGCCGTACTGGCCGGAAAGGTAGGCGGCGCAGGGCAGCACGCGCTTCTTATCCTTGAGGAAGGATTCGGCCATTTCGATCGCCGAAGCGGCCGGTGCGTAATAGGCCGAGCCGGTCTTGAGCAGGCCGACGATTTCGGCGCCGCCGTCACGGGTGCGCTGGATGATTTCTTCGAGGCGTTCCTTGGTGACCCAGCCCATCTTGACGAGGTCGGTCAGCGGAATGCCGCCGACGGTCGAGTAGCGGGCGAGCGGCACCATCGTGTCGCCGTGGCCGCCGAGAACGAAGGCGGTGACGTCCTGCACGGAGACCTTGAATTCTTCGGAGAGGAAGAGGCGGAAGCGGGCGCTATCCAACACGCCGGCCATGCCGACGACCATGTTCTTCGGCAGGCCGGAGAACTTCTGCAGCGCCCAGACCATCGCGTCGAGCGGGTTGGTGATGCAGATGACGAAGGCGTTCGGCGCGTACTTCTTGATGCCGGCGCCGACCTGTTCCATGACCTTGAGGTTGATGCCGAGCAGGTCGTCGCGGCTCATGCCGGGCTTGCGGGCAACACCGGCGGTGACGATGCAGACATCGGCGCCTTCGATTGCGGCGTAGTCGCTTGCACCCGTCAGCGAGGCATTGAAACCTTCGACCGGCGAGGACTGGGCGATGTCGAGGCCCTTACCCTGCGGAATGCCGTCGGCGATGTCGAAGAGGACGATGTCGCCCAGTTCCTTCAGGCCGGCGAGATGCGCCAGCGTGCCACCGATCATTCCAGAACCAATAAGTGCGATCTTCTTGCGGGCCATGAAAGCTTCCTCTTGCTCCGATCAACAGGTCCCGAATGTCGCAATTGCAGGACCTTTCGGCGCAAGGGCTTACGCCCCTCGCGTTAAAAATTCAACACCTACTTTTGGAGTGAAGCTTTTCAATCGGTTAGATGCAAAAATTCTTACGTAAACGTAAGAATTGCCGTCACGCTTTCGTCACGTCATTGGTGTAACGGGCCTTGTGGTCGGCCAGATACTCGGTGCTGCGGATCTCGATGAGGCGCGACACCGTGCGGTCGAACTCGAAACCTTCCGTGCCCTTGCGGGTCGCCAGCAGGCTCTCCGGTGCCGCCGCAGCCGAAGCGAAGAGCCGCGCGCGATGGTCGTAGATCGTATCGACGAGGTTGATGAAGCGCTTCGTCTCGTTGCGCTTTTCCGCCCCGAGCAAGGGCACATGATCGACGAACAGCGTGTCGTAATGCGCGAGGATTTCGAGATAGTCAGCCGCGCCCAGCGGCCGCTCGCAGAGATCGGCGAAGGAGAAGCGGGCAACGCGGCCCGCCGCCTGCGGCACGGCTATTTTTCTGCCCCGGAAGGAAATCGTCTCGGGCGCAACCGTCCTGCCCGCCGTCTCGCGCCGCCATGCCGCATCCATCGCCATATCGGCTTCGGCGCTCAGCGGATAGCGGAAGACCGGCAGGCCGCTGTCCTTCTCCAGCCGGTAATCCGTCAGGGAATCGAGCGGCACGATCTCGACATATTGCTTGAGAAGATCGACGAACGGCAGGAAAAGACTGCGGTTCAGCCCATCCCGATAAAGATTGTCCGGCTCGACATTCGACGTCGCGACCAGAATGCAGCCACGCCGGAACAGTTCGCCGAAGAGACGCGACTGGATCATCGCGTCGGCAATGTCGGTCACGGAAAATTCGTCGAAGCAGAGAAGCCGCGCCTCCTCGATCAGGCTTTCGGCGACCGGCGGCACGGGATCGGCCTGCTTGGTCTCGCCGGCCTTCAGCTTCTGGCGATGTTTGTGGATGCGGTCGTGCACATCGGCCATGAATTCATGGAAATGCGCGCGGCGCTTGCGCTTCACCCGCGCCTGCTCGAAGAACATGTCCATGAGCATGGTCTTGCCGCGCCCGACGCCGCCATGAATGTAGAGCCCCTTGGGCGCACTGACGGTCTCGGGCTTGCGGGAGGCGAAGAGCCAGCCGAGCGCGCTCGACTTGCGGGCCGGCCGCTGGGCATGAAGCTCGACAAGCAGGCGGTCGAAACGCGCCGCCATCGCCCTCTGGGCCGGGTCGGGCTTCAACTCGCCGCTTGCGACAAGCGCTTCAAGCCGATCCGAAACGCCATGGTCCGGATGCGTCGAACCCCTGTCCCAGTCCTTGCCCATAGGCGGAGGCTACCCGTATCGGAGAGATCGGAGGGGGATCAGCGAGAAAGGCTGACGGGCTGGCCCGAATTGGTCGTGCCGTTGAAGCGGGCATCCGCCGACTTGTAGAGGCGCGCGATCGCGTTGCCGGCACGGTCTTTCAGCACGACCTGCTTGCCGGCAACTTCCCAGGAGCCCATCGCCGTCAGTTCGCCGGCACAACCGCGCGTGCCGCCGCGCGAGCCGCCGCCAAGGTTGGTGAGCGTCAGGAACATGTCGCAGGAGGACGGGCCGCTTGCCACGCGCCAGTTGCCGACCATGGATTCCTTGGTGACATCAAGCGCCGTCGCCGCCGCCGCATCCACCGTGCCGCCGGCAACAGCGGTGCCCGTCGCCATCGCCGTGTCGGTCGTCGGCTTTGCCGGGAACTGCGAGGTATCGGTGGTCGGGTCCGGAAGCTGGCTCGACTGGACAGTCCCGATCGGCTGGGCTTCCAGCGGCGTGAGGTTCTGCTGCGTATTCACGCTGTCCATCGACGAAGTCCGCTGGCAACCGGCCAGAGCAAGCGCCATCATCAGCCCGCCTGCCACATGTACAATCCGCATGTCGATACTCCTGCCTTCGTGCGATGCCGTGCATACGCGACAATCATGGCGAATTAGCGTGAATCGTTGGTTTAAATCAAGTGTCGGTGAGCATGTTTCGAGTTCACGGAGTCTGTCACACGTTTACTTTACGCGCAGTAAACTTGCCGACACTCTCTAGGACGGCCCGCTAAGAACTTCGGCTCGGTAGAACGCATTCGCCTTTTCTTTTCGCCAGTCGATATCGGGCGCAGTTTTTAGTAGCTGCTTATCCGTATGGACGAAGCGCGCGTGGGTCTCCGCCACGAAGGCCCGCAAGACCGGATGTGGCAAGCCCTCACCCATCTCCCGTGTCCGTTTCTTGGTGTCTATGAGCAGCAAGGTTTCGCGCGTGACCTCATCCGGAAGCACTACACCCTCCATGCATTCCACCATGTTCATCGGCGGCAGCGACGTGAAATCCCGAGCCGACATCCAGGTAAGCGCGATTGCGGGGCGAAGCGCGTAAAGGAACTTCTTCAATCTGGCCGATTCGAGCAGGCTATCGTCAGCGTGTTTTTGCAGAAGCCCGACATAGTGCTTCGCCACTCTCTGCGGCTCGACGATCTCGTCGAGCAGCGCAGACAGTCGAGCACGGAAGCCCGCTTCTTCCTCGTAGACCAGCGGCGATTTCAGCCACTCGATGATCACGGCATTGCCCGAAAGGGCGAGAAGAAGCGCCTTGCGAAGGTCCCAGCCCCCCGTATCGACAAGGCCGACAATCGGAAACTCGATGACGTCGCGGACCACCTGTAAACTCAGGTGGTCCTTCACCGGCCGCACATAAACGAAACGGCAATCATAGTCGCTGTCAGGCGAAGGGAACCCCCAGGCGCGACTGCCGCTTTCGATGGCAAAACCAATCCGAATGCCCTGCGCCCGCACGCTGTCCAGACGACGGCGAATCTCTGCGACGATTTCGGGTGCGAAACCGTCCAGCATGCTCAGAGACGGCGCTCGACCATCATCTTCTTGATTTCACCGATGGCCTTCGCCGGGTTCAGCCCCTTCGGGCAGGCCTGGGCGCAGTTCATGATGGTGTGGCAGCGATAGAGGCGGAAGGGGTCTTCCAGATTGTCGAGGCGCTCGCCCGTCGCTTCGTCGCGGCTGTCGATCAGCCAGCGATAGGCCTGGAGGAGGACGGCGGGGCCGAGATAGCGGTCGCCGTTCCACCAGTAGCTCGGACAGGAGGTCGAGCAGCAGGCGCACAGGATGCACTCGTAGAGGCCGTCGAGCTTGAGGCGGTCCTCGTGGCTCTGCTTCCATTCCTTGGCCGGCGCCGGCGACACGGTCTTGAGCCACGGCTCGATCGAGCGGTGCTGGGCATAGAAGTTGGTGAGGTCGGGAACGAGGTCCTTCACGACAGGCATATGCGGCAGAGGATAGACCTTTACCGTGCCCTTCACCTCGTCCATGCCCTTGGTGCAGGCAAGCGTGTTGGTGCCGTCGATGTTCATGGCGCAGGAGCCGCAGATACCTTCACGGCAGGAGCGGCGCAGCGTCAGCGTCGGGTCGATCTTGTTCTTGATATAGAGCAGCGCGTCCAGCACCATCGGGCCGCAATCGTCGACGTCGATGGTGAAGGTGTCGATCGACGGGTTCTTCCCGTCGTCCGGGTTCCAGCGATAGATGCGGAACTCGCGGGTGTTCGTGGCGCCGGCCGGCTTCGGCCAGACCTTGCCTTCGGTCATCTGCGAGTTTTTCGGGAGAGCGAGTTCAACCATCTGTCCTAGTCCTTACATACCATCGACGGACCGAACGGCTTTGTCGGTCTCGGGCTTTTGAAGCCGGGCTTTGTGCTCGGCTTCAACCTTGCGGTAGGCCTGCATGTCTCTGCGTTCGTTCTCGTACGTCCACTTCAATCCCCATCGGCATTCATCGTTGTCGCATTTCTCTCGCTTGGGCTGGATCAGGCGGAGCTGAAACGCGTCACCACCGATTTCACCCTTGATCGAACCTGTCCGCCCTTTTCTTGCCGAAACAAGTTCAAAACGCCCCACTCGACCGTCGAGACAATAAATCTGCCCTCGGTAAATTCGGTCCTTCATGGACACCCCAAACATGGATGCCCCTTCTACCGATACCACGTACTCACCTTCGCACTCTTGTTTCCATACCGAGCCAATCCGGAGAGTTCCGCCCTCCCGCTCATCCCGGGACGAAACCTGGCCGTGAAGCGGGAATCCGGTCGCAGTGTAAGCTCCCTCAACACCGCTCACAAACAGGTACGAACATCCCGCGAGCATTGAGGCGCCCGCCGCTACGGCCGTGATAGACAAAATACCACGGCGCGCCATCATTGCCTCAATACACGCGGGCCTTGGGCGCGATCTTTTGGGGATCGATCCCGTCCGCGATGAGGTCGGTGTGCACCGGGCGGTAGTCGAGCGTCACGTCGCCCGCCTCGTTTACCCAGGACAAAGTGTGCTTGCGCCAGTTGACGTCGTCGCGGCCGGCGAAGGGGCCATCGACATAGTCTTCGCGGGCATGCGAGCCGCGGCTCTCCTTGCGCGCTTCGGCACCGTAGACCGTGGTGATGGCGTTTGCCATCAGGTTTTCCAGCTCCAGCGTCTCGACGAGGTCGGAGTTCCAGATCATCGAGCGGTCGGTGACCTTGATATCCGGCAGTTCCTTCCAGATCGCCGTCATGCGCTTGCAGCCGCTTTCGAGCGATTCCTGGGTGCGGAACACCGCCGCGTCGTCCTGCATGGTACGCTGCATCTTGTCGCGCAGGATCGCCGTCGGCGTGCCGCCATTGGCGTTCCTGAGGCGGTCGAAGCGGTCCATTATCTTGTCGCAGGCGGCAATGTCGAGTGCTGGCACGGAGCCGACGCGGTCGATCACCTGGCCGGCGCGGATGGCAGCGGCACGGCCGAACACCACAAGGTCGATCAGCGAGTTGGAACCGAGGCGGTTTGCGCCGTGCACCGAGGCACAGCCGGCTTCGCCGACAGCCATCAGGCCGGGCGCGATGCGCTCCGGGTTCTCGCTGTTGGCGTTCAGCACTTCACCCCAGTAGTTGGTCGGCACGCCGCCCATGTTGTAATGCACGGTCGGCAGGACCGGGATCGGCTCGCGCGTCACGTCGACACCGGCAAAGATTTTTGCGCTCTCGGAAATGCCCGGCAGGCGCTCGTGCAGAACGGCCGGATCGAGATGGTCGAGATGCAGATAGATGTGGTCCTTGTTCTTGCCGACGCCGCGGCCTTCGCGGATTTCCATCGTCATGCAGCGCGAGACGACGTCGCGCGACGCTAGGTCCTTCGCCGACGGGGCATAACGCTCCATGAAGCGCTCGCCTTCCGAATTGACGAGATAGCCGCCTTCGCCGCGCGCGCCCTCGGTGATGAGGCAGCCAGCGCCATAGATGCCGGTCGGGTGGAACTGCACGAACTCCATGTCCTGCAGCGGCAGGCCGGCACGCGCGATCATGCCGCCGCCGTCGCCCGTGCAGGTATGCGCCGAGGTGGCGGAGAAATAGGCGCGGCCGTAGCCGCCGGTCGCCAGCACCACCATCTTGGCGGCGAAGCGGTGGATCGTGCCGTCATCGAGGTTCCAGGCGACGACGCCGGTGCAGCGGCCGTCGGGGGCCATGATCAGGTCGAGCGCGAAATACTCGATGAAGAATTCCGCATTGTTGCGCAGCGACTGGCCGTAGAGCGTGTGCAGGATGGCGTGGCCGGTCCGGTCGGCGGCGGCACAGGTGCGCTGCACCGGCGGGCCTTCGCCATAATTCTGCATATGGCCGCCGAACGGCCGCTGGTAGATCTTGCCTTCCGCATTGCGCGAGAACGGCACGCCGTAATGCTCCAGTTCGTAGACCGCCTTCGGCGCTTCCATGGCGAGATACTGCATGGCGTCGACGTCGCCGAGCCAGTCGGAGCCCTTAACGGTGTCGTAGAGGTGCCACTGCCAAGAATCCGGCGTCATGTTCTGCAGCGAAGCCGCAATGCCGCCCTGGGCGGCGACGGTGTGCGAACGCGTCGGGAAAACCTTGGTGATGCAGGCGGTCTTGAGGCCCTGTTCGGCCATGCCGAGCGTGGCGCGCAGACCCGCACCGCCGGCGCCGACGACGATCACGTCGAAGGAGTGGTCCACATAGTTATAGGCCTTGCCGTTGGCCGCCGGGGAGGAGATCGCTGCCATGATGGATTATCCTGCGAAAGCGATTTTGAGGACGGCGAAAAGACAGAGCCCGCCGACGAGAATCGCGAAGAAGGTGTTGAGCATGAGAAGGCCGATCTTGATGCCTTCCGCATGCACGTAGTCCTCGATGATGACCTGCATGCCGAGCTTCATGTGGATGAGGCCGGAAACGACGACAAGGCCCATGAGGACGGCGACGATCGGGTTCGAGAGTGCTGCGGTGACGTCGGCATAGGACGCGCCGTTGTAGCAGATGAGGAAACCGACGAAGAACAGGATGAGCGGAACGTTGGCGACGGCCGTCAGGCGCTGGCGCCAGAAATGCTCCGTGCCGTCCTTTGCCGAGCCGAGGCCGCGAACCTTGCCGAGGGGCGTGCGCATGTCCATGGGGCTCTCCTCAGCGGGCCAGGTAGGCCACGATCCAGATCAGCAGCGTCAGGGCGACGGAGACGACCGGGGTTGCGATGGCGAGTTTGGTGGAAAAATTCTTCTCGTAGCCGTGGCCCATGTCCCACATGAAGTGGCGAAGGCCGCCCAGCATGTGCTGCATCAGCGCCCAGGTGTAGCCGAACAGCACGAGTCGGCCGATCAGCGAGCCGAACAGCCAGTTGGCCCATTCGAAATAGGCTTCACCGGACGCAGCCGCAATCAGCCAGAAGGCGACCAGCACGGTACCGAAGTAGAGTGCGGCACCGGTGATGCGATGCACGATGGACATGACCATCGTCGGGATCGGTTTGTAGACCTGGAGATGCGGCGAGAGCGGCCGGCTTCGAGTGACATTCGCCATCTGAACCTCACGGAACCCCGGAGAGCCAAAAACTGGACAAATTTTCTCCGGAATTGCAGTATGTTGTGCACAATGTAGTGAGTGCGACGTTTACTCACCAGAGGGCGGGACCACAAGCCTCATTGCACTGCAAAATGAATTTAATCGATTATACGGCAGTCGTCGTTTGCGCCATTTCGAGACGCTTTCCGCCAATTAACGATAACGCCAAAATTCATAACCAAATCCGTGACTTTTGCCCGGCCCTGCCCCATCTTGCCGTTAAGGATTTGTTAAGCGTAATCCGAAAGGCAGGACAGAATGAGTCTGTTTTCAGTATCCCGTGCGACGAAAGTTCTAGTGCTTTCGGTCGCATTGGCAGCGGGCGGCATGACGGCCGCACAGGCGAGCGACCGCAATTCCGATGTCGGATGGTCGGGCGGTTCCGAATGGTCGCAGGACAACATCAGCGGCCGCGTCACGACGCAGCGCGACCGTCGCGAATGGCGACCGCGCGACCGAAACCGTTATGAGCGCCGGGTGGAGCGCAATCGCGATCGCCATTGGCGGCAGGACCGCAACTTCTACGGCGGCGCCATCTCGGCCTACCGCGATCCCGGCAACGGCCTGTATTTCTACATCGACAGGGACCGCTATTCTGACGACCTGATCGATGCGCCGTTCGTCGAAAACCGCAGGCCCAAGGTGATTACGGTCACGCCCGGCCAGGATGGTTGTTCGTGGGAAGCCGGCGTCTGCGTCATCCGGCCGGGTTCCTGAACCGCCAGACGGTGGTTTTCTTGACCTCGCTGTCCTCCAGCGCCCGCGTCACCGGCACCGTATAGGTCGCGAGCGCTTCCATGCGCTCGCGCGGGCAATAGGCGCGGCCCGGGTCACCGACGATCACCATCGCCCCGCGCGCCGCAAGGGCGGAAAACCACGGGATGAGGACGTCCGCAAAGGCGCGGTCATAAAACACGTCGCCGGCAAGCACGACATCCCAGCCCTCGTCCCGGCCCACCAGGTTTTCTGCGGTAGAGGCGAGCTCCACGCCATTCAGCGCCGTATTGAGCCGGATGGCGGTTTCGCTCCAGGGATCGATATCCGCTGCCAGCACGGATGCAGCACCGGACAGGCGCGCCGCAATGCCGACAAGGCCGGAGCCGCTGGCAAAATCCAGCACGGACCGCCCCGCCACGAGGGACGGATGATCCAGCACATGGCGAGCCAGCCCCTGCCCGCCGGCCCAGGCAAAGGCCCAGAACGGCGGCGGCAGGCCGATGGCCTCCAGCTCCTCCTCCGTCTTCAGCCAGAGCTCATGCGCCTCGGTGGCAAGCCTGAGCTTGACCTCCGGCACATGCGGCGGCGACAGCACGTCGGTGTTCTCGCGGATGAAGACTTCGGGGTGGGTTTTCACCGAAGCATCGTCCCGAAAAGGGGGAACCGGTTTTCGGGAAGACGATGCGGAGAACAAAAAAGGCGAAGCATTAGCGCGGCGGCTTGGAGAGCCCACCCATACGGCAGACCTCGATCCACTCGTCCTCGGTCACCGGCTGCACCGAAAGACGCATGGAGGTAACGAGCGCCATGTTGGAAAGCTTGGGATTGGCCTTGATATCCTTCAGCGTCACCGGCTTCGGCATATCCTGCAGCGCGCGGATATCGACGCAATCCCAGCGAGGATCCTCGCCGGCCGTCGAATCCGGATGCGACAGCGCACAGACTTCCGTGAAGCCGACGATCTCCAGCCCTTCATTCGAATGATAGAAGAAGCCCTTGTCGCCGACCTTCATCGCCCGCATGTGGTTGCGCGCCAGATAGTTGCGCACGCCGGTCCATTCGGTGCCCGCTTCACCGGCATCCTTCTGCATCTGCCAGGACCATTTGAAGGGTTCGGACTTGTAGAGCCAATATGCCATGTGTCTCAGGCCTCCGGATTGTTGAAGACCCAGTTCCAGGCCTTCACCTCGACGGAGGCGAACAGGCCAGCCTTGGCATAGGGGTCGTTGTCGGCGATCTGCCGCGCCTCTTCGATCGTCTCGGCCTTGACCACGACGAGGCTGCCGGTCGGCTTGCCGTCGTCACCGAGAAACGGGCCGGCAAAGGCGAGTTTTCCGCCCGCATTGAGCGCGTTGAGATAGGCGACGTGTTCAGGCCGTGTATCGAGGCGCACCTGAAGTGCACCAGGCTTGTCTGCGCAGGTGAATGCGAAAAGCATGAAACAATCCTTCTCTTGTTTTTCTGGCCTTGTCATTCCTGGGTGATCGGGCGCGTCATCAATTGCCCGATCGCTGTCTTCACGTCGAGCGTGCCATCGATGATGCGGGCGACCGCATCGGTGATCGGCATGTCGATACCCTTTTGCACGGCAACGCCGGCGGCAACCGAAGCGGCAAAGGCGCCCTCGACGAGATCGCCGGACCAGCCGGCGGCATTGCCGTCGCGGCCGAGCGCGATGCCGAAGCGCAGGTTGCGCGACTGGTGGCTCGTGCCGGTCAGCACGAGATCGCCGAGGCCGGAAAGCCCCGTCACCGTGTTGCCCTCCCCGCCATGCGCCGCAACGAAGCGCGACAGTTCCGCAAGCCCGCGCGAAATCAAGGCTGCGCGCGCCGAATCACCGAGCTCGGCGCCCTCGATGATGCCACAGGCGATCGCCAGCACATTCTTCAAGGCGCCGCCAAGCTGCACGCCGATCCGGTCCGTCGACGGATAGAGCCGGAACGTCGGCCCGGACAGGGCCTGCGCCAGCGCCGCACCGATCTCCGCCGTCCGCGCGGCAATCACCATCGCCGTCGGCAGGCCACGCGCGATATCGGCCGCAAAGCCGGGGCCGGACAGCACCGCAATCTCGCGACCGGGCAATTCCTCTTCCAGCACGTCCGTCAGGAGCCGGCCGCTGCCCTTCTCCATGCCCTTGGCGCAGATGACGACGGCCGTGCCCGGTGCCAGCAGGGGCGCCAGATCCCGCGCCGCCTGGCGCTGCGCCTGCGAGGGCATGGCAAACAGCACGATGCCGGCACCGCGAACGGTTTCAACCTCGGCGCTGAAGGCCAGCGCTTCCGGCAGGTCGATGCCCGGCAATGCCTTCTCGTTGCGCCGCGACGCGCGCATCACCTCGACGGCCGCGGCATCACGACCGATCAGCGTGACGTCGCCGCCGCTCGCCGCGGCCACGCTTGCCAGCGCCGTACCGAAGGCGCCCGCGCCGACGACGGCGATCCTTGGGGTGGTGCTCATGCCTTGGCTCCCCGTTTGCCGGATCCAAGCATCGTCGCGGCCTCGCGGTCGAGCGGCCAGCGCGAACGCGGCGCGACGGCGAGGTCATCCGGCGCAAAGCCGGCCGCCATACGCTCCAGCCCCGCCCAGGCGATCATCGACGCATTGTCGGTGCAGAGCGCCAGCGGCGGCGCGATGAAACGGAATTTGTGTTTGTCGCAGAGCGTCTGCAGCGTCGACCGCAGCTCGGCATTTGCCGCAACACCACCCGCAACGACGAGCGCCGGTGTCGCCATTTCGGGAAAGAGCGTCCGAAACCGTTCGAGCCCGCGGCCGATGCGGTCCTTCAGGGTACGCGACACGGCGCGCTGGAAGGAGGCGCAGATATCCGCGATATCCTGCTCCGTCACCGGCTCGATCGACTGTGCCGCCTGGCGCACCGCGGTCTTGAGGCCGGAGAAGGAAAAATCAAGCCGTGCCTCGCCGACGAGAGGGCGCGGAAAGGTAAAGCGTTCCGCATTGCCCGTCTTCGCCATGCGCTCGACCGCCGGCCCGCCGGGATAGGGCAGGCCGAGCAGCTTGGCCGTCTTGTCGAAGGCCTCGCCCAGCGCGTCGTCGATCGTCGTGCCCCAGCGCTCATAGTCGTCAACACCACGGATCAGCACGAGCTGGGTATGGCCGCCGGAGACGAGCAGCATCAGATAGGGAAACGACAACCCGTCCGTCAGCCGCGCCGTCAGCGCATGGCCTTCGAGATGATTGACGGCATAGAGCGGCTTGCCGGTGGCGCGGGCGATCGCCTTGCCCGTCATCAGCCCGACGATGAGCCCGCCGATCAGCCCCGGCCCGCTCGTCGCGGCGATGGCATCAACATCCTTGAGCGAGCGCCCGGCGCGCAAAAGGGCTTCGGCAATCAGGCTGTCCAGCGCTTCCACATGGGCGCGCGCCGCGATCTCAGGCACCACACCGCCATAGGCGCTGTGCTCTTCGAGCTGGCTCAGCACGACTTCGCCGAGAATCTCGCCCCTTCCGTCCGGATCGCGCACGACAATGGCAGCGGCGGTCTCGTCGCAGCTCGTTTCGATGCCGAGAATGGTCAATTGGGACGACATGAAGCACTAGGATTGATTGCGGGCGGCTTTAAAGCCGGTTACGAGACATCCCGGTAACAACGGATTACGGCGGATGCAAACAAAACCTTTCAGGATCGGCACGCGCGGCAGCCCGCTGGCGCTCGCCCAGGCCCATGAGACCCGTTCGCGCCTGATGGCGGCCCATGGTCTTTCGGAAGCAATGTTCGAGATCGTCGTGCTCTCGACGAAAGGCGATCGCATCACCGATCGTTCCCTGGCGCTGATCGGCGGCAAGGGCCTGTTCACGGAAGAAATCGAGGCGCAACTCATCTCCGGCGAACTCGATTTCGCCGTGCATTCCTCCAAGGACATGCCGACGAAACTGCCGGACGGCTTGTATCTCTCTGCCTTCCTGCCGCGCGAGGACGTCCGCGACGCCTTTATCGGCCGTGCGGCAAAACGCCTGCTCGACCTGCCGCAGGGCGCCACCGTCGGCTCCGCGTCACTTCGCCGCCAGGCATTGATCCGCCGCCTGCGGCCGGACCTCAACGTCATCGTCTTCCGCGGCCAGGTCGAAACGCGCCTCGCAAAACTCGCCGAAGGCCAGGCCGATGCGACGCTGCTCGCCTATGCCGGTCTCAAGCGCCTCGGCAAGCTCGACGTGCCGACGGAAATCCTCGATCCCGTTTCCTTCCCGCCCGCCCCGGCGCAGGGCGCGATCTGCATCGAAAGCCGTCTAGGCGATGATCGCATGAACGGCCTGCTCGCCGCCATCGACGACCGGGCGACGCGCACCGCCGTCACCTGCGAACGCGGCTTCCTCGCCACGCTCGACGGCTCCTGTCGCACGCCGATCGCCGGCTATGCGACGGTCGAGGGCGAGCACCTGCAGTTCCGCGGCATGATCCTGACACCCGACGGCAGCCAGTATCACGAGATCGAGACGAGCGGCCCGGCGGGTGATGCTGGTCAGCTCGGTGAGGAAGCCGGCCGGGCGATCCGCGACAAGGCGGGAGCGGATTTCTTCGAAAGCTGGGGTTGATCCGTGCAGGTTGTCGTCACACGACCGCAAAAAGCGGCGGCACGCACCGCACGCAAGCTGGAAGCCCTTGGCCATGACACGAGGCTGCTGCCGCTGGCCGCGCCGGAACACGATGTCGAGGCCCTGAAATCCGCCCTTGCCGTGCGCCATTCGGCAATCGCCATCACCAGCGCGGAAGTCGCCCGCCTTTTCGGCATGGTCGGCGAGACACTCGACCGACACCTGCTAACCACCGTCTTCTCTGTCGGCCGCGCCTCGGCAGAGGCCGCGTCAGAGGCCGGTTTCCGCACCGTGCTGACCCCCGAGGGGGACGGCCGGGATCTGGCCAACATGATCATCGGACATTGCCGGGATTTCGGCATGCCGGCCGAACCGATCCTCTACCTTGCCGGCAATCCGCGCGCGCCCGCCTTCGAAGCCCGTCTCACGGAAAACGGCATCCCCTTCCGCACGGTCGAATGCTACCGCATGGTGCCCCGCATCCCCAAACGCAGCGAAACGGAGGCGGCCCTCCTCCGGCCGGTGCCGGATGCCGTGCTGTTCTATTCGCGGGAAACGGCGCGCACCTTCTTCGAACTGTCGCCGCTGATCGAAATGCCCGAGCGCTTTCTTTCGACGCTCATGCTCTGCATGAGCCCGAATGTCGCCCACGGCGTACCGCAGCGTTTCGCGGCCTTGACGGTCGTCGCCATCGCGCCCAACGAGGAAAGCCTGCTCGATCTGCTCTAGGGGTGTCGAACAAAACCTTCGGGCGGAGGATTGCCGAGAGGTTTTCGTCTGCCGCGAGGAGCTGCCCGCAGTCGATGCTATCGGCGTCGACGACGACGCGACAGTCGAAAAGCGCCGGCAAACCAACCCCGAGCGGTTTTGTTCGGTACTCTAAGCGCAGGCGCCGGCGGATGAATTTACCGCAAGGGTCTTTCCCTCCTTGCCTTCCCTGTCTACGTTTAATGCAATGCACATGAACGCGAGGAGCTCGCCATGGAACCGGAAACCCCGTCCCGTCGCAAGAAGGCCAGCGATGAACCCGTGACCATCGACCTGGAGGCGGTTCCGGCCTCCGTGAGCAACGAAGCGCTCGCGGCCGAGGAAAAGGCCGAAGCCGAGGCCGTCACACCGGAAACCGCAACCGAGGAACCGGTCGGCGAGGAGACTGCCGCCGCTGAGCCCGAGGTCGTCGAGGAAAAGCAGGACCCGGTCGAGCCGGCCCGGTCGACCTATGAGGAACCGGTGCGCGCGCAAACGCCACCGCCGCCGCAGAAAAGCAATGCCGGCATGCTTGCTACCGGCATTCTCGGCGGCCTGATCGCGCTTCTCGGCGCCGGCAGCCTGCAATATGGCGGCTACCTGCCCGCACTCGGCCCGGAACACGCCGGCGACACCAGTGCGGTTGCTGTCCTTTCCAATGAAGTCGAGGCGCTGAAAAGCCGGCTCTCCGAAACCACGGCCGCCAGCCCGGTCGATCTCCAGCCGATCGAGGCCCGCATCGCGGCGCTCGAAACCTCGGCGGGCGACGGCACGGCTGCTGCCGGTGCGGCGCCGGAGGCTGTCACCAGGCTCGAAGCCGACGTGACGCGCCTTACGACCGAACTGACGGCACTGCGCGAAGCCGTTGCGCGCACCACCGAGGCGGTCAGCTCCACCGAAACCCAGTTGACCGAGCGCATCGCCGCCGCCGAGCAGAAGCTCGACGAACCGCGCAACGACACCGAGTTGGCGCGCGCCGTGGCCGCAAGCGCGCTCAAGACCGCGATCGACCGTGGCGGCCCCTATCTCGCCGAACTCGAGGCCTTCGCCAGCATCTCGCCGGACGACCCATCCGTCGCGGGCCTTCGCGAACATGCCGCCATCGGCGTGCCGTCGCGCTCGGACCTCGTGCGCGATTTCCAGAAGACCGCCGACGGCATTCTCGATGCCGTGCACCAGCCGGACGGCGACCAGGGCATCTTCAACCGCCTGATGTCGAGCGCCGCTTCCGCGATCCGCGTGCGGCCGGTCGGCACGGTCGAGGGGGATTCACCCGAAGCCATCGTCGCCCGCATCGAGACCAAGCTGCAGAACGGCGATTTCAAGGGCGCGCAGATCGAATGGCAGACCCTGCCGGACGTCGGCCAGGCCGCGGCGGTCGACTACAAGCGCACGCTCGACCAGCGCGTCGCTGTCGAAGGCCTGATCGGCAGCGTCGTTTCCGGCGCAATGACCGGCACATCCACCGGCAACCAGGGCTGAGGAGAAGACTTCATGATTCGCATTCTGGTCTTCGCTCTGTTCGTTCTCGCCCTCGCCGCCGGCTTTGCCTGGCTTGCCGATCGTCCCGGCGAGCTGTCGATCATCTGGCAGGGCCAGCGCGCCGACATGAGCCTGATGGTCGCCGCCACGCTCGTCGTGTCGCTGATCGCCGCCGTCATGTTCTCCTGGTGGATCGTGCGTGTCGTCTGGACGTCTCCCCACTCGATCCAGCGCTATTTTCGCGCCCGCAAGCGCGACCGCGGCTACCAGGCCCTGTCGACCGGCCTGATCGCTGCCGGTGCCGGCGACGCCGCCGGTGCCCGAAAGATGCTCGGCCGTACCAAGGGCCTGCTCAATGCCGAACAGGAGCCGCTACTCCACCTGCTCGAAGCGCAGGCGGCGATGATCGAAGGCCGCTATGACGATGCGCGCAAAAAATTCGAGCTGATGGCCGACGACCCGGAGACCCGCGAACTTGGCCTGCGCGGCCTCTATCTCGAAGCCCGCCGCCTCGGCGCCAACGAAGCCGCCCGGCAATATGCCGAGCGTGCCGCGGAAAAGGCGCCGCAACTGCCCTGGGCAGCCGAGGCCGCGCTCGAATACCGCTCCGCCGCGGGTGACTGGGACGAAGCCCTGAAACTGCTTGGCGACGGCCGCACCGGCTCGCCCGAAGAAAAGAAGGCCCATGCCCGCCGCAGGGCCGTGCTGCTGACCGCCCGCGCCGCTGCAAAACTCGACGCCGACCCCAAGGGTGCACGCGACGATGCGCATCGGGCGCTGAAGCTCGACGAAAACTTCGTGCCGGCCGGCCTCATCGAGGCGAAAGCCTATTTGCGCGAGGACAATCTGCGCAAGGCAGCCACCATCCTCGAAAAGCTCTGGAAGGCGACGGCGCATGGCGACGTGGCAAAGCTTTATGTCCGCGCCCGCAGCGGCGATTCGGCATCCGACCGGTTGAAGCGGGCGGAGAAGCTGGAAGCGCTGCGGCCGAACAATGCCGAGGCGCTCTATGCGGTTGCCGAGGCCGCGCTGGAAACCCGCGACTTCGCGCTTGCCCGCACCAAGGCGGAGGCCACCGCACGCCTTTCGCCGCGCGAAAGCGCCTTCCTGCTGCTCGCCGACATCGAGGACGCCGAGACCGGCGACCAGGGCCGCATCCGCCACTGGATGAACCAGGCGTTGAAGGCGCCGCGCGACCCGGCCTGGACCGCCGATGGCATCACGGCGCCGGAATGGCACGCCGTTTCGCCCGTCACCGGCCGTCTCGATGCCTTCGAATGGAAGACACCGGTTAGTGAATTGCAGGGGCCGGTCGAAGAGGGCTCCACGGATGCCGTCGACGAGGCCATCCGCACCTTGCCGCCGCTCGCCATCGAGGCGAAGCCGGTCGTCCGGGTCGAAGAGGTGGTGAAGGTCGAAAGGGCCGAGGCCGAGGCACCCGTGGTGATCGCCACGGTGGTCGAGCCGATCCCCCTCAAGGCGGTTACGCCGGCCAAGACACCTGAAAAGGCGTCCGAAAAGGCGAAGGTGGAGACGGTGGAGGAAAAAGAGGAAGAACGTCCCTTCTACGGCCTGCCGGACGATCCGGGCGTCAAGGAAGGGGCAGTCAAGCGAGACGGAACGAGCGGCTTCAGGCTGTTCTGAGGGTTTTGGGAACGGGGCTAAAAATCGATGTTCGAACGCTTGCAGCAATTCCTCGCGAGCCTCTCCGGCGGCGATGACAAGCCGGCCTTTGCCGCCGATGATCCGCGCGTCGCGGTCATGGCGCTGTGCATCCAGGTGATGGAGGCGGACGGCAAGGTGCTTGAGGTCGAGAAGAAGGCGCTGCGCGCCCGCTTCAAGGAATTTTACGGTGTCGACGAGGCGGAACTCGATGCCCTTGTCGCCGCCGGCACGGATGCCGAAAGCGAGGCGATCGATTTCTTCCGCTTCACCTCCGAGCTGAAACGCCAGCTTTCGGAAGAGCAGCGTGTCGACCTGATCGGCCTGCTCTGGGAGATCGTCTATGCAGATGGCGAGCGCAGCGAGATGGAGGATCATGCCATCTGGCGCATTGCCGACCTGATGGGCGTCTCCGGGCGAGAGCGCATCATGAAGCGGCAGGAAGTGGCCGGACGTGTGGGGGCAGCCGGGGAAAAAGAGGAACAGGACGAAGCCTGAGCCATGCTCGATTTCCCGCGAAACCCGCGCCGCAGGCGCCCTGTCCTGATCGTGCTGCACCAGGAGACCTCGAGCCCCGGCCGCGTCGGCCAGATCCTGCAGCAGATGGGTCATGCGCTGGATATCCGTCGCCCGGTGCTGGGTGATCCGCTGCCTGAAACGCTGGAACAGCATGCCGGCGCCGTGGTCTTCGGCGGGCCGATGAGCGCCAATGACGACGAACCCTATGTCCGGCAGGAAATCGACTGGCTCTCGGTGCCGCTGGCGGAGAACAAGCCGTTCCTCGGCATCTGCCTTGGCGCGCAGATGCTGGTGAAAAATCTCGGCGGCACGGTGTTCGGCCACGAGGACGGCTGGACGGAGATCGGCTGGTATCCGCTGAATGCCACCGAAGCCGGCACAGCGCTGATGCCCTGGCCGGAGATGGTCTACCAGTTCCACCGCGAAGGCTTCGACCTGCCGACAGGCGCAATACTGCTCGCCACCGGCCATCACTACGAGAACCAAGCCTTTCGCTACGGCGACAACGCCTGGGGCATCCAGTTCCACGGTGAATTGACGCTCGCCATGATGCACCGCTGGGTCGTGCGCGGTGCGCACCGCTTCGAGCTGCCGGGCGCGCAGGCCGGCCGCGCCCACCTCGATGGGCGCCTGCTCTATGACGCGCGCCTGCGCCTCTGGATGACGGCCTTCCTCGACCGTATTTTTCACGAGGGTTGAGCGCAATTCCAAGAGACCGGCGAAGCGGTTTTACGCCGGCAATTGCGTAGTTACAAAGGCCGGCATTAAACATGTTGCCGCACCCTATGAACCCCGGCCTTGCTGGCGGGGCCTGCAATGGCTACATGTCGTGACGAAACCAATTGGAGACGTCAATGATAGCGGTCATCAACACCCTATTGTTCATCATCAGCATTGCATGGTTCCTGGTGATCGCCTCGGCGATCTTTTCCTGGCTCTACGCTTTCAATGTCATCAACGCGAACAATCAGGTGATCGCGACCATCGGCCGCTCGCTCTACCAGCTGACCGAACCGATCTATCGCCCGATCCGCCGCATCCTGCCGAATTTCGGCGGCGTCGATCTGTCGCCGCTCGTCGTGCTCGTCATCCTGTTCTTCCTGGAGCAGGTGATCCGCAGCGTGCTGGCGCCCGCCCTTCTGTCCTGATCTCAGGGTCGACAACGTTCAGAAAAGAAAATCCTCCGGATCGACACCGACCCGGAGGATTTTTGTTTCAGGCTCGAAGAGCGCAGCAGGCGCTTACTTCTGGGCGTTGTAGCGGTCGACCGCCTCGAGAATCATCCGCTTGGCGACGTTGACGTCTTCCCAGCCGGCGATCTTCACCCACTTGCCGGGCTCCAGATCCTTGTAGTGCGAGAAGAAGTGCTCGATCTGCTTCAGCGAGATTTCCGGCAGGTCGGTGTAGTTCTCGACCTTGTCGTAACGGCGGGTCAGCTTCGGCACCGGCACGGCGATGATCTTCTCGTCCTTGCCGCCATCGTCTTCCATGACCAGCACGCCGATCGGGCGCACGTTGATGACGCAGCCCGGAACGAGCGGGCGTGTGTTGGCGATCAGCACGTCGATCGGGTCGCCGTCTTCCGACAGCGTGTGCGGCACGAAGCCGTAATTGCCCGGATAGGTCATCGGCGTGTAGAGGAAACGGTCGACGACGAGCGCGCCGGCTTCCTTGTCCATTTCGTACTTGATCGGGTGGCCGCCGACCGGCACCTCGACAATGACGTTCACGTCGTCCGGCGGGTTCTTGCCAACGGAAATCGCATCGATACGCATGGGGGCTCCCTCAGTGCACTGGGTTGATTGCGGGCTTCCTAATGCGAATCCCGCTGCGGCGCAACATGACTTTCACTGGGGCCGAATAGACCGGTGCGATGTTTCGTCTTCTCAGGACCGGAGGATACCCATGCACCTGACAGCTTTTCTTCTTGCGACAACCCTCGCCGCCTGCGTCGCGACCCTCGCACAGGCGAACGAAAGCGCCTATTCCGAGCGCAATCTCGATGCCTGCAAGACGCTGTCGCAAACCGACGAAGGCCCGAGCATCACCCTGCAATGCGACGGCTACAAGGATCTTGCTGTCTATTTCAAGGAGGGTGACCTCCGCCAGAGCCAGGCCTACGGCCCGATCAGCAAGATCTGGCTCGACGAGGCTTTTGAAAGCTTCGGGCCGTTCAACCACACCAACGCGAAGATCGAATGGCGCCTCGGCGCGGATGGCAGGCCGGTTGCGACCATCGTCCGCTGGTTCGTCTCCGATCCGGAAACCACCGGCGACGTGACAACGCGCTACGGCCAGGTCCTGGTCGTCTCGACGGTCGCAACGGCTGAAAACCCGACGAGCTGCGTCGTCGGCTATGTCGATGCGCTGGAAAACAAGGATGCCAACGCGCGCGCCCGAACGGTCGCGGACGAGGAAGCGCACAATTTCGCCTGCGGCGTCAGCGAGCCGCAATGGCATGGCACAAGGGGAAAACTGGCAGGCGAACCGATGCGCTATCTGCCGGAGACCAAGAAATAGCCTAAGGCCAGACGAAACCGACCTTCTTCAGTTCCTTCACGCCGAAACTTTCCATGCCTTCGGCAATATCGCGGCCGCCGGCGGATCGGAAGAAGCGGTCGGCATGTTCGCTGTCTTCCAGGCACCAGACGATCAGGCCGTTGCAGCCGAGCGATTTCAAAAGCCGTTGCGCCTCGCCGAACAGCATGCGGCCAAGGCCGATACCCTGGTACTCCGGGCGCAGATACAATTCGTAGATCTCGCCTTCCTGCGGCAGGGCCCGGGCGCGGTTGAGGCCGAGTGTGGCATAGCCCGCCACCGTACCGGCAACATCCAGCACCAGCAAAGTCGCGGGACCGCGTGTCGCCTTGCGCCACCAGGTCTCGCCCCGCCGGTCGACCATCTGGTTGAGCGGGATATGCGGAATGAGGCCGCCATAGGTCTGCAGCCACGATACCCGATGTACCTCGGATATCGCGCGCGCGTCCTGCGGCTCGGCGCGCCGCACATCGATCGACAGTGTTTTCATAACACCACTCTTATTCCCGCACCGATTCCATCGGAATCCCGCACCATGCAATGGCATCCATTGCCCACAGGCGAGTTCCGGATGGCACGCGGAAAAGTTAACGCTTTTTTAACAAACGTCACAAGTCGTAAAACGATGGCACACACATGAAAAACCCCGGCCCCCATATTTCAGGGGGCCGGGGTTCAAAATGTCCCGTTTCGGGAAGGCGTGGCTTATGCCGCGCCGGACGCGCGCTGCTTGTCGAATCGCTTGCGGTCGTTGGCGTCGAGGAACATCTTGCGCAGACGGATCGACTTCGGCGTCACTTCCATCAGCTCGTCGTCCTGGATCCACGACAGCGCGCGGTCGAGCGTCATGCGGATCGGCGGGGTCAGCTTCACGGCTTCATCCTTGCCGGCGGCGCGGATGTTGGTGAGCTGCTTGCCCTTGAGAACGTTGACCTCGAGGTCGTTGTCACGGGTGTGGATGCCGATGATCATGCCTGCATAGACCTTTTCGCCCGGCTCGATGATCATCGGGCCGCGGTCTTCCAGGTTGAACATGGCATAGGCGACAGCTTCGCCCGAAGCGTTCGACAGCAGCACGCCGTTGACGCGACCACCGATGGCGCCCTTGTAGGGCTGGTAGTCGTGGAACAGGCGGTTCATGACGGCCGTGCCGCGCGTGTCGGTCAACAGTTCCGACTGGTAGCCGATCAGGCCGCGGGTCGGCGCCAGGAACTTCAGGCGAACACGATTGCCGCCGGACGGGCGAAGCTCCGTCATCTCGGCCTTGCGCTCGGACATCTTCTGCACGACGACACCCGAATGCTCTTCGTCGACGTCGACGACGACTTCTTCGATCGGCTCCATCGTGGTGCCGTTCTCGTCCTTGTGCATGACGACGCGCGGACGCGACACGGCCAGTTCGAAGCCTTCGCGACGCATGGTCTCGATCAGAACGGCGAGCTGAAGTTCGCCGCGGCCGGAAACGTAGAACGAATCCTTGCCTTCGGCCTCTTCGATCTTCAGCGCGACGTTGCCTTCGGCTTCCTTGAACAGGCGGTCACGGATGACGCGGCTCGTCACCTTGTCGCCTTCGGTGCCGGCAAGCGGGCTGTCGTTGACGATGAAGGACATGGTGACGGTCGGCGGGTCGATCGGCTGTGCCGTCATGGCCTCGGTGACCGACGGATCGCAGAACGTGTCGGCAACCGTGCCCTTGGAGAGACCAGCGATCGCGACGATGTCGCCCGCATGGGCTTCGTCGATCGCCGTGCGCTCGATGCCGCGGAAGGCGAGGATCTTCGAGATACGGCCGGTTTCGATGAGCTTGCCGTCCTGGCCGAGAACCTTGACGGCCTGGTTCGGCTTGATCGAGCCGGAATGGATGCGGCCGGTGATGATACGGCCGAGGAAGGGGTTGGCTTCGAGGATCGTGCCGATCAAACGGAACGGACCGTCGGCGACCGTCGGCTCGGGCACATGCTTCAGCACGAGGTCGAGCAGCGGCGCCATGCCTTCGTCCTTCGGGCCTTCCGGGTTGACGTTCATCCAGCCGTTACGGCCCGAACCATAGAGGATCGGGAAGTCGAGCTGCTCGTCGGTGGCGTCGAGATTGGCGAAGAGGTCGAAGACCTCGTTCAGCACTTCCTCGTGGCGGCCGTCCGGACGGTCGATCTTGTTGATCGCGACGATCGGCTTCAGGCCGACCTTCAGCGCCTTGCCGACCACGAACTTGGTCTGCGGCATCGGGCCTTCCGACGAGTCGACGAGAACGATCGCGCCGTCCACCATCGAGAGGATACGCTCCACTTCGCCGCCGAAGTCGGCGTGGCCGGGGGTGTCGACGATGTTGATGCGAACGCCCTTCCAATCCACCGAGGTCGCCTTGGCGAGAATGGTGATGCCGCGTTCCTTTTCGAGATCGTTCGAGTCCATCACGCGTTCGGCAACGCGCTGGTTTTCACGGAACGAGCCGGACTGCTTCAGAAGCTCGTCAACAAGCGTGGTCTTGCCATGGTCGACGTGCGCGATGATCGCGATATTGCGGATAGACATGGTGTAATCTCTGAGGTTCGGGGCGCGCAGGGTATAAGGGCGCCGTCTTCAATGGTCGGGCTCTTACATGTTTTTCCGCAAATGCGAAAGGGGCGGGATGCAACTCTGTTGCCCGATCAGCGCGCGGCTTGCTCTCATGATGAACGCGTGGGCGGCAACGTGATGCGCCAAAGCTCCTGATCCTCCCGATCCATCAGCCGCACGGTCATCTCCTCGCTCGATCCGTTGATATCGACGAGACCGAAGAATTGCAGGCCGGCGGACGGCGGCAGGTTGCTGTCGACCCCGCCTTTCGACGACTTGATGAAGCGCACTTCCGGGCCGAAGGTCATGTCGAGCGGTTTCGGCCCATAGGTGCCGGAATGCAGCGGCCCGGAGACGAATTCCCAGAACGGATTGAACTCCTGGAATTTTGCGCGCGACGGGTCGTAGTGGTGCGCGGCGGTGTAGTGCACGTCCGCCGTCAGCCACACGACATTGTGGATCGCATTGTCGCGCATGAAGGAAAGCAGGTCGGCGATTTCGCGCTCGCGCGCCGCCGGCGGACCATTGAGACCGTCCGCAACCCCCTCATAACCAAGGCTGTTGGCATAATCGTCCCAGATGACGAGGCCGAGCGGCATGTCGCAGGCGATGACCTTCCAGACGGCTTGAGAGGCGGCAAGCTCTCGGCGCAGCCAGTCCGCCTGCCGCCAGCCGAACAAGCCATTTTCCGTGCCGCCGCGGTTGGGGCTGCGATACGAGCGCAGGTCGACGAAGAACACGTCGAGCAGTGGCCCATAGGCAACCTTGCGGAAGATGCGGCCGGGCTCGGTGGGAAAATAGCGGATCGGCGTCATTTCATGGAAGGCGCGCCGCGCGCGCTCTTCATAGACGCCGATATCCTTGTCCGGATAGCGTCGGTCGCCGGTCAGGTCGCTCGATTCCGACCAGTTGTTCAAAACCTCATGATCGTCCCACTGGAAGAAGGTCGGGCACTGGGTGTTGAAGGACAGAAGGTGGTCGTCGAGCAGATTGTACTTCCACTGGCCGCGAAATTCTTCCAGCGTGCGCGCCACGCTGCGTTTCTCATCCGTCACGATGCGGTTCTTCCACACGCCGCCGTCACGCAGCGGAATTTCGTCCGGGATCGGCCCGTCGGCATAGACGGTATCGCCGGAGTGGATGAAGAAATCCGGCTCGTGGCGCAGCATGGTCGAATAGGTCTTCATGCCGACATCGTCGATGCCCCAGCCCTGCCCGGCCGTATCGCCAGACCAGACGAAACGCACAGAGCGCTTGCGCATCGGCGCCGTGCGGAAGCGCCCGACGACCGGCTCGGAGATCAGATGGCTGGAATAGGGATCGCTTGCGGTGAAGCGATAGAAAATATCCTGGTCCGGCAGCAGGCCCTGCAGCATCGCCTTGACGGTATTGTCCGTGCCCATCGTCGCTTTCTGCAACGGCAGGCGTGCCGCATCGAGAAAACTCTCGGTGGTCGAATATTCGAGTGTCACCTCGGCCGGCCGGTCGACCCGCGCCCAGACCATGCCGGACGAACAATCGACATCACCAGATTGCACGCCGTGGGAAAAGACCGGACTGCCATGACGCCGCGCATAGTAGGGCACCGCCAGCGCCGAGGACGTCGCAAGCGCGCCGGCCCCTGCGGTCAGAAGGAAAGAACGCCGCGTCAGCGTCTCCGGAACAATCGCCATGCCACCTCCGGCCTGACCCGCGAATCGAAACGCCAGGCGGGCAGACCATGAGTCCCGGCCATGTCAGTCCGGTAACGGGACGATGACGATTCACCGAAAGTTCAGTGACGGGACGATGACGGCGATGGGTCGCCCCTAAGCCGCCAAACCCTTTTTCTCCAGCATCGCCTCCGGGCTCGGCAGCTTGCCTCGGAAGGCCTTGTAGGCGTCTTCCGGGTCGACGGCACCGCCGACGGCGTAGATATAGGTCTTCAACCGCTCTGCCATGGCTGGGTTGAAGGCGTCGCCGGTTTCCGTGAAGGCGGCGAAGGCGTCCGCGTCCAGCACTTCCGACCACATGTAGGAATAGTAGCCGGCCGAATAGCCGTCGCCGGAGAAGACATGCTGGAAGTGTGGCGTGGCATGGCGCATGACGATGGACGCCGGCATCCCGATCTTTTCCAGCACCTCAGCCTGCACCGCCACCGGATCCGCGACGGCGCCACGCGTGTGAAACGCCATGTCGACCAGCGCCGAGGAGGTGAACTCCACCGTCGCGAAGCCGGAATTGAAGGTGCGGGCGGCAAGCACCTTGTCAAGCAGCGCTGCCGGCATCGCCTCGCCGGTCTGGTCGTGCACGGCATAGCGCGTCAAAATTTCCGGCACCGTCAGCCAGTGCTCGTAGAGCTGCGAGGGCAGTTCGACGAAGTCGCGCGAAACGCCGGTGCCCGACACCGACGGATAGGTGACGTCCGACAGCATGCCGTGCAGCGCATGGCCGAATTCGTGGAACAACGTGCGCGCATCGTCGATCGACAGCAGCGCCGGTTTGCCCTCGGCGGGTTTAGCGAAATTGCAGATATTGTAGATGATCGGGATTTCGCCGACCGAACCGTTCGCAAGCGGCAGCCGGTGCTGGCTCTGGTAGGAGCTCATCCAGGCGCCCGAGCGCTTGGAGGACCGGGCGAAATAATCGCCAAGGAACATGGCGACAAGCGTGTCGTCGCGGTCACGAATCTCGAACACGCGCACGTCAGGATGATAGACCGGCACATCCTTCTTCTCGATCGCCCGGACGCCGAACAGCCGCTCGGCAACGTCGAAGCAGGCGTCGATGATCTTTTCGAGCTGGAGATAGGGCTTCAGCTCGGCCTCGGAGAAGTTGAATTTTTTCGCCCGCAGCTTTTCCGCATAGTAGCGCCAGTCCCACGGCATGACCGCGTGGTTGCGGCCTTCGTCGGCGACGAGCACGGCCAAATCCGCCTCCTCTTCCCGCGCCCGCGCCACGGCCTTTTCCCAGACCTGCATCAGGAGCCCGTTCACCGCGTCGGGCGTCTTCGCCATCGTGTTGTCGAGCTTCAGCGCGGCAAAGTTCTCGTAGCCGAGCAGGCCCGCCTTTTCCGCCCGCAGCGCCAGCGTGTCCTTGACGATACCGCGATTGTCCGTCTCGCCCTCGTTCTCGCCGCGCGCCACCCAGGCACGAAACGCCTGTTCGCGCAGGTCCCGGCGCGCCGAAAACGTCAGGAAGGGTTCGATGATCGAGCGCGACAGCGTGACGGCATAGCGCCCGTCCTCCCCGCGTTCGCGTGCCACGGATGCCATAGCATCCTTCAGGAAATCCGGCAGGCCATCGAGCGCATCGCCCTCATCGAGGAACAGCACCCAGCTCTTCTCGTCGGCCAGCACGTTCTGGCCGAATTTCGCGCCGAGCCCGGCGAGCGTCTCGTTGATCGTCGACAACCGCTCCTGCTCCGGCTTTTCGAGCTTGGCGCCGGATTTCACGAAACCCTTCCAGTGCCGCTCCAGCACGCGGGTCTGCTCCAGGGAGAGGTTCAGGGCCTCGCGGCCTTCCCACAGCGCATCGATACGCTGGAAGAGCGCGGCATTGGTGCCGATCTTCGAATAGTGCCGCGACATTTTTGGCGCGATCTCGCGTTCCAGCGCCTGGATCGTGTCGTTGGTGTTGGCGCCCGCCCGGCTCCAGAACAGGGCAGAAACGCGCGACAGCTGGTCGCCGGCAATTTCCAGCGCGACGATCGTGTTCTCGAAGGTTACCGGCTCCGCGTTGTTGGCAATTCCGTCGATCTCCGCCTCATGCGCTACCAGCGCCGCATCGAAGCCCGCGGCAAAGGCCTCGTCCTTGACACGATCGAAACGCGGCAGGCCGTTGAGGCCGGTCCACTCGACGAGGGCGGGATCGATGCGCGTTTCAGTCATGCAGGCGGTTCCTTCTGGCAAATCACTGTGCGGCGAATATAGGAACGGAGCAGCGTGTTGGTACAGGGCGCCGGCATAAAATACGGGAACAGAGGTCGCGCAAACGCGTTGAGGGCGATGCGGCACCCTGCCTCTTGACGTGGAGGGCAACTTCGGTGAAAACAGCCCTTATCGCGGCTTTTGACATCCTGCCGCGGTGAACCCTGGTGCCGGGCCCCTCTGGCGAGAGTTTTTACGGCGCTCTCGTGATGTCGGTACCGCCAGCAATTAGCCGGCGGATTCAAACGCACATGAAAATCCTGACCATGCCTTACCCGCATGCCCGTTGTGGTATGCACAACCTCGCTTCCCGTATTTCCTCCAGCATGGAGGCGCTGTCATGATCGGCAACGGCGAAGGCAAGACCACCCTTTCCTACCTGAAATGGGCCATCATCTCCACCGTCATCGGCCTGGCGCTCGGCGCCTTGCTCGGCTGGCAGACCGAAGGCACGCTCGCCGGCATGGCGACCGTCTTCTTCATCTGCGCGGTTCTCGCGGTTCTGGAGATTTCACTCTCCTTCGATAACGCAATCGTGAATGCCAACAAGCTCAAGGACATGACGCCGGTCTGGCAGCACCGGTTCCTGACCTGGGGCATCGTGATTGCCGTCTTCGGCATGCGTATCGTCTTCCCGCTGCTGATCGTCGTCATCGCCGCCCGCATCGGCCCGATCGAAGCGATCATTCTCGCCGCGCGCGAGCCTGCGGAATACGCCCGCATCATGAACGACGCCCACCTGCCGATCGCTGCCTTCGGCGGCACCTTCCTGATGATGGTCGGCCTCACCTACTTCTTCAACCATGAGAAGGACGTGCACTGGATCGGCTTCATCGAGAAGCACATGGCCCGTTCGGCGACCGTCAAGGGCATCGAGATCGCCTTTGTTCTCGCGCTCATCCTCGTCTTCTCGAACCTGCTCGAGGGTGAAGACGCCAATACCTTCGTCTTCTCCGCCATCTACGGCCTCCTGACCTTCCTTGCAGTGGAAGTCGTCGGCGGCCTGCTCGATGCCTCGCAGAAGGCGATGTCGGAAGCGGCCAAGGGTGGCCTCGGCGCGTTCATCTATCTTGAAGTGCTCGATGCCAGCTTCTCCTTCGACGGCGTCATCGGCGCCTTCGCGCTGACGCAGAACCTCTTCATCATCGCCATCGGCCTCGGTATCGGCGCCATGTATGTGCGCTCGATGACGATCATGCTGGTGGAGAAGGGCACGCTTGCCGAATACCGCTACCTGGAGCACGGCGCGTTCTACGCGATCCTGGTCCTGTCGGTCGTCATGTACTTCCAGACACTGGTGCACATTCCGGAAGTCATCACCGGCCTTGGCGGCGCAACGCTGATCGGTATCTCGCTCTGGTCGTCGATCCGCTACAACAGGCGCGAACGCGAACTGGGCAGCCATGCCGGCCACGGCTCGGACCGCGTGTCGGCCCAGCTTGGCGAGAACAACGCGTAACGCACATTGAGCCGGCCGTTTCGGCGGCCGGCCATTGCACTTTGAAACCCTCTCCTCCGTCATCCTCGGGCCTGACCCGAGGATCCAGGCTGCAGGTGTCGCGCGGATGCTCGGGTCAAGCCCGACCATGACGATAGAGAGGGACGGCGTCCAACAAAGTGAGATCAAAACGGACGCAAATCGCAAAACACAGAAGGCCCGCTGATCTTGCGATCAGCGGGCCTTTTCATTCAGAGAATTCTATACTTCGCGTTAGACGCGCGGGAAGTCGGCAGGGTTGATGCCGAGCGTCTTCAGGTCGCGTTCCTTCGGGCGGCGGTGCCCTTCGACAGCCGCGGCGGCTGCATTGGCAGCGCTCAGTACGGCGAAGGCCCGGCCGAAGAAGCCCTGGGCGAAGGAGTTGCGGAGGGTGGTCATTTGATTGCTCGCTTTCTGTTTTAGCTTACGAGCAGAAGATGATGCTTGCGGCCCGAAAGAACAACTGACGGTTTGTCAGCCCAGCCATGCAACGAATGCAGGCCGGAAACGGGGGTTTCCGGCCTGCACTGCTTTCGATCCCGTGAGGAACCGAGATCTAGTCTTCGTTCGCTGCAAACTGCGAGAGAACTTCGCCCTTGCCGCGCGCCCGCAGGATGAGCGGCACGACGACGGCGAGCACGGCCAGCACGAAGAGCACGGCAGCGATTGGCGACATAAACAGCGAGGTCACATCGCCCTGGCTGATTGCCAGCGCGCGGCGCAGTTGCTGTTCCGCCATCGGCCCGAGGATGAGGCCGACGACGACAGGCGCGATCGGATAGCCGAAGATGCGCATGGCAAAACCGAGCAGGCCGAAGGTGAGCAGCATGCCAAGCTCAAACACCGACGGATTGGCGCCGATCGTGCCGAGCGTCGCAAACAGCAGGATGCCGGCATAGAGCCAGGGCTTCGGGATCGTCAAAAGCTTCACCCAGAGGCCGATCAGCGGCAGGTTCAGCACCAGCAGCATGAAGTTGGCGATCAGCAGGCTGGCGATGAGACCCCAGACGAGCTGCGGATTGGTGGCAAACAGCAGCGGACCGGGCTGAAGCCCGTATTGCTGGAAGCCGGCGAGCATGATCGCCGCCGTCGCCGTCGTCGGCAGGCCGAGCGAAAGCAGCGGCACAAGCGTGCCGGCAGCGGATGCATTGTTCGCCGCTTCCGGACCGGCAACACCCTCGATGGCACCCTTGCCAAACTCGTCCTTGTGCTTGGAGAACTGCTTTTCCGTCGAATAGGACAGGAAGCTCGCAATATCCGCGCCGCCGGCCGGCATGGCGCCGATCGGGAAGCCGATGAACGTGCCGCGCAGCCACGGTTTCCACGAGCGCGCCCAGTCCTGCTTGCTCATCCAGACCGAACCCTTGACCGCCTCCACCTTCTCGGGGATGCGGGAGCCCTGACAGGCGACGTAGAGTGTCTCGCCGATGGCGAACATGGCAACGGCAAGCGTCGTCACCTCGATGCCGTCGAGGAGATCGGGAATGCCGAAGGAAAGCCGCGCCTGGCCGGTCTGCTGGTCGATGCCGATGACGGCAAGAGCGAGGCCGACGAAGAGGGCGGTAAGGCCGCGCAGCGTCGAATCGCCGAAAGCGGCTGAGACGGTCACGAAGGCGAGCACCATCAGCGCGAAATATTCGCGCGGGCCGAAGGAGAGCGCGAATTTCACGACGAAGGGCGCGATGAAGGCAAGGCCGAGTGTCGCAATCAGGCCGGCGACGAAGGAGCCGATCGCCGCCGTCGCCAGCGCAGGGCCGCCGCGTCCGGCGCGGGCCATCTTGTTGCCTTCGAGCGCGGTGACCACCGAGGCGCTTTCGCCCGGCGTGTTGAGCAGGATCGACGTCGTCGAACCGCCATACATGCCACCGTAATAGATGCCGGCAAACATGATCAGCGATCCGGCAGGATCAAGCTTGTAGGTGACGGGCAGAAGCAGCGCGACCGTCAGTGCCGGGCCGATGCCGGGCAGAACGCCGACGGCGGTGCCGAGCGTGACGCCGATCAGCGCATAGAGCAGGTTCATCGGTTGCGCGGCGATGGCGATGCCCTGCAGCAGGAATTCGAAAGTACCCATTGTCAGGCCCTCAGAAGAACAGGTGCTCGAGCGGCCCGGCAGGCAGCGAGAGCTGCAGGAAGCGGCCGAAGATGATGAAGACGACGAAGCTGAACGCGATGCCGATCGGCAACGAGATCCACAGCTTGCGCCGGCCGAAACCGAAGGCCGTCAGCGCGAACAGCACACCCGTCGCAATGGAGAAGCCCGCGGTCTTGAGCAGGAGCATCTGCCCGGCAAGGCCCGCGACGATGAAGACCACCGGCTGCACCTCGATCGGTTCGCGCTCGGGAAAATCGCCGCGCCAGGCTTCAAACGCCGTCCAGATGGCGAGCAGCGCCAGACCGATGGCGACGACATGCGGCACGGTGGCGGGGCCGATGCGCGAATAGTTGCTCATCTCCGCAAGGCGGCCGGCATCCCACCAGATCACGGCAGCGATGATGAAGAGGACCGGTGCGATGACCAGCGCCGCCCTATCAGGGCGGCGCTTTTCGTTGGAGGACTGGACCTCGCTCATTTGACGAGCCCGATGTCCTTGAGGATGCTTGCGGTCGAAGCAATGTCCTTGTCGAGCTGGGCGTTGAAGGCGTCACCGGCGAGATAGGTGTTCTGCCAGCCCTTGGTCTTCAGGATGCCCTTCCAGGCATCGGAGTTCACAACCTTCTCGATATCGGCATTGACCGCGGCCACCTGCTCGGCCGAAAGACCGGGGGCTGCGGCCACCATGCGCCAGTTTTCAACGACGACGTCGAGGCCGCCTTCCTTGATGGTCGGGGCATCGATGCCTTCGACACGCTCGGCGCTGGAGATGGCGATCAGGCGCAGCGTGCCGGCCTTGACCTGGGCTTCGAACTCGCCGTAGCCGGAAATGCCGGCCGTCACCTGGTTGCCGAGGATCGCGGCAAGCGCTTCACCACCGCCGGAATAGGCGATGTAGTTGATCTTGGTCGGGTCGACGCCGGCTGCCTTCGCGATCAGGCCGACTGCGATGTGGTCCGTGCCGCCGGCCGAACCGCCAGCCCAGGAAACGGCACCCGGATCGGCCTTCAGCGCCTTGACGAGATCGTCCATGTTCTGGATCGGCGACGCGGCCGGAACGACGATCGCTTCGTACTCGCCGGTCAGGCGGGCGATCGGCGTGACGTCCTTGAGGGTCACCGGCGACTGGTTGGTGAGGATTGCGCCGACCATGACGTAGCCGCCGACGATGAGCGCGTTCGGATTGCCGGAATTCTGGCTGGCGAACTGGGCAAGGCCGATCGTGCCGCCGGCGCCCGGAACGTTCACCACCTGGACGCTGCCGGAAATCTTCTCATCCTGCAGAACCGTCTGCAGCGAGCGGGCCGTCTGGTCCCAGCCGCCGCCCGGGCCTGCCGGTGCGATGATCGAATAATCGGCAGCAAAGGCCGGAAGCGCCATGGCGCCGGCAATCAGGGATGCCAGGAAGAAATGTTTCAAGAGTGTGTCCTCCGTCAGGCGCGGCTTGTTTCGCGCATCGTTGATTATGGAGGGAGGAACGGATCGGCCACGGCAACGCGAACGTCGGTTCGCGGGCGCAATTTTGGCTGAAGTCTCCTCCCGGTCTTCCGTCCGCCTCCACGGACGTTGAAGACCCCTAAACCAACACAAGAAGCTGACATCTACCTGACATAGACAGGCTCTCTATTCGCTGGTCGAGCATGACCGCGCTATTGCGTGCGCAGAACCTCGTTCCAGCGTGCAATCAGCCGCGCGCGCTTCACCTGGTCGAGATAGACCATGAGGCCCGGGCTCACCGGCACCGGCTTCAGCTGCGCACCGAGCAGCGCGCTCATGGTGCGCGCCGTGTTCGAGCCGGAGACCTCCGGGCTGACGGCGGCGATCTGCAATTCGCGCGCCATGATGGTCTGGCCCTCCTTCGACATGAAGAAGGCGAGGTAACGCCGCCCGAGTTCCGGGGAGGCGGCCGCCTGCGGCACGAGGCCGATGCGCGACATGACGACGGTATAGTCCTTCGGCAGGACGATGCCGACATCCGGGTGGCGCGAGGCCCAGTCCGCCGCATAGGAGCCGAGAATGTTGTAGCCGAGCACGAAGCGCCCGTCGGCGACCCGCTCGAGGATGGCCGAGCTGGTCGAATAGAGTTTTACCCCCGCCGCCCCCATCGCCTGGATCACCGTCCAGATATCGCCGAACTGCTCCTGGTCGCGCGCCATGAACAGAAAGCCGACGCCCGAACGCTCGATGTCATAGGTGCCGATGCGGCCATAGACCTTCTCACCCTGCCGTTTCAGGTACTCGACGAACTCGGCGCGCGAGGCGGGCGGCTTTTCATCCTTGAAGCTTGGCTTGTGATAGACGAAGACGGCCGGCTCGAAGGTCAGCGCATAGGCCGTGTTGCGCCAGTTCGCCCATTGCGGCCAGCGCTCGCTCATCGGCAGGTCACTGCGCTGGGCATAACCGTCATTGCTGAGCTTGACCTGCAGGTCCATCGCCGAAGAGAAGGCAAAATCCGCCGTCTTTTCGCCGGCATCCGTCTCGCGCACGATGCGATCGTGCACTTCGCCGGTCAGCATCTCGTCATAGCGCACCGCGACATCGGGATTGGCCTCCTGGAAGCCCCTGATCATCGGCCGGGCGAGCGGCTCGTCGAGCGACGAATAGACGACCAGCACCGGCGCCTGCGCATTGCCGTCGCGCGCCGGAAAGAAGGTCGGCTCGGCAAAAGCCGGAAGGGGCACCGCAAGTAGGGCAAGAAGGATGAGGACAAGACGCATGGCGCGACCTTGCCAAAGCGCGAGGCCGTTCACAAGTGCACGCGCCACCGTTAGAGTTCCGCAAGGAGGACGAAACGACGTGCGCATTCTACTGGTCGAAGACAATGATGCCCTGGCGGACGGCCTGTCCGCCATCCTCAAGGGCACCGGCCATGCCGTGGACGTGGTGCGCGACGGCGCGTCTGCCGATGCCGCCATCGCGTCGGAAAATTTCGACCTCGTCATTCTCGACCTGACCTTGCCGGAAATGGACGGCCTCGATGTGCTGCGTGCCATGCGCGCCCGCAAGGACAAGGCCTCCGTGCTGATCCTGACGGCGCGCGGTGCCCCGGAGGAGCGGGTGCGCGGCCTCGATCTCGGCGCCGACGACTACATGATCAAACCCTTCGACATTTCTGAATTCGAGGCGCGCGTGCGCATGCTGTTGCGCCGCCAGGCGGGCCTGCGCTCCTCGGCCATCACCTTCGGCGGCGTCGCGCTCGATCTCAACTCCCGCACCTTCTCGGCCGAGGGTGCGCCGCTCGACATTCCGGCCCGCGAAGTCGGCCTGCTCGAAATCCTCTTCATGCGCGCCGGCAAGGTCGTCGCCAAGGAGGCGATCATGCAGTCGCTTGCCGCTTTCGACGACGATCTCTCCGCCAATGCCATCGAACAATATGTCAGCCGGCTCCGCAAACGGCTGGCCCCGCACGGCCTGACCGTGCGCACCGCGCGCGGCATCGGCTACTATCTCGACAAGGCGCCCGCCGCTTGACCCTCTCCCCCGCCTCCTCGCTTCGTCGGCGCCTGCTGCTCTGGCTGCTCGTCTCGACGGCGGTGATCGGCATCGTCGCTCTCGTCGACACCTACTGGGAGGCCGTGAAGACGGCGAACGCCGTCTCCGACCGGGTGCTCGCCGGCTCGGCGCTCGCCATTGCCGAACGCGTCGTGGTAGCGGAAAACGGCAGCCTCGAAGTCGACATCCCCTATGTCGCGCTGGAAATGCTGACCTCGGCCGCGCAGGACCGCGTGTTCTACCGGGTCGACGGCCCGCCGGGCCAGTTCATCACCGGCTACCAGACGCTGCCGACCATCGATGACATGCAGGGCCAGCCGATCGGCTTCCAGGACGCAACCTTCCGCGGCGAGCCGATCCGCATCGCCGTGCTGCAACGCTCGGCCTCGACCGGCATCAACTCCGTGCCCTTCGCCGTCACCGTCGCCGAAACCACCATCGCCCGCCGACAATTGGCCCAGGCCATCCTGTTTCGCTCGGCGCTGCGCCTTGCCATGATGATCGCCGGTGCCGCCACCATCGTCGGGATCGCCGTCACCGTATCGCTGCGCCCGCTCTATCGGCTCAGCGACGCCATCGCCGAACGCAGCCCGAACGACCTGCACCCGATCGAGCAGCGTGTGCCGAGCGAGGTGCAGGGCGTGGTCGAAACGGTCAATTCCTTCATGGTGCGCCTGCAATCGGCACTCGATGCGCTGCGCCACTTTTCCGGCAATGCCAGCCACCAGCTGCGCACGCCGCTCGCCATCATCCGCACCCAGCTGGCGCTCGCCAGCCGCGCCGGCACGCTGGAGGAAGCGCAGGAGGCCGCCCGCAAGGGGGATGCGGCGGTAGCACATGCCGAGCGCATCCTCGCCCAGCTTCTGCTGATGGCCAAGATCGACGCCGCCGGCTCCAACGAGCCCCAGAAACCGGCCCCAATAGATATCGCCGCGCTCGCCCAGCAGCTCACGGCTGATCGCGTGCCATCAGCAGCCGAAGCCGGTATCGATCTCGGCTATGAAGGCGACGGCCCGGCACTTGCCCGCGCCGAACCGCTGCTCTTCTGTGAGCTTCTGCGCAACCTCGTGGAAAACGCCATCGCCTATGCCGGCAACGGCGCAGAAGTGACGGTCCGCGTGCGCGAGGCGGCCGATGCCGTGCTCCTCATCGTCGAGGACAACGGCCCCGGCATTCCCCGGGAGCGCCGCAGCCTCGTGCGCCAGCGGTTTTCCCGCGGCGACCACAACACCGCGCCGGGCATGGGGCTGGGCCTGCCGATCGTCGAGGAAATCGCCGCGCTTTTCGATGCGACGATGGCGCTGGAGAGCGGTGCGGACGACAAAGGCCTGCGCGTGACGATCCGCTTCCCCGCCGTCGCGGCCTAGGGTTTGCGCCAGCCCAAGAGACCGGGCGCCGCATGCCAGACGGCCTGCACGGCAAAGCCCATGAAGAGCAGGCCGGACAGGCGCACGATCGCCAGTTCGTGACGCCGGTAGAAGCGGCGCACCAGGCCGGCGCCGATGATGGCGACCAGGATGATATCCGCCATCAGGAAGCCGAAGAACGAGACGCCGAGCAGCGCCGGCAGCGCATCGAAATCAAGCGCGTTCGAGGAACCGGCAAGCAGCGCCGTGAAGGTCGCCAGCGCCACCGGGTAGCCCTTCGGGTTGGTGAGGCCGAAGATCAGCCCGCGGCGCAGCGGCCGGTCGACCGTCATCACCGCGCCGCCATCCGCGCGCGGTTTTGCCCTGAGCGCCGACCAGCCGATCCAGGCGAGATAGAAACCACAAAGCAGGCCGAGCACATCGAAGACCGTGGTGCCGATCGTCTTGGCCCCGACAATTGCCACCAACGCCAGGCTCGACCAGAGCAGGTCACCGGCAAGATGTCCGCCCATGAACAGTGCGCCCGCCTTGCGCCCCTGCCCGGCACCGATGCCGAGAAGGGCGAGGAAAGCCGGCCCGGGAATGAGCACATAAAGCAGGGCAGCCATGAAGGCGCCGAATAGCATCGAACCGGTCATCGGGAATCCTCTGGAATCTCACGGCATTCCAGCGCCTGCGAAGGCGTTCGTCAAGGGCGCATTTGTCGTTTCGCAAGGCAGCCATGCGTTGCAGCGCTGGCTTGGCCGTTGTTCATTTCGGCCCGGTATAGTAAGTTGAACTTACAATAAGCCAGAAAGTGATCATGTCCCCTCGCCCCGATCCCGACGCCCTCGGTTTCGTCCTCATCGACGTTGCCCGCATGCTGCGTAGCGCTTTCGAGCGCCGCATCGCCACCGCCGGTCTCGGCCTGACACCGGGCGAGGCCCGCACGCTGGTGCGCATCGCCACGCTGGAGGGCAGCCGGCAGCTCGACATTGCCCAGCGCATGGGCATCGAACCGATGACGCTTTCCACCTATCTCGACCGCCTCCAGAGCCTTGGCTTCATCGAGCGCCGCGCCGATCCGGTCGATCGCCGTGCCAAGCTGATCTTCACGACGCCGGCCGCCGGCGGCCTCATCGCCAGCATCCGCGACGAGCAGATCGAGCTGATGCAGCACGTGACGAGCGGCATCGGCATGGCTGATATCGATGTGATGCGCGGCCAGCTGAAGCAGCTGCGCGCCAATCTCGTGGCACTCGAGGAAGACAGTTCTGCACTCGCCTTCGTCAAGGAAGGTATTCGATGACGGCGCCACGCATGAGCGAACGCCGGACCAGCATCATCAGCGCCTTCCTCGTGGCGCTCGGCCCCGTCTCCATGGCGCTCTACACACCGGCCATGCCGGAACTGGTGCATGCCTTTGCCTCGACGGAATCGGCGATCAAGCTGACACTGTCGCTCTACTTCGCCGGCTTCGCCCTGTCGCAGCTGGTGTCCGGCACCATGTCGGACGTGCTTGGCCGGCGCAAGACAACGCTGATCTTCATGAGCGTCTACCTTGCCGGCAGCCTGATGGCCGCCTTCGCGCCGAGCGTCGAAGTGCTGCTCGCCGGCCGCCTCGTCCAGGGCATCGGCGCCTCCGTCGGCATGACGGTGTCGCGCGCCATCGTGCGCGACCAGTTCACCGGCACCGAGGCCGCCCGCATCATGAACATGGTGGGCATGATGCTGGCCATCGGCCCGGCCGTCTCGCCGACGCTTGGCGGCTTCGCGCTCGGCCTGTTCGGCTGGCAGTCGATCTTCTTCCTGATGGTCGGCTTTGCACTGACCGCCTGCGGCGCGGTCTATTTCTGCATGGCCGAGACGACGACGCCGGACCCGGCCAAGGGCCATATCGGCCCGATCCTGCGCGGTTATCGCGAACTCGCGACCAGCAGCCGCTTCGTCTCCGCCACGCTCGTCATGGCGGGCGCCGTCGGCGCGCTCTATGGCCAGGCGACCATGCTGCCCTTCGTGCTGATCGGCAAGGTCGGCCTGACGCCTACAGAATTCGGCGTCGGCATGCTCATGCAATCGGGGTTCTTCTTTGCCGGAACCGTCGTCGTGCGTTTCCTGATGCGCAAAATGCCGCCGGCCCGCATCGTCTTCCCAGGCCTCTGCTTCATCGGCATTGCCAGCATCCTGATCGCCGCCACCTCGCACCTGCTGGAGCCGACCTTCCTCAGCGTCATGGGTCCGGTGGGCATCTATGCCTTCGGCATCGCCTTCGTCATGCCCTACATGATGACCGCCGCCATGGAACCCTTCCCGCACATTGCGGGCTCGGCATCTGCCGCCATGGGCTTCATCCAGATGGGCTCCGGCTTCATCGCCGGCCTCATCGCCGCCGCCATCGGGCTCCCCCTCTTCGCCTTCGGCACGATCATCCCGACCATGGGCCTGATCGCCATCGTCTCCTACGTCTGGTACCGCGCGATCTGCAGCCGCGACGCGCAGCTTGTGACGAAACCGGCGGAATAATCGCCCCAAACGAAAAGGCCGGCGTAAAGCCGGCCTTTCACTGCAACACTGCGAAATTCAAGGGCTGTTAGCGGCAACCTTCGATCTGCTTCAGCGCAGCCGAGATACCGGAAAGCGAATAGGAGTAGGACGTGCCCGTGCCGCGGCGCGATTTCGCCTGTACCTGCATGTCCTTGCCGCTGCGCATGGCCGCGACGAGCGCCGGCTCTTCGGCAGCGTTCTCCACCCAGGCCGAATTGCCCTTGGTGAACATCGCGAAGCTCCGGCCGTCGATGACGACGTTGACCTTGGAGTTTTCCTGAAGCGGATAACCCATCATCGCCTGCGGCTCGTAGCTGATGTTCTGGCCGGGGCGCTGCGAGACCAGGAAGAACACATCGCCGTGGTCGACGCCGGGCGGGTTCTTGTCCTTCGGCACGGAGAGCACGTAGCAGACCTTGCCGCCGTTCGCCTGATAGGAATAGGCGCCCCAGGCATTGAACTGCTGAATGCGCGTCGGCGTCTGGGCCGAGGCAACGCCTGCGGTCGCGACGACAAGGGCGAGTGCGGTTGCGAGCTTTCTTACGAACATGTTTTCCTGCCGGTTGTCTTGCCTGTGGTGTACCGACCGAAGGCGGCGCCCCCGATGCCGGTTTAAGCCATGCATGATGACGATTTGGTTCATTTTGACTTAATTCAGGTTACCAAACCGTCAACAGACACGCATTTTACGTGGAGTTTCCGCACTGCACCGGGACAGTTTGCGTCAGGAACCCGCCGCTGCCTTCGCAAGAAAGGCGGGCGTCCCCGATCCCCATATGGTGAGATAGAAACCCGTCGAAACCCCTAATGGCACAAGGAATAGGGCAAGAATTTGACTGGCGCTACCACGGTTTACGCGAACAACCGGGAGATGCCGTCCAGGACCGCCGTTTAACCGGCAGCCTGCATGTCCGGCTCGTCCGCCATGGCCTTGTCTGCGGCCACATAGTGATCGGGGCGGATGTGCCCGCGGATCGCCGCGAAGGCCGCCGTCAGCACGGCAATATCGTCGGAAAAGCCGACAAGCGCGAAGAAATCGGGAATGCCGTCGAGCGGCAGCACGAAATAGGCAAGTGCCGCCAGAAGGATGCCGCGAACCCGGGCCGGCGTGCGGGAATCGAGCGCGCAATAGTAGGCGGCAACGAGATCGCGGGAGAAGGGAACCTGCCGCATTGCGCGCTTCAGAACCGGCCAGAACCGCCTCTTCACGCGGCTCTTCTGCCGGTCCTGCTCGTCCTCGTCTCCCGGCAGAAGGATCTCGCCGATCTTCACATCATCCATGCAGGGCCTCCTTCAGGTGGCAAAGCCGGCCTGCGCGCAAGGCGCGCTGTAACGTTCAAAACCGTCCGGCGAGGATCATATGGGAATGCGCTCACGCAGCTTCAACTCTTCGTGCGCAGTGCCGCCGCCTTGTCCATGGCGGTCGCCAGCTTGACATCAAGCTCGGTCAGCCCACCCGCATCGTGGTTGGTCAGCCGCACATCGACACGATTGTAGACGTTGAACCATTCCGGATGGTGGTTGAATTTTTCCGCCGCAAGCGCCCCTTCGGTCATGAAGCCGAAAGCCTCGCGAAACGTCTTGAATTTGAACCGCTTCTCGATGGCGATGCCGTCATCGGAACGGCTCCAGCCGTCCAGTCCCGCCAGTGCCTCGGCAATCGCCTCTTCGCTCAATCGTTCCTGTTTCATGGCCCTCTCCGCCTTGCGTACTGTACCACATGAAAACGGCGCCCGAAGGCGCCGTGTTCCGTTTCGTTCAAAATGGCGTCAGACGAAGAACTGCCCGCCATTCGCCGAAATGGTCGAGCCGGTGATGAAACCGGCATCGTCGGACGCGAGGAAGACGACGACGCGGGCGATTTCTTCCGGCTCACCGAGGCGACCGACGGGGATCTGCGGGATGATCCGCTCGTTCAGCACCTTTTCCGGAATGGCGCGCACCATTTCCGTGCCGATGTAGCCCGGGCAGATGGCGTTGACCGTGATGCCCTTGGCGGCACCCTCCTGGGCGAGCGCCTTGGTGAAGCCGAGATCGCCGGCCTTGGCCGCGGAGTAGTTCGCCTGGCCCATCTGGCCCTTCTGGCCGTTGATGGATGAGATATTGATGACGCGGCCGAAATTGCGGTCGCGCATGCCGGTCCAGACCGGATGGGTCATGTTGAACAGGCCCGTCAGGTTGGTGTTGATCACCGCACCCCACTGGTCAGGCGTCATCTTGTGGAACATCGCGTCCTTGGTGATGCCCGCATTGTTGACGAGAACGTCGACGGGGCCGAGATCGGCCTCCACCTTGCCGATGCCCTCGACGCAGGCCTCGTAGCTCGAAACGTCCCACTTGTAGACGGGGATGCCCGTTTCGGCCTTGAAGGCATTGGCGGCATCGTCATTGCCGGCATAGCTTGCAGCCACCTTGTATCCCGCGGCCTTCAGCGCCACCGAAATGGCAGCACCAATGCCCCGCGATCCACCCGTTACCAATGCTACCCTGCTCATGTCGCTCACTCCCCTGAAACTGTTTTTTGAGTCGACCTGTCGCCCGCTGGCGGCAGGTCCTGGCAAAGCAGAATGTCAGTCGATGCTTACAGGCTCTCGACGCACATCGCCACGCCCATGCCGCCGCCGATGCAAAGCGTGGCGAGGCCCTTCGAGACGCCGCGGCGCTTCATCTCGAAAAGGAGCGTGTTGAGGATACGGGCGCCAGAGGCGCCGATCGGATGACCGATGGCGATCGCGCCGCCGTTGACGTTGACGATCGATGGATCCCAGCCGAGGTCCTTGTTGACCGCGCAGGCCTGCGCCGCGAAGGCTTCGTTGGCTTCCACGAGGTCGAGATCGCCGATCTTCCAGCCGGCGCGATCGAGCGCCTTGCGCGACGCCGGGATCGGGCCGGTGCCCATGATCTTCGGGTCGACGCCGGCGGTCGCCCAGGAAACGATGCGGGCGAGCGGCTGGATGCCGCGGCGCGAGGCTTCGGCTTCCGACATCAGGAGGGCTGCGGCCGCACCGTCATTGAGGCCAGAGGCATTGGCCGCCGTGACCGTGCCGTCCTTGTCGAAGGCCGGGCGAAGCTTGGCCATCGAATCGAGCGTCGCGCCATGGCGGATATATTCGTCGGCATCGACCGACACGTCGCCCTTGCGGGTCTTGACGATGAAGGGAACGATCTCGTCCCGGAAGCGTCCGTCCTTCTGGGCGGCCTCGGCCTTGTTTTGCGAAGACACGGCGAAGGCGTCCTGCTCGTCGCGCGAAAGCTGCCACTGCTTGGCGACATTTTCCGCGGTGATGCCCATATGGTAGCCGTAGAAGGCGTCGGTCAGGCCGTCCTTGATCATCGTGTCGATCATCTTGAAGTCGCCCATCTTCACGCCGGCGCGCATATGCGCGCAATGCGGCGCCATGGACATGGATTCCATGCCGCCGGCAACGATGATGTTCGCGTCACCCGTCGCGATCTGCTGCATGCCGAGTGCCACGGCGCGAAGACCCGAACCGCAGAGCTGGTTCATGGTCCAGGCGGTGGCTTCCTGCGGCACACCGGCCTTCATTGCGGCCTGGCGGGCTGGGTTCTGGCCTTCGCCGGCCTGCAGCACCTGGCCGAGGATCACCTCGTTCACCTCGCCCGCTGCCACGCCCGCGCGCTCCAGAACCGCCGAAATCGCCGTCGCCCCGAGTTCATGGGCGGGCGTGTTGGCGAAGGCTCCGTTGAAGGACCCGACCGCGGTGCGGGCGGCGCTGGCGATGACGATGGATGGGGTGCTCATGGTGTAACTTCCTCAGTTCTGACGGCCTTGCGGACGGCCCTGGAACCGGGCCCGATGCGCGAACGGCGCGAGCCCGGCGGTTCTCCCAAATCAAAACTGGCAAAGCGGAGGGGGAGAGTCAAACGGGATATCCCGCAGCGCTAAAATTTCATCGAACGGGCATGCAGCATGAAATTCCATGTTGCGCAGCATTCCTCGCCGCATCGCACAATTCGATTGTCAGGAAGCCTGTTTTTGCGGATACTCCCCGGCATCAAAAAAGAAACAGGAACACGGGGATGAGGAGACCCTAATGGCCAAGAACGACGGTCAGATCGTCATCAAGAAATACGCCAACCGCCGCCTCTACAATACGGGCACGAGCACCTATGTGACGCTCGACGATCTCGCAGTCATGGTGAAGAAGGGCGAGGACTTCACCGTGCAGGATGCGAAATCGGGCGACGACATCACCCATTCGGTGCTGACGCAGATCATCTTCGAGCAGGAATCCAAGACCGGCAACACGCTCCTGCCGATCTCCTTCCTGCGCCAGCTGATTTCCTACTACGGCGATCAGATGCAGATGGTGGTGCCGAGCTATCTCGAACACTCCATGCAGGCCTTCACCGAGCAGCATTCGCAGATGCGCGAGCAGATCAACAAGGCGCTGGGCGATACGCCGCTTGCCAAGAACCTGCAGGTGCCGATGGCGCTGATCGAGGAAACGACGCGGCGCAACACCGAACTGTTCCAGCAGGCGATGAAGATGTTCGCCCCCTTCGCCAATGCCACGCCGCCGAAGGAAACCCGCAAGGCCGAGCCCAAGGATCTCGACGAGCTGAAGGAACAACTGCGCGCGCTGCAGACCAAGCTCGACAACCTGAGCTGAGACCAGAAACGGCGCGGGGCCTCCCCGCGCCTTGTCAGAGCCCGATCGAGAGATCCCGGCCCGCCGTGCGGATCGAGACCGCAAAGCCCGCGATGACGTCGATGAAGCAGATGGTCATCAGGATGAAGAAGATCTGCGTGGCCGCCCCCTGCACCAGCAGGAACTCGACGAGAGACGCCACGAACAGCACCATCGACAGCATGTGATCGAAGAGCGCGCGCGAGCCCGGCCGCGTGGCCTTCAGGATTTCCACGAAGAGCAGCACGAGCGCGATGAAGATGAGCAGGTCGCCGAAGGCCATCGTCCAGGTCGTGCCGGACAGCATGTTGACCGCCAGAACCTCGCTGTCGAGCACGGCGGTGCCACCATCACCGAACAGCCCGGTCATGGCGAGATTGTAGAGAGCGAACGGGATGATCAGAAGCGGGATGGCAAAAAGCATGGGTAGCGCTCTCCTCTGGCCGCTCTCGCACGAGCAGCCCTTCCGGCCCTCTTAGCCGAAGATTCGGCACAAGAAAATGTCGTGTCGATGGGACCGGCAAAAATGGCGCAAAAGAAAAGGGCCGGTCGAACCGGCCCCTGATCTCAGCTGATGCCGAAAACGCAGATTATGCGCTTTCCTTCGGCGTCAGGACCTGGCGACCGCGGTACATGCCGGTCTTCAGGTCGATGTGGTGCGGACGGCGCAGTTCGCCCGAGTTCTTGTCTTCGATGTAGGTCGAACCCTTCAGAGCGTCTGCGGAACGGCGCATACCGCGCTTGGACGGGCTCGTTTTTCTTTTTGGTACAGCCATTTCACTAACTCCACTTATCGGGCAAACACATCCGCAGGCCACCGAATGGCTGACAAAGACATGTCTTTATTTCGGAAATTTGGCGGGCTTATACATGGCAAAACGCCGCTTGACCAGTCCCTGACCCGAATTTTTCGATTCCGTCGGTCAGGCTTCGTCTTCCGGCACGATCCAGGTCTCGGCGCGCGCGGCCCGCTCCCATTCCTGCCAGGCCGGATGCGCCTTCATGCGCGCCATGTAGGCCAGTACGGTTTCCTCCTTCGTGAGGCAATAGGCTTCGAAGCGATTGACGACCGGCGCATACATGGCATCGGCCGCCGAAAACGCACCGAACAGGAACGGGCCACCGGAGCGTGCCAGTGCCGTCTTCCAGATCGTTTCGATGCGCGCGACGTCGTTTCTCACGCCATCGGACAGGTCGACCGCGCCGGGCTCGCGGCGGATGTTCATCGGGCAGGTATTGCGCAGCGCGTGGAAGCCGGAGAGTATTTCCATCGAGATCGCCCGTGCCTCGGCGCGGGCCGCCACGTCTTCGGGCCAGATGCCCTTGTCGGGAAAAAGCTCGGCGGCATATTCGATGATGGCGAGCGATTCCCACACCCGCACGGCGCCATGATACAGCACCGGCACCTTGCCCGTCGGAGAGACTTTTCGAATTTCCGGATTGCCCGCGGCGAAATCGAAGGGGATCACCTTGTCCGTGAAGGGCACGCCGGCCGCTGCCAGCGCAATCCAGGGCCGGAAGGACCAGGAGGAATAGTTCTTGTTGCCGACATAGAGGATGAGGTCTGACATTGCGTGCTCCTTGCAGGCGCCGAATCCTATGGGCTCAGGCCGGCAAACGCCAATGAAAAGCCCTGACGTCACTCATAAAGGCATTTGATATATTCGCCCGACCGGCTCGCCCGCCGCTCGATCAGCCGCGCCAACCGTTGCAGGCCGCGTCCCGGCTTGCCGGCATTGCGCTCGAAGGGATTGGGCAGCGAGACCGCGAGAAGGGCTGCCTGCCGGCGCGAGAGTTTGGCGGCCGGGACCCCGAAATGATGCTGTGCCGCCGCCTCGACGCCGTAGATGCCCGGCCCCCATTCGGCGATGTTGAGATAGATCTCCATCAGCCGCCGCTTGCTCCAGACGAAATCCGAAACGACGGCGAGCGGCAGTTCCATCACCTTGCGCAGGAAGGAGCGGCCGTTCCACAGGAACAGGTTTTTTGCGGTCTGCATGGGGATGGTGCTGGCACCGCGCGTCTGCTCGCCGGCCAGCGCCTCGTTCACCACCGCCCGCATCTCGCCCCAGTCGACGCCGGCATGGCGACAGAACTGCCCGTCCTCCGACATCATCACCGCCTGCACGAGATTGGGTGAAATCGCGTCGAACTCCACCCATTGCCGGTCGTAGCCGCGCAGCAGCACGAGATCGCTCAGCATGAGGGTCGAAACCGGACGGACGAACTCGATCGTGTAGAGCAGGATCAGCACATAGGGCAGTGCAATAAAAGCCGCCACGGCAAGGACAATGCGTCGCCAGTGCCGGCGAAGGCGGGTCATCAAACCATCCCTGCCACCGGCATCTGCCTCCGAATTGACCGTGTCTGCCCGTGTTTCCGGTACGATGTCCAAATGCCGGCGCCCATCCTTGCGTCGTTGCGCTTTCATACCGTCACGGCTCGCCAAAAACCAGCGGCGTGCCGCGATTCTTTGCCGCCATCCCGGCATTCCCGTTGCCTAAGCCCGGAGCCCATGCCAAAGAGCGGCCATGAGCGAACGTTACCAGGAATTCCAATCCCTCCTGAAGAGCAATGCCGAAGCGGTGGAAGCGCTGCTCGCCGCACTGTTGTCGAGCACCGTGCAGGCGGACGAAATCGCCCGCCCCGAACGGCTTCTCGCTGCCATGCGCCACGGCGTGCTGAACGGCGGCAAGCGCCTGCGCCCCTTCCTCGTCATCGAATCCGCCGCCCTCTTCCCGAATGTCGAGCGCGAGACGGCGCTGCGGATTGGCGCGGCGCTCGAATGCATCCACTGTTATTCGCTCGTGCATGACGACCTGCCGGCCATGGACGACGACGACCTGCGCCGCGGCCAGCCGACCGTGCACATCGCTTTCGACGAGGCAGCCGCCATCCTTGCCGGCGACAGCCTGCTGACACTTGCCTTCGACATCGTTGCCGCGCCCGAAACCCGCCTGCCCGACGCCACCAAGACGGCCCTTGTGCTGGCGCTCGCCCGCGCCGCCGGCATTGGCGGCATGGCCGGTGGCCAGGCGCTCGATCTTGCGGCGGAAAAACAGGCGCCGGACGAAGACGGCATCGTCACGCTGCAGGCCATGAAGACCGGCGCGCTCCTGCGCTTTGCCTGCGAGGCCGGGGCGATCATCGCAGGCGCCTCAAATGATGAGCGGGCGACGCTGCGCCGCTACGGCGAAACGGTCGGCCTCGCCTTCCAGATCGCCGACGATCTGCTGGATCTCACCGCGGATGCGCAGACCATGGGCAAGGCGACCGGCAAGGATGCCGACCGCGGCAAGGCGACGCTCGTTTCGCGCCGTGGCCAGGCCTGGGCGGAAAGCCGTCTTCAGGAGCTTGTGAAGGAGGCCGAGGCGCTTCTTGCGCCGTTCAGCCATCGGGCCGGGATTCTCATCGAAACCGCCCATTTCATCGCCAATCGCAGGAACTGACCTCATGAGCAAATTCTGGTCGCCGATCGTCGCCACGCTCAAGCCCTATGTCGCGGGCGAGCAGCCGCGCATTCAAAACCTCACCAAGCTCAACACCAACGAAAACCCCTATGGCCCCTCGCCCAAGGCGATCGCCGCCATGCAGGCCGCCGTCGCCGACAGCCTGAAGCTCTACCCGGACCCGTCGGCCCTGGCGCTGCGCCAGTCGATCGCCCGCTTCTACGGTGTGGAGGCGGACGAGGTCTTCGTCGGAAACGGCTCGGACGAGGTGCTGGCGCACGCTTTCATGGCGCTTCTCAACCACGAGCAGCCGCTGCTCTATCCGGATATTACCTACAGCTTCTACCCGACCTATTGCCGCCTGTTCGGCATCGAGGCGATAGAGATCCCGCTGAGGGACGATTTCACCATCGATCTGGCGGATTACGCCCGCCCCGCCGGCGCCATCATCCTGCCGAACCCGAACGCCCCAACAGGCATCGGCCTGCCGCTGGCGGCGATCGAAAAGCTCGTCGCGGAACACCCGGACCAGCCGGTCGTGGTCGACGAGGCCTATATCGATTTCGGCGGCGAGAGCGCCATCCCGCTAACCAGGAAGTACGACAACCTGCTCGTCGTGCACACGCTGTCGAAATCCCGCTCGCTGGCCGGCCTGCGCGTCGGCTACGCCATCGGCCAGCGCCCGCTGATCGATGCGCTGGAGCGCGTCAAGGACAGTTTCAACTCCTACCCGCTCGACCGCGTTGCCCAGGCCGGCGCCGCCGCCGCCGTGGACGACCGCGCCTGGTTCGACGAGACCCGGGGCAAGGTCATCGAGACACGCGAACGCGTCACCGGCGCGCTTCGCCAGCGCGGCTTCGAGGTCCTGCCCTCGCAGGCCAACTTCGTCTTCGCCCGCCACCCGGCCTTGAGCGGCGAAGCCCTCGCCAAGGGCCTGCGCGACCGCGCCGTGCTGGTGCGCCACTTCGCCAAGCCCCGCATCTCGGACTTTTTGCGCATCACCATCGGCACGCCGGAGGAATGCGACCGGCTGATCGCCGCGGTCGAAGAGATCGTCTGAGGGTTCGACCAGGGCGGCGACAGCCCCCTCATCCGCCTGCCGGCACCTTCTCCCCGCTGGGGAGAAGGGGACAAGGCCTCCTTTTCATCCTCTCGATGGCGCGTTCAACAACACACCGCACCTCCCCTTCTCCCCAGCGGGGAGAAGGTGGCCCGAAGGGCCGGATGAGGGGGATGCGCCGACCTTCCCGACCGACAGTGACATGCGGTGCAATTCTCCAGCTAGGAGCGGAAAACACGATCGGCTATCGTCCACCGACATCCACCGGTGAACCATGACCGACATCACGCCCTACCTGCCGCAACTCGCCGTCGCCTGGACCGCTTATTTCATCGCGACAGCCTCGCCGGGACCGGCGATCATCGCCATCATCGCAACCTCGATCAGCCAGGGCCGCCGCGCCGGGCTGGCGCTTGCCTCGGGCGTGCTGACCGGCTCCTACATCTGGGCGATCCTCACGGCGTCGGGCCTTTCCGCCCTCATCCGTACCTACGGCCAGGCGATCATCGTGCTGAAGATCGTCGGCGGCTGCTACCTGCTGTGGCTCGCCTGGAACGCCTACAGGGCGGCTCGCAAGAGCGAGGAAGTCTATCGCGCGCAGATGGCGGCGATGCCGCCGCTGTCGCCGCGCCGACAGTATCTCAAGGGCCTCGGCATCCACATCACCAATCCGAAGGCGATCTTCAACTGGATCATGCTGACATCGCTCGGCATGCCGCCGGGCGCGCCGGGCGGTGTGATGATCACCTTCATCGCCGGCTGCATGGTGATGGGTGTCTGCGTCTTCCTCGGCTTCGCGCTGGTCTTCTCGCTCGGCCCCGTGCACCGGGCCTATCTCAAGTCGCGTCGCGCCATTGAAGGCGTCATGGCCGCCTTCTTCGCTTTTGCAGGCTTCAAGCTTTTGACAACGCGGCTGTGAGCCTGAGCCGCGCCAGGAAAAGTGTGAAGCGGTTTTCCGTCCGCGTGGCGCCTGAGAAAGCTTACTCGGCCGCCGCCTGGCCCTGCCCGTAGCGCTTCTCGATATAGTCGTTGACCAGCGTCTCGAATTCGCCGGCGATATTGGTACCGCGCAGCGTCATCGCCTTCTTGCCGTCGACATAGATCGGCGCGATCGGCAGTTCGCCGGTGCCGGGCAGCGAGATGCCGATATCGGCATGTTTGCTTTCGCCCGGCCCGTTAACGATGCA